>JAQTRM010000073.1 GCA_028711825.1 Candidatus Omnitrophota bacterium | reverse complement strand
ATGCGTTCCAGAGCCTCATCGGTAACGATCATATCCTCCCCTTCGGAGCGGGAATCCAGGATACGGTTAGAATCACGGATCGCCTCCACCAGAAGATGGCTGGTAACCACATCGCGGGTGGCGGAATTTATAATATCATCCAGCCGGCCCTGAGCGCTCATTTCATTGCCCACCGACTGCAGGAATTTAAGCGCGTCAATTATCCTCCAGCGGGCGGTAGTATCCACCCAGATATATTTCTTATCCTTGGTAGGTATCTGGTTGGGATCCCCGTCCCAATCCAGGAGCCTTTTTTCGAAATAATGCGCCTCCTGGATAAAAGGCTGCTTGAAATGCAGCCCCGCGGAAGTAACCGGGTCGCCTACCGGCTTGCCAAACTGGGTAATGACCACCTGCTGCCCTTCGTTAACGATATAAACCGCCCCTGAGGCAAAAGAAAGGAACGCTATCGCCAACACCACCAAAAATACCGTAATCAATAAACGTAAAGATCTCATCTTTTACCGCCCTCCCTTCCGGTTAACATCCAAAAGCGGCAGGATAGATTGCTGCTGGGAGTCAATGATATACTTTTCCTTGGCATTCGGAAGGACCAGCATGAAAGTTTCCAAATAAAGCCTTTCTTTGGTTATTTTGGGGGATTTTTTATACTCTTTCAAAGTCGCCAAAAACCTTTCCGCTTCCCCTTTAGCGCGGTTGATCTTATCCGTGGCGTAACCTTCCGACTCGCGGATCGTCTTTTCCGCCTCCCCTTTGGCTCTCGGCACCGCCTTATTGTAAGCCTCCCAGGCCTGGTTGATCATTTTTTCCTTCTCCTGTTTGGCCTCGTTAACCTCGTTAAAAGCGGGCTTCACCTTTTCCGGCGGATTAACATCCAAAAGCTTGACCGTCACGATCTGCACCCCCACCCCGTACATATCCAGGATACGCTGAATCTCCTGCTGGGCCAGATCGTCTATCTCTTCCCTCTTGGTGGTAAGGACTTCATCCACCGTATAATCGCCGACGAAACGCCGCATCACCACCTCCGAGATATCATGGATATTATCCTCAGGATGCCGCGTGGCAAAAAGCAGCTTTACCGGGTCCTTGATCTTAAACTGCACGATCCAGCGCACATCCAGGATATTCAGATCACCGGTAAGCATCAACGACTCATCCCGGTAATTACCCATAGAATAAGTGCTCTTTACCCCCGGCTGCAGGGTCTTAAAACCGTATTCTTCCTTAAAGACTTTCTCCACTTTAATCGGAGTTACCTTATCGATACCAAAAGGAATCTTGGCGTGCAGCCCGGGGGAGCTCAAGCCGATGAACCTGCCGAACCTCTGGATCACCCCCATCTCATCCGGTCCGATCGAATAGATCAACCCCTGCAGGCTGGCCAGGATAAATAAACCTACGACAATCACCGGAACCCACTTCAGATAAGAAGCGATCTTTTTCTTTCCCTCCCGGATTATCTCATCGGGGTTAGGGACATTCTGCCATTCCATCATAAAACCTCCTCTTTCCGCCCTCCCTTAAAAAACAAAAGGCCGCCTTCTACTCGCGTAGATGGCGGCCCGACCATCCTTTTCCTTCGGGGCAACCAATGCCCCGAACCCTAAATTTTATTGTTGTCTCTTATAGTAAAGGATTCCACATCCTTGTCAAGCACTATCGAAAAATAACCGGGAGGTAAAACTAAAAATCTCACTCCTTGCTCAAATAAAGCTTCTGCGTGGGATAAGCAAACTCAATGCCGCGTTTTACGAACTCTTCGTTGATCTTAAGGTTAATCTCCTGCTGAATGTCCATGTATTTATTATAATCCGAACCCGCAACATAGTAAACGATCTCGAAAATCAGGCTGAAATCCCCGTAGCTGAAAAAATGCGCCCGGTCAAACAGCGTATCCTGGGTATCCTTGATAATATTGCCGATAATCCCGGGGATCTCCTTAAGGCGTTCGGTGGATGTCTGATATGTAACTCCAATCCGGAATAAAACACGCCTTTTCTCCATCAGCTTGTAATTACGCACCCGGGAATCCGTAAGGTCGGTATTGGAAAATACCAAAAGTTCCCCTCCCAGGCTGCGCAGGCGCGTAGTCTTGATCCCGATATGCTCCACCGTTCCCATAAAATCACCGATAATAATAAAATCCCCCGGCTTGAAGGGCCGATCGAAAACAATGGAAAAATAACTGAAGATATCTTTAAGCACCGACTGCGCGGCGATCGCAATCGCCACCCCGCCGATACCCAGCCCGGCGATTACCGTGGAAACCTTAAAACCGATATTATCAAGAAAAATAACCGCCGCCAAAGACCAAATTATAAATTTAACAACCTTCAGCACCCCTTCCATACTGTGCGCCGAGGCGTCATCCTCATTCTTGCCGATCAGATAAGACCTTATCCCGTAAGTCAGAAAAATCGTAACGATCCGGGTACAGAAAATGATAGTTACTAGAAGCTGCAGGATATTAAGCGCTTTTCCCGAGCCGGCGGGCATATTCAGCATTTTCAGGCTGATATATATACAGGTAAGATAAAGGCAGGGCAAAACCGCCCGCTCAAGTATTCTTACCAGAAGATCATCCAGCGTGGTAACGGTCCTGGCGGCAAATTTTTTAAGCCTTTTGACAAAAATACGGACCACCAGCCATACAAAAAGCAGGCTGGAAAACAACACCGCCAGAGAAAGCAAGTAATCGTATACCCGATTACCCCAAAAAATCTGATTCAGAAATTCCTGATTCATCCGTCTCCTTTTCGATTTAAACGGTCCGGTTCTAAAAAAACAAAAAACCATCTCGCGTGCTTCCGCAAGATGGCGGCCCGACCATCAAAAACCTCCGGAGCGTTACTACTCCGGACCACTTAATATATTTCCTAATGTTATTATAGCATAAACCGCAAAGAACGCAATAACCTTTACTTCCCTGCCGGATCAGCCTGCGAACCGGAAGGCAATATACCTTTTAACACTCTCCCGGTCCAGATAATACCGATCACCGCCGAAACAATGTCGGTAAAAAGCCTGCCGTAAAAAATACCGTAAAGCCCGAAAATCCTGGAACCGAAATAAACCAAGGGGATCATCAACACGATCACGCGGATCGTATTGAGGAAAGCGCTGGCTACCGGCCGATGAATACCCACCAGGCAAAATCCGGCATAGCGATGCACCTCAAGAAATCCATAACCGAAACAAGTAACATAAATATACCGCACCAACACGTTAACAACCTCCGGGTCCGAAGAGAACAATAACCCCAGCGGCCGCGCGATAATCAAAAACAACCCCGCGATAACGCACCCGAAGACCAAGGCAAAAAACATCGCTCCTTTGCGCACTATCCGGATCCGGTCTATCCTCCCGGCCCCGTAGTTCTGGGCCACAAACGGCACCAGCGACATACCTACCGTCATCGGGATCATAAAAGCGAACATTTCGATACGGCTGGCGACCCCGATCGCCGCCACCGCGGCAGGCCCGAAACCGGAGACGATATTGATCACCACCGCGGCCGAAAGCGGGGTAAGCACCGAACTTAAAACCGTGGGAATCCCGATTCGCAGTATCCTTCTCCAGGAAGAAATGATCCTTAAGCGGGAATGGGAAACAAAAAGAAACAGGTGATACCTTTTATGGATAAAATAAAACTCCGCCGCCAAAACCGCGGTCTGGGAAATAACCGTCGCCAAGGCCGCTCCCCTTATCCCCAGCTTTGGAAAACCCCATAACCCGAAAATCATCACCGGGTCAAGGATAAAATTCAACACTGTCCCGCCCACCATCAAAAAACTTATCGCCCTGGTATTTCCGGTCCCGATGATGATGTCGGAAAACATCATTTGCAGCACCCAAAAAACAAAACCATAATACCAAATTAACATATATTGCCGCGTGAGAAAAAGCACTTCTCCGGATGCCCCTAAGCGTAAAAAAAGCGGCTGGATCGTAAAAAGGCCGATCACTGTCAAAATCAGAGATACGCCAAAACTTAAAAAAGCCGCGTGCGTGGTTATCCGCGCGGCGGTCACCTGTTTTCCCCTGCCCAGAGCGTGCGCCACTACCGTCATCGCTCCGGTCCCCAGGCCGCGCATCACAAAACCCAGGAGCATCACCACCGGAAAAGTAAAAGACATCGCGGCTAAAGCGTCTGTCCCCAGCCGCGAGACAAACCAGGTATCCGTCAGGTTATAAGCATTCATGGCAAATGTCCCGGCTAGCATCGGGATCGCCATGCGCAAAACCGTTTTTAAAACTCCCTCTTTTACTAAAAGCGCCATCTAAACCTAACCTTTCATAAAATCAATCCTTCGGCTATCCTTAAGGCTTTAGCCCGGGGTTTGCTTTAGGATTGATACTGAACCTTATTTCTTAGTCCACCCTAAAAAGGGCGGGCTGAGACTTCAGCCGAAGCATCGATTACCGGTAAAATAAACCTTCGCTCTTTACGGAAGCGAAGGTCAGTTATCCGCCAGAATCAATTTCCGAAGCCCAAAAGAAATCATTCGATCAACACGACACCGTAATAATTACCCTTACAATTACCGTCTTTGAGCACCTTGATAGGATAACCGTTATTCTTGACGGTCGAATAAACATCTATCCCGCAGGCTTCCATGGAAGGGCGGGTCTTATCCGGATGACGGCAGTATTTGGCGCATTTAACGCAAAGCTGACAGGGCCCGGCGCCCATCCCGAAAGCCTTGAAGTAACCATCCAGAAAAATCTCCTGCTCCAGAGCAGGAATCAAGGCGTGGATCTCCGCATAGGCGTTACCGCGGACAAGAAGCGCTCTCTTATAACAGGCAATCATTTTCCTTGTCGTTTCCGGAGCCGGGGAATAAGGAGGGCAGGTCAAAGACTGGCCGAAGCCGTCGCAGCCAAACTGGCATTTCATCCTTACCCATTCGGCGACCACGATCGAGGAGGCCCGGATAACCTTAGCTTCTTTCGCGCCGAGTTTTACGGCGCGTCTTATGTAATTTCTAAACTCCGGCTTCCTTATTGTTTTCCGCATGTCTTTTTCAACAGCCATGCCATATTCTTCCCCAGAACAGACATCGTCAAGAGGCCCTCTTCGTCTTTTTCCACATCTCCAATCTCACGGCCGATCCCGATATTCCAGTAGCAGGATCCCACGGTAACCATTTCCGCAATACTGAAAAAATGATTGATGCTATCGAAGGCGTGAATGCCTCCGGCTCTCCTTACCGAAACCACCGCCGCGCCGATCTTACGCCGCAGCATCTGGCCGTTGGCCTTGGCGACGAAACCCGCCCGGTCGATAAGCGCCTTCATCTGGGCGGTGCAATCGGCAAAGTAAGTAGGAG
>JAQTRM010000072.1 GCA_028711825.1 Candidatus Omnitrophota bacterium | reverse complement strand
TCTCCCTGGCGGCTTTAAGCGAAAAAACCGCGCTCCTGCCGGAAGCAAAACTGGGAAAACCCAAGGGGCTGATCGGAAAAGACACCGAAAGCAGTATTTTAAACGGGGTAGTCCTGGGCACCGCCGCTTTATGCAAGGAACTTTCCCGAAGGATAAAAAAAGAATTAGGGGGAAAAACGAAGATCATCGGGACCGGCGGAAACATCCCGATGATCCGGAAATACTCCGGGATAAAGATGGAAATCAACAAAGAGCTCACCCTTCTGGGAATCAGGCTGATTTACGAAGAGGTAGCCGAAGATAAAAAAAGATTGCCGTAAAATTCTCTTGACAAGAAATTTTTTTTATTTATAATTAGCACTCTAGAGAAAAGAGTGCTAGTTTTAAACCCATAACCGTTAAACACACCCGGCGCGGAGAGATACCCGGCCCCAAGATGTACCCTGCGTTTGTAAGGAATTACGCAGGTATGCCCTCCCGGGCAAATTGGGCCGGTTTTCGCCACGTGGCGAAAATGGCGTTGGTGTTGTTTAGGTAAACAAGGAGGTGAAAGGTGGAGATCAAACCGTTAGGCGATCGCATCGTGGTCAAGCCTTTGGAGGCGGAGAACAAAAGCAAAGGCGGGATACTGCTGCCCGATACGGCCAAAGAGAAACCTCAGGAAGCTAAAGTGGTCGCGGTAGGTAAAGGCAAAGTCCTGGAGAACGGAACAATAGCCGCCCCGGAAGTTAAGGTCGGCGACAAGGTTATCTTCGGAAAATATTCCGGAAACGAATTCACGACCAAAGAAGGGGAAGAGCTGCTTATCCTGCGCGAAGAGGATATTCTGGCGATCATCAAATAAACACACCGCACACAAGGAGGATTCATGGCAAAGCAATTACTTTACAGCGATGATGCCCGTCGCAAGATTCTCAAGGGCGTAGAACAGCTGGCCGCGGCGGTAAAGGTTACCCTGGGGCCTAAAGGACGCAACGTAGTAATCGATAAAAAATTCGGCTCGCCCACCATTACCAAGGACGGCGTTTCGGTAGCCAAAGAAATTGACCTGGAAGACCCCTTTGAAAATATGGGCGCCCAGATGGTCAAAGAGGTAGCCGAAAAAACAAGCGATAATGCCGGCGACGGAACCACCACCGCCACGGTCCTTACCGAAGCGATCTACCGGGAAGGGTTAAAGAACGTTACCGCCGGTTCCAATCCGATGGAATTAAAACGCGGGATCGAAAAAGCGGTAGCCAGGGTAGTTGAGGAACTGGGCAAGCTTTCCACCCCGATCAAGGATAAGAAAGAAATTGCCCAGGTTGCCAGCATCGCTTCCAATTCCGATGTTAATATCGGCGAATTGATCGCCGAAGCGATGGATAAAGTAGGCAAAGACGGGGTTATTACCGTGGAGGAAGCAAAATCCACCGCTACCACCCTGGATGTCGTAGAAGGTATGCAGTTCGACCAGGGATATCTTTCCCCGTATTTTGTGACCGACACCGAGAGAATGGAAGTTCTCCTGGAGGATGCCTATATCCTGATTTACGAAAAAAAGATCTCCTCGATCAAAGACATTCTTCCTTTGCTGGAGAAGATCGCCCGGGCCGGCAAGCCGTTATTGATTATTGCCGAAGAGGTCGAAGGCGAAGCGCTTGCCACTCTGGTAGTTAATAAGATCCGCGGAACCTTCGTTGCCTGCGCGGTAAAGGCCCCCGGTTACGGTGACCGCCGCAAAGCAATGCTCGAGGATATCGCTATCTTAACCGGCGGAAAAGCGATTACCGAAGACCTGGGTATCAAATTGGAAAATCTTGATATCGAGGATCTTGGACGCGCCAAAAAGATCAAGATCGACAAAGAAAACTCCACGATTGTCGAAGGCGCCGGCAAGAACGCGGCAATCAACGCGCGTATCGCCCAAATCAAAAAACAAATTGAAGATACCGATTCGGATTACGACAAAGAGAAACTGCAGGAACGCCTGGCGAAATTAGCCGGCGGGGTTGCGGTAATCAATGTCGGTGCAGCCACCGAAACGGAGATGAAAGAAAAGAAGGCCCGCGTGGAGGATGCCCTGCATGCCACCCGCGCCGCTACTCAGGAAGGTATCGTTCCCGGAGGCGGAGTAGCCTTTATCCGCACCATCGCAGCTTTGGACAAACTGAAGCTCGAAGGTGATGAAAAAATCGGCGCCGACATTGTAAAACGCGCCATCGAAGAACCTTTAAGGCAGATCGCCCAGAACGCCGGGCTGGAAGGTTCCGTGGTTGTACAAAGGATCAAAGAAGAAAAAACCAATATCGGTTACGATGTCAGCCAGGATTCTTACGTTGACATGATCGAGGCCGGTGTCATCGATCCGACCAAAGTAACGCGTTCGGCGCTGCAAAATGCGTCCAGCATCGCCGCGCTTCTTCTGACTACCGAAGCCCTGATCACGGACAAACCGGAAAAAGAAGACAAGATGCCCGCGATGCCTGCCGGAGGAATGGGCGGCATGGGCGGCATGGGCGGAGGGATGTATTAATCCTCAAAGAAACATTGCTTAGAAACACTAAAAAATAAAGGGGACGGTTCTATTTTTCTGATAAAATAAGTTAAAAAATAGAACCGTCCCCTTTATTTTCCCCTTTATTTCTAACTACTGCTCTTTCCCGCTTTTAGCTGAGAGTTGATAGCTAAAAGGCTGAGAGCTGAAAAAGATGTTGACAAGGGGGCCTCGTTAATATAAAATGGATAATCCTTTCAGGTTTAACCCCAAGTAAGGCGAAACACTCATAAACTATTGCGGAATAACGATTTAATACATTCAATCATAAGGAGAACTTAAAATGGCGGAGTGGATCGGTATTAACAGGCGCGCAAGAAGATGTTACGGTTTCGATGAGATAGCTTTAGTCCCCGGATCGCAGACGGTAAACCCCAATGAGGTAAATACCAGCTTTAAATTCAACGGTAAAAACTTTAAGATCCCGATACTCGCCGCGGCAATGGACGGGGTAGTGGATGTAAAATTCGCCGTAGAGATGTCCCGCATGGGAGGAATCGCGGTCTTAAACCTCGACGGGATACAGACGCGCTATGAAAATCCGGACGAGGTCCTGGAAGAAATCTCGCTCGCTACACCGCAAAAAGCCACCGAACTGATCCAGACGGTTTACACCACCCCGATCAAAGAAAAACTGGTCACCAAAAGGGTCGCCGAGATCAAAAAAGCCAAAGCGATGGCGGTAGTCAGCTGTATTCCCGCCAACGCCGAAAAATTTTCAAAACTGGCGATCGCATCCGGAGCGGATATCTTCGTGGTCCAGTCCACAGTCACCACCTTAAGGCATATTTCCAAAGAATACAAAACCCTGGACCTCATAAAATTCTGCAAATCAATCAAAATACCGGTAATCCTGGGAAACTGCGTAACCTACGAAACAACGCTTGAATTGATGGAAACCGGGGCAAGCGGCCTCTTGATCGGGGTCGGGCCGGGAGCGGCCTGCACTACCCGCGGAGTGCTCGGGATCGGGGTTCCTCAGGTAACCGCCACGGTCGACGCGGCGGGAGCGCGGGATTTCCATTTTAAACGCACCGGCAAATATGTTTCCATTATTACCGACGGAGGAATGAACCGCGGCGGCGATATCTGCAAGGCTTTCGCATGCGGAGCGGACGCGGTGATGATCGGTTCGAGTTTTGCCCGCGCCAAAGAAGCCCCCGGAAGGGGATTCCATTGGGGAATGGCGACATCGCATGTTAACCTGCCCCGCGGAACACGCATCCAGGTGGGTACCACCGGCTCCCTGAAGGATATTCTCACCGGCCCGGCCAAAGTGGATGACGGATCGCAAAACCTCCTGGGCGCTTTAAGGACATCAATGGGGTCTTTAGGGGCATCCGATATCAAAGAAATGCACGACGTGGAGATAATCATCGCTCCTTCAATACAAACGGAAGGAAAAATATTTCAGGTAGGACAAAAAGTAGGCATGGGAAAATAATTCATGCCGGCAATACAGCGGGCCGCACAGCCGCAAGAAAGGAATACCGCCTTGACCAGACAAACGATTTTAATCATGGATTTCGGTTCCCAATATACGCAGTTAATCGCCCGCAGGGTGAGGGAAAATAAAGTATTTTCCATAATCATCCCTTACAATACCCCGGCTAAAGAGATTGCGGCCTTAAGCCCCAAGGGGATCATCCTCTCCGGAGGACCGGCTTCGGTAATCGAAAAAAAATCCCCCTACCCGGATCCCGGGATCTTTAAACTGGGCATACCGATCCTGGGGATCTGTTACGGAATGCAGGTGATCTGCGAAATGCTGGGAGGCAAGGTCAAACATACCCGCGAAAGAGAATACGGAAAGGTGGAGCTTTTTATCGACGACAATACCGGATTATTCAGCCACCTGCCGGGAAACTTTACCTGCTGGGCGAGCCATGGGGATTATGTCACCAAGATGCCCGCGGGATTCCATACTATCGCCCACACTACCAACACCCCGATCGCGGCGATTTCCAACCAGAAAAGAAAAATTTTCGCGGTGCAGTTCCACCCGGAGGTAACCCATACCGAAAAAGGCGCCCAGATACTGGGGAATTTTCTGTTCAAGGTCTGCGGCGCTTCCGGCAGATGGACAATGCAATCCTTTATCAAGGAATCCACCGCGAGCATCAAAAAAACCGTCGGGAAAGACAAAGTAGTCCTGGGCTTAAGCGGCGGAGTAGACTCTTCGGTAGCCGCGATCCTTATCCATAAGGCGATCGGCAAAAACCTGCGCTGCATCTTTATCGATAACGGCCTCTTGAGAAAAGGGGAAGCCGAACAGGTCAAAGCGGTTTTTAAAGACTTATACCACCTTAACCTGAGCTACGTCGACCGCAGCAAAAGGTTCCTGGAAAGGCTGAAAGGAATAACCGACCCCGAGGAAAAAAGAAAGATCATCGGGGATGAGTTCGTGAAAGTATTCGAGGAGGAAGCCAAAAAAACCAAAGGCGCGAAATTCCTCGGGCAAGGAACCCTTTACCCGGATGTCATCGAATCGGTTTCCCCTACCGGCGGGCCAAGCAGAAAGATAAAAAGCCATCACAATGTAGGAGGGCTTCCCGCCCACATGAAGCTCAAGCTGATCGAACCCCTGCGGGAATTATTCAAAGACGAAGCGCGCCAGATCGGCGGACAATTAGGCCTGCCGGAGAATATCATCCACCGGCAGCCTTTCCCCGGGCCCGGGCTGGCGGTAAGGATTATCGGAGAAATCGACAACCAGAGGCTGGACCTGCTGCGCGAAGCCGATAAACGCGTAATCGAAGAGATTACCCGCGCCGGGCTTTACGGCCAGATCTGGCAGTCTTTCGCGGTGCTGCTGCCGATTAAAAGCGTGGGGATCATGGGAGATGAACGCACTTACGAAAATGTCTGCGCCCTGCGCTGCGTCTCCAGTTTTGACGGAATGACCGCGGACTGGGTCAAACTGCCATACGAAATAATGGAAAAAATATCCA
>JAQTRM010000071.1 GCA_028711825.1 Candidatus Omnitrophota bacterium | reverse complement strand
AACCGCCAGATTGAAGTCCGTCCCTACGAATACTGGAATCCAATTAATCATTATCTGACAAAACCGGAGAAATTCAAGAGTGGAGGCATTTTTAAAAAACCTTAAGATAAAGTTATGCGGAACTTTAAAAATAAGCTGAAGCTGGTATTGTGCATCGCGGCATCGTTAATACTGGCGGCGTCTTTTTTTGCCTCTAAAATTTTCAATCCTGGCAAGCGGCCGGCGGGAACAGGGTATAACGTTATCCTGCTTATCATCGACGACTTGAGGCCGGATCATCTCGGTTGTTATGGTTATCGTAGAAACACTTCCCCTCATATCGATAAACTGGCGGGAGAATCCTGTATCTTTAAAAACTCTTTCAGTGACGCAGCGTATACCCTTCCCAGCACAATCTCTATCCTGACTTCCGTCTACCCGGATTCCCACGGGGTATTCCATGTGTACAAGGATAAGCTTTCTCCCCGAATATATACGTTGCCCGAGATATTCGGTATTTACGGTTACAAAACCGCGTGGTTTTCGGTTCTCAAAGAACCCCATCTGGATATAAAAGCAGGTTTTGGGAGAGGGTTCCAGAAGGCGGGTAATTTAGGGGCATCCCTTGATGAAACTGCCGATATTCTTTCCTGGCTTGAAAAGAACCGCGGGAAGAAATTTTTTCTCGCAGTTGATGCGCGAAGCGTACATGATTACTATGATTTTTTTATCAAAGCCGAGACAGGAAAGAATTTTAGCCTGATTTCGGATATCAGGAAGGTTAATGAACAATATTATCTTAAACTTGTAGAGGCGGCAAGATTAGGAAGACCGCCTTTTAGGAGCCCGGAGTTGTTGCAGGGCAATGAAGAGTTATTCGACGGGAATTACCGCGAAGGTAAGGAAAAGATGATACTGGGGTTGTTGGATGCCGCGGGCAGGGCGGAAGCCGCCGTTATCGCGGAGCCTTTATACCGGGATTTTGTAAAGAGGGTGGGCCCCGATCATCCGAACCTTTTGGTTGAATCTTACGACATGGCAGTCAGATATACTGATGAAAAACTGATAAATCCGGTTTTGCGAAAGGTTAAAGAACTTAAGCTTTACGGTAAAACAATAATCATTATTACTGCCGATCACGGCGAACTTTTGGGAGAACATGGTTTTTACGGCCATAATCATCTGCTGGTGGATGAATCTTTGCGCGTCCCTTTGATTATTAGATTTCCGTGTTTAAGGAATCCCCGGAGTATTAAAGCCCTTGCGCAGGGGGTCGATATTATGCCGACGGTTTTAGAGTTAACAGGTCTAATTGTTCCGAGCCAGGTTCAGGGGAAAAGTTTGGTCGGGCTGATGTGTAAAACAGGTTCAGGAAACGCGCGGGAGTATGTTATTTCTGAAGGAGAATCCGGCAAGACAATCCGTTCCGCGGATTGGCGGCTCCTTTTTGATTACAGCGGTAATTGCCTGCTTTATAATGTTGTATCCGACCCCGGAGGATATGATAACAAGTGTTTTAAGGAAGAACAGGTTGCCTGCCGGCTTAAATCCGCGCTTAAGGCGTGGGAAGAGTCCCTGCCTTCTTACCGGGATCAGGAGTATTTTTTTGATCCCGGGGTAGACAAGGTGGCGCAGGAAAGAATAAGAAAGACAGGGTATTGGTAATGAGAAAAATGTTTTTATTGTCGGTTTTGTTGATTTTATTATCCGCAGCTGCCGTTTTATTTACAAAGCGTGCGGATAAAGAGGGAACTCCCAAAAAATACAATGTCATCCTGATTATTATCGATAACCTGAGGCCGGATTACCTGGGGTGTTATGGTAACCATGAAAAGCTTTCGCCGAATATAGACAAATTTGCCAGAGATGCGTTTATTTTTGAAAATGTATTCAGCCAGGCAGGCTATACTTTGCCCAGCGTGATGTCTATCATGACTTCTTTATATCCGGTATCCCACGGGGTGTTAGATGTGTATAAAGATAAGTTGTCCCCCCGGGCATGTACTATGGCGGAAGTCTTTGAGAGTTACGGCTATAAGACGGCGTGGTTTTCGGTTTTGGATGAGCCTCACTTGGATATTAGGGCGGGCTTTGGCCGGGGATTCCAAGATTTAAAGAACTTGAGAGCTTCTCTTGATAATTCCGGAGATATTGCCGACTGGATAGAAGAAAATAAAAATAGTAATTTCTTTCTGGCCCTGGACGCCCGGAGCGTACACGACTACCATAATTTTTTTAATGAAGATAATCCCGGCAGTAAGAATAAATTCATGGCGGGGATCGAAGAGTTGGAACGGAGATATTATTACAGGCTTCTAAAGGCCGCCCGGGAAGGAAAACCGCCTTTTAACGACCCGGAAATTATTTCTAAAAATAAAGAACTATTCGACGGGACATATAAAGAAGAAAAGAACGTAGCAATATTGGATTTGCTAAAACCCGAAGACAGGTATAAAGCTGTTTTGATAAGGAATTCGTTGTATGTTTTTTTCGTAAAAGATTTCGGTTCTAAGTATAAAGATCTGTGTGTTGAATCTTACGACGCGGCCGTGCGTTATACCGACAAGAAGTTAATTGGGGTTATCTTGGATAAGGTAAAACAACAGGGGCTTGGCAATAGAACGATAATCGTGATTACCGCGGGTCACGGGGAAGCCTTTGGAGAACATAATTTTTACGGTCACGGGGTCGTATTTTTCGACGAAAACCTGCATGTGCCTTTGATCATTAAAATGCCGCAGGCACAAAACGGTAAAATGATCGCGGCTCTTACGCAGGGGATTGATATCATGCCGACGATCCTGGAGTTATGCGGGATACCCGTTCCCCACCAGGCTCAGGGCAGGAGCCTGGTGAGTCTTATGTTTGATGAAAATGCCCCTCCGGTAAATGAGTATGTGTTTGCCGAGGGAGGGAAGAAAAAAATGATCCGTTCGCGGGAATGGAAATTCATTAAAGATTACGGGAATAAAGGGCGTGACCGTCTTTATAACCTTTTATCCGCCTCCGGGGAGAAATATAACGTCTCTCGGAAGAATAAAAATGTTGTTTCCCGGCTCGAATTAAAAATTAAGGGTTGGCAGAAATCCCTGCCTTCTTACCGGGACCAGGAGTATTTTTTCCCTCCTGAGATCGACAGGGAAACGCGCGAGAAGATAAGAAAGACGGGGTATTGGTAATGAGATTTTACAGGATTTTATTATTTTTCTGCTTGTTTACTTTTTTAAGCCGCGGCCTTTTATACCCGCAGGAAAAGGCTTTTGAAAAATATAACGTCATGCTTGTTTTTATCGATACGCTCCGGGCGGATCGCCTCGGGTGCTACGGTTATTACGGGGGTACCTCTCCCAACATCGACAAATTGGCCGGAGAGTCCGCGGTGTTTGAAAAAAATTTCACTCCCGCTACTTATACCCTCCCGAGTTTTATGTCGATTATTACTTCTCTTTATCCCGGTTCGCACGGGGTGCTGGAAGTTTTTAAGGATAAATTATCTCCCCGCGTGGAAACTCTGGCGGAGATACTTAAGGTTTACGGTTACAAGACCGCCTGGTTTGGGCCCCTGGATGATCCGCAGCTGGATCCGGATGCGGGTTTTGGGAGGGGGTTTGACGATGTGGAAGACTCCGGGAATGACCATATTCTTGATGAGGCCAGGGAAAAACTTTGTGAATGGCTGGATAAAAATAGAAATAGAAAGTTTTTCCTTAATTTCCATACTTATAAGGTTCACGCTCCGTATCTGCCCCAGCCTAAATATAAGGCGAAGTTTACGAAGATTAAAATGATCGAGGGGATCATTGAGGATAAAAATAAATTCAAATACGATTTCTTCCATAATGTCCTGAAAAAAAGGAAATTAGCGGCTAATCTTATGGGGAGAGAACTTTTCGATAAGTTTGTTGCCGCCGGCATGCCCGGGAAAGATGATGCCAGTATTGAGAACTTTTTTATCTCCCGGGGGGAAGAGGGCAGAATGTCTTCGATCCGGGAAACTGTTTATTGGATGGGCGTGAATTTTAACGATAAAGAGGCTAGTGCTTATATTCAGGCGCTTTATGCGGCGGATATCCTGGAATATGACCAGGAAGTTATCGGGCCGGTTATTAAAAAGCTTAAAGAGCTGGGTATTTACAATAAGACTTTAATTATTATTTGTTCAGACCACGGAGAGGAATTTTATGAACATGGGGGGTTTGGCCACGGAACTACGTTTTATGACGAAGTTACCCGTGTTCCTCTGATCGTGCGTGTCCCGTGGGTCAAGGGCGGAAAACGGGGCAAAGAATTTACCCAGACCGTGGACATCATGCCTACTATTCTTGATTTGCTGGAGATACCTGTTCCGCATCAGGCTCAGGGCAAGAGCCTGGCGGGTTTTATTGACGGAAATAAACCGCTGCCTCCGCGCGAATATGTTTTTGGCAGAATGCCCGTTTTGTCTTCTATACGTTCAGAGAATTGGCTATTTGTTTTGTATGACGGCGATATCCCTAACCAGAAGTATCTTTACGACCTTGTTTCGGATCCCGGAGAAGAGAAGGACGTTTATTATAAGGATAAGAAAACAGCTTTGGGGCTTGAGTCCCGGATGAAAGAATGGGAAAGATCCCTGCCTTCCTACCGGGACAGGGAATATTCTTTTCCTCCCGGGATAGATAGGAAGATGCGGGAAAAGATACGAAAGACGGGATATTGGTAATAAGACGGGAAAATGTGATATAATAGAAATCTTATGGATGGATTGCCTAAATATAATTATAATCTTTCCCTTGAGATAGACCCGTATGAGGAGAAATTGAAAGAAATTTCTTATTCGGGAAGTGCGCCACTCCGGACGCAAGAGGTTGTGCTGGTTATCCCTCCGTCGCCCCAGGTCCCTACCCCCGGCAGGGAATTTTTGATTACCGGCCCTTTTGAAGGTTTTACTTATATCGCTACCCTGGTTAAAAAAATGGGGTATCGTCTGAAAGTCGTTGATTGCCGGCTTGAAGAAGATCCTGTGGGGTTGGTTTTAGAGGGTGTAAAGACAGCCAATATCGTGGGAATCGCTTCTTATTGCGATTCTTTTGTTTTTCTCCGTAACGTTACCGCGATGGTCAAGGAAAAATATCCCGGCAAACCGATATTCCTGGGAGGACCTCTGGTAACTTCATTACCGGAAGTAATCCTGGAAAATACCTCTGCGGATTTGGCGGTATTAGGAGAGGCGGAGCTTACGCTTATTGAACTGTTGGACGTTTATTTTTTCGGGCGGAAGGCGGGTCTTGAAATGATTAAAGGGGTAGCTTATAAAGATGGAGGAACTGTCAGGGTGAATCCCCACCGGCCGCAGATAAAGAACCTCGATAATTTGCCTCTTTTGGATTATACGGTCTGGCCGAATTATGAAAGTATTGTTAAAAACGGGCAGATTTTGATCTCTTCTACCCGTGGCTGCACCCAGGAGTGTTCTTTTTGCTTTAAGACTATCCCCCGCCTTAGATTGAAAAGCATTGAAAGATTCCGGAGAGAGGTCGCTTATTTAAAGAAAGTCA
>JAQTRM010000070.1:2227-5524 GCA_028711825.1 Candidatus Omnitrophota bacterium | reverse complement strand
GCGCGGAGTGATACTGGGCGATAATAATCTTGGCCAATTTTATCTTGGCGTCCCGGGGATGCATCTGGTTAACCGAAACAAGCTCTTCATCGGTAAGCAGTTCGTAATATTTCAGCATCAGCTCGTCGGAAACCGACATAATCTTGCCGAACATCTCTTTGGGGGTCTCGTTGATGCCGATATAGTTGCCGAAAGATTTGCTCATCTTCTGCACGCCGTCGGTGCCTTCCAGAAGGGGCATCGTAATCACCACCTGCTGGGGAAGGTTAAAATCCTTCTGGATCTCCCTGCCAACCAGAAGATTGAAGATCTGATCCGTTCCGCCCAACTCGATATCGGCCTTAAGCTCCACCGAATCATAACCCTGCATCAGCGGATAAATGAATTCCAGGATCGAGATATTTTCCCCTTTATTGTAACGTTTCTTGAAATCTTCGCGGGCGAGCATCTGAGAAACCGAGGCCAAAGTGGTAAGGCGCAGCATCTCCACCACCGGCATCTTCTCAAACCACTTGCTGTTGAAAACAATTTTCAGCTTGCGGGTATCCAATATCCGGGAAACCTGGGCTTTATAGGTAAGCGCGTTCTTCTCCACTTCCTGTTTGGAGAGCTGTTTGCGCACTTCCGAACGTCCAGTAGGATCGCCGATCTGCCCGGTAAAATCACCGATCAGAAAATAAACCTCATGCCCCAACTCCTGGAACTGGCGCAGTTTGCGCAGAAGCACGGTATGCCCCAAGTGCAGATCCGGAGCGGTAGGGTCAAATCCCGCTTTTACCCTTAAAGGACGGCCGGACTTAGCGCTTTCTTCGAGCTTGCGGCGCAATTCTTCCTCAGAGATAATATCAACCGCCCCGCGCCTTATGATCTCCAGTTGTTCAGAAATACTTATCATCGTAATCTAGGTATAGGTAAAGGTATAGGTAAAGAAAACCTAACGGTTTTTTAGCGATATAACGATCTTATTAAGATCATTATATATCTTCACTAATTCACTATCAAGGCGGATAAGTTCCGCTTCGGAAATATAACCAACCCTTCTTGAGTATTCTAAATGACTTTGTGTTTCCACGGCGGAACCCCTGGCAAAGTAATAAAAATTTACTTTATCCGCACTATGGTTTCTACCGTAAGCTTCAGCGATATTAGCGGAAATACTTAAAGCCGCCCTCCGCAACTGCGAAACCAAAGCATATTCTTCACTTTTCGGGAGAGCCTTAGTCATCTTAAAGATATCTTCGGCAATTTTCATCGCTTCCTGCCAAATCGGCATATCTTTAAACGACTTATACACGCTTTTCTCGGCCTCTATTTATATTTGCTTTTCTCTACCTTTACCTCTACCTGTACCTTCTCTATATATTCTCTTACAGCCTCGCGGTAAGGCCGATCTTGGCCTGTTCCACGTCGACCTTGATTATTTTTACCTTGATCTTGTCTCCGGGCTTTAAATTCGCCACGGTATCCTTATCGATCTCGCTGGAATAAATCAAACCTTCCAGCTCATCATCGATCTTGGCGAAAACCCCGAATTCGGTAAGGCTGGCAACCTCCGCCTCCACCTCCGTATCCAGAGGATAACGTTCGGCGATTTGCGGCCAGGGATTATCCTGCAGCTGCTTTAATCCCAGCGCGATCCGGCGGTTGGAAGCATCCACCGAAAGGATCGAAACGTCAATCTTCTGGCCTTTCTTTAAAACATCCTGGGGATGCCCGACCCTCTTGGTCCAGGAGATATCCGACACATGTATCATCCCTTCGAGGTTGGAATCCAGCTCCACGAAAGCCCCGTATTCCGTAAAACCGCGGACTTTCCCGGAAACCTTGGAACCTACGGGATACCTGCTTTCCGCTTCCGTCCAGGGATTCTGTTCAAGCTGTTTCAAGCTGAGGGATATCCTGCGCGATTCTTTTTCCACGTTCAGGATCTGGGTCTCTACCATATCGCCTACCGCGAACAACTCTCCCGGGTTATTGACACGCTTGGTCCAGGAGATCTCGGAAACATGAATAAGGCCTTCAATGCCCTTCTCCAGTTCCACGAATATCCCGTAAGGCAGGATATTGACCACTTTCCCTTTTACTTTGGATCCCACGGAGAATTTAGCCTCAATATCCTTCCAGGGGTCGGAAAGCCTCTGCTTGAGCCCCAGAGAAACTTTTCCCGAAGCCTGGTCGAGGTTTAATATCATAACCTCGATCTTATCGCCGATCGCAACCACTTCTGAAGGATGGCTGATCTTGGACCATGACATATCGGTAATATGCAGCAGTCCGTCCACCCCGCCCAGGTCGATAAAGGCCCCGAAATCGGTAATCGCCTTGACCACCCCGGCATGAATCCCCCCGATCTTAAGCTCTCCCCAGATCCTGGTTCTTGCAACCTCGCGGTCGGCCTGCACCGCTTCGCGGCGGCTGACGATAATGCTCCGGCGAAGATTATTAACTTTCACGATCTTGAACTTGTATATTTTATACAGGATATCCTTATCCGGTATATTGCGGAAAGAGGAAAGCGAACTGGGCAGGAACCCTTCGATCCCCATAATGTCCACCAGAAAACCGCCTTTGACCTTCTTGACGGGCTTGCCTTCCACCAGGGTGCCCTCGTTGGAGAGCTTGACAATCTTATCCCACCCCTGCATGCGCATCGCTTTCTCGCGGGAAAGGGTCATTACCCCGGCGTCATTCTCCATATTCTCAAGCAGAAACTCCATCTCTTTACCTACCTCCAGGTCCCCGCTGCTGAATTCAGTGATCGGGACGATCCCTTCGGACTTAAAACCCACATCCACCAGGACCTCCTTGGTCTTGATCTCGACAACCTTACCGGAAACGACCTGTCCTTCTTTTAAAACCTTGATACTCTGGTTATATAACTGCTCTAACTCCTCGCGATTTTCAGACATTTGTAATAACTCCCTTTCTTTTTATTTTAGTTGGTAATCCGGATACGCCGCCCCTTACAGCACAAGGAGGCTTCTCCATTTTACTTTAACGTGTTTTATGCGATATTTAAATCATTCAGTCATTTTTTAATTGCTTAATACTAGCCATTATCAAATCCGAAATTTCTTGATAAGGCTTCCCCCTTTCTATATGGATTTCTTTACCGAAACGCACGCTGATTCTCGCTAAACGCAGCGAATGCGCCTGCCTCGGCATTGCTTTAAAAGTCCCGGAAACAAAAACCGGTATCACCGGGACTTTCCCCTTCGCCGCCAAAAAACCCACACCCGGCTCGGGATTTAAATACATATCCACCTCGGTCCTGCGCGTGCCTTCAGGGAACAATCC
>JAQTRM010000070.1:0-2127 GCA_028711825.1 Candidatus Omnitrophota bacterium | reverse complement strand
ATCCTCTGTTTCCATAAGATTAGAGATATATTTAAATCCTACGGGAGTTTCATAAAGCTTGATCTTCAGGAATTTCGCAATATTATCCATCATTGTCGTGCCGCAAATCGTTTTTACCAGACCGCCGGACCATCCGCGATCCTGATTTAAATGCAGCGCCAGCAACCCTAATATTTTCTGCGGGTGGATAAAAACCCCGCCGGGGGCTACCGCGGCAATGCGGTCGGCATCGCCGTCCAGCGCGATCCCCAGGTCAAATTTTTCTTTTTTTACGCGTGCTTTTAATTCTTTCAGGTTGTCCTCCACCGGCTCCGGCCTTCCCCCGCCGAAAGAAGGATTGATGGTATTGCGCATAAACTCCAGTCTGATATTTGTCCCTTTAAGCACCTGGGCGATAAAACTGTCGCCTGACCCATACATCGAATCCACCAGGACTTTAAATTTCTTATTCCTGATCTTCTTCAGGTCGATGTAATTACGGATGAATTTTATATAATCCCTGGTCAAATCTGCCACCTCCACCGATTCGGGAGAGACCGAGTCTTTAACGGGATTGGCCAAAAGAAGCTTTTCTACTTCACGGGTAAGCTCCTGGCTTGCCCCGCCGCCGGCGGAGTTCTTAATCTTATAACCGTTATATTCCGCCGGGTTATGCGATGCGGTGATCATAATCCCCAGGTCCAGTTTCCGGGATTTAACCGCGAAACTTAATGCCGGGGTGGGTATCGGGCGGTCCGAAAGGACCGCTTCAATGCCGTTACTCTTAAAAACTATCGCACTGGCGCGGGCGAATTTATCCGACATGAAACGCGTATCGAATCCTACCGCTATTTTTTTACCGGTGCCCAGGAAATCCGCCACCGCCTGGGAAAGGATTTTAACATTTTCCAAAGTGTAGGTGTCCGCGATAACTGCTCTCCAGCCGTCGGTGCCGAATTTGATTTGTACCGCCGCATTATCCATTGCCGTCTCTCCTTGTCCACTTGGACAACACCTGCCGCTCCCCCGCTTAGGGGACACCGGCGCAATTCAAATAAGCGCCGGGTAACTTCTTAACACAGAGGTGTTATCTTAAACTATTGATTGCTTCTTTTATATTCTTTGAACCGAAAATATACGACCCCGCCACCAGGATATTGGCGCCCACGCGTTTAACGGACTCTCCCGTAAAACTGTTGATCCCCCCGTCTACGGCGATATCCTTACTGAAAACCTGCCGCAGCCGCCGCACCTTATCTACCGCTCCCGGGATAAAAGACTGCCCCGCGAAACCCGGGTTAACCGACATTACCAGGACAAAATCCACCAACCCTAAAACCGGCTTTATCGCCGATAGCGGGGTCGCCGGATTCAGGGAAATCCCGAATTTCACCTTTTTTTCTTTAAGCCTGGCGGCGATCAGGCGCGCCTGCCTTAAATTTATCGTCTCGATATGCGCGGTGATCATATCGCTGCCGGCCTCGATAAAATCATCCAGGTATTTTACCGGGTCCTGGATCATCAAATGGACATCCAGGATAAGGTCCGTCGCCCGGCGCATGGATTTTACCACTACCGGGCCGATAGTGATATTTGGCACAAAATGGCCGTCCATCACATCCACATGGATAAGGTCCGCCCCGGCAAGCCTGGCTCTCTTAAGCTCTTCTCCCAGCCTGCTGAAATCCGCCGATAATATCGAAGGCGCTACCTTGATCTTCACTTATAAAGCTTCCTTTCCCTGATATAATTAAAAACCTTGTCCGGAACCAGATACCTGAAAGATTTTCCCTCTTTAACACACTGCCGCACCTCGAACCCCGAGACATCCACCGCCCGGATCGGCAGCGCCTGGACGGGAGGCGGTATTTTTTCCAGAGGGTAACCCGGGCGCGTCGCCGCGACGAATTTCACCAGCGATAATATCTGCTCCAGGTCTTTCCACTTCCCCAAATAATCCAGAAGGTCGCTGCCGGCGATAAAATAAAACTCATCCCGCCTGTTCCCGGATTTAAAATACTTTATCGTATCGATGGTATAAGAACGCCCGCGCCGCCGGATCTCGATATCCGATACCGCAAAACTTTTATTGGAAGCGATTGCCAGCTTCAGCATCTTCAGGCGGTCGGAGGCCGGAGCGATATCGAC
>JAQTRM010000069.1 GCA_028711825.1 Candidatus Omnitrophota bacterium | reverse complement strand
GCCGTTCCAATCTTGCTTACAATACCGGCAAAGGCTTCGGCGGAAGGTGACTTATAATTAAAGGAAACAAACGGCGTTCCCCGGTCGCCGAATTGGACAAAATCCGGCTCAAAAGGTATCCTCCCCAAAAACGGAACACCCATCTCCTGCGCCGCCCTCTCTCCGCCGCCTTTCTTAAAAATATCCGTTTCTTTTCCGCAATGCGGGCAGATAAATCCGCTCATATTTTCAATGATCCCGGTAACCGGAATTTTTATCTCTCTTGCGAAAGAAACGCTCTTTCTGGCGTCCAGCACCGCCACGTCCTGCGGGGTAGTAACGATAATTATCCCGTCTGCTTTCGGTATCATCTGGCAGACACTCAAAGGTTCATCCCCTGTCCCCGGAGGGGAATCCACCACCAGATAATCCAGCCCGCCCCAGTTGACATCGCTTAAGAACTGGCGGATTACCGCGGTCTTGGCCGGACCCCGCCAGATTACCGCCCGATCTCCCCCGCCGCCGGAAAGGGCAATGCTCATCGCCTTAAGATTTTTTGCCGCTTCCACCGGTTCAATCCCGGACTCCGAAACAATCACCGTCTTATCTTCAATCCCCAACATCTTGGCGATATTAGGGCCGTGGAGGTCGGTATCCATGATACCAACGCTGGCGCCGGTGAGAGAAAAAGCATAAGCCAGGTTGACCGCCACCGTCGTCTTTCCTACGCCGCCTTTGCCGCTCATCACGATAAAAGTATGTTTGATCTTCGACATCTTTTCTTCCAGGCGCTTCTCCTGTTCCTTAAACGCATCTTCCTGAGACTGCATAATCATATCCTTTCTTTATAAAACGCCGCGGCAGAATTATTGCCCCGCCGTAAAAAAACTCTTAGGCGATAAAACCGGAAGTTCTGCCCGGCGCAGGTAATAATTCATCGTGCCGGTTTTCAGTTTCCTGCCTCCCGGCTCGTTGGAGAGCAGGTATTGTTCATCCCTGCTTAATTCCTTTAAAACCGCGGGTTCCGAAACGTAAGCCGATAAAAAATCCATTCCTTCACCGGTCAAGATAAATACCGGGGCCTGTTTTGACAGCTGCAGGATAGATGCATCCGGTGCCTGTTTGCGCAGCTTTGCGGAAGCGCAGCTCCAAACGATATCCGCATGGCGGCAAATCTTCTTTGCTTCCTGCGCGCTTACCCCCGTATTACAGAGAGAAAGAATTACCAGGGTTCCTCCCTCCGGGACCAGGCTGCGCATCTCTTCAAGCCTCGCGGAATCTTTACCGCTGACGGTTACCGCGACCTTCCTGTGCCCCGCACGAAAAGCCTCCCGGACTCCTTCTACCTGGTCGATCAGGGCGCTCCTGAAAACCACCCGGCAGCCGGACCTTTCAAGCCGGCCCATTACCGCCGTAATCGGCGAAGTAAGCAGAAGGCTGTTCATCCGCGCACCGATCCCCTGCGCGATTTCCCCGCGATCCGTTATCACAGTTCCCGCTCCGTCACAAACTAAGACCGCCGCCTCGATTGCTTTTTTCTTTAGAGCGGAATAAAGCATCTCCGAAGCGCCGCAAGGTACCGCCGTCTCCTCGGGAAAAAATTTCCTCCGGGCGGTAAAAACCCCGAAATCCCGGATCTTGAATTCAATAACTTTCCAGATTTCTTTTTTAACCTTCTCTTTATCCAGCCGGTCCGATTTTTTTAATCCGCGGTAAAGATGCGCGGCCAGGGGACAAAAAGCCAGCTGCGGGTCGGTTACATTAACCACCTTCCCTTGTGAAACGCTGATAAATGAAGAAAAGTATTTAAGTATATGGATATCTCTTTCGGCGGTTTCCGGCATCACGTCAATCCTTAAGTAAATCCCAGATTTTCCTTATCTCCCCGGCAGCCGGCGATCCGGGATACTCCGTAACAACCTTTCCCTCAACTACCGCCCGGACGACCGTCTTATCAAAAGGAACCTTTCCCGTCAGCGGAATATTTCGCGCAAGACAAAAAGCCTCAATCTTTTCCGTAACCCCCGGATTCAAATCATATTTATTCACCACAAGCGCCGCCGGAATCTTAAAATGCGCCGCCAATTCTATCACGCGCGCGGCGTCATGCAGCCCCGAAAGGGTAGGCTCGGTAACCACCAGGATTAGATCCGTCCCCGCAAGGGAAGCGATAACCGGGCAGCCGATCCCCGGAGGGCCGTCGATAATAATGTAATCCGCCCCGCCTGCGGCCGCTATCTTTTCGGCGGCCTGCCGTATCCTGGAAACCAGCCTGCCGGAATTATCCTCGGCAATCCCCAGCCTGGCGTGCACCAAAACTCCGTATGCGGTATCGGAAACAAACCACTCCCCCGCGATCTTCTCCTTCATCCGGATCGCTCCCCGGGGGCAGATACGGCTGCACAGCCCGCACCCCTGGCAGGAAAAAACCTCGACCTTAAAAACAGGGCTTATCCCCCCAAATCTGCACGCGGCAGCGCACTTCCCGCATTTATCGCATTTAACTTCGTCGATAACGGAGAGCTGGCCGCCCTTAAACTCATGGCGTTCTTTAATCTCAGGATGCAGCAGCAAATGAAGATCCGCCGCGTCCACGTCACAATCCACCATCACTTTTTTTTCAGCCAAAGCGGCGAACGCCCCGCTGATCACGGTCTTGCCGGTCCCGCCTTTGCCGCTGATCACGGTTATCTGTTTCATTCTTTTCTCAGAAATTCTTTTTCCAGGAATTCCGCCGCTTTCACCACGCAATCCAGGCAAGGGACTTTCCCGGAAGATTTTATCTCTTTGCAAGTTAAGGCGCCGAACCTTTTCTTGAAAAACTCTTCGCATTCACTGACCTTGCGGGATCCTTCGCCTTCCAGGACGCACAAAGCCGCGTATAACGCCCCGCAATAACCTCCCGGGGCCCTGCCGCCTCCGGAAGAAGCGTGGGCCTCCGGGGCAAGAGAAAACCCCAGGGAATCCGAGTAAGCCTTGATTACGGATTGGGCGCAGTTATAACGCCTTCCTCCTTTTCCTAAAAAGTAATTTTTAGCTTTTTCTATCATGAACTTTACCTTCCTGCTTTGCCGCTCTCCAAAAGTGTGCCTATCCGCGCGCGCATCTCGATGAACTTTCCTTTAAAATCCGGAAACGCCGAAATCAAGCTTATCCCGCGCGCATACGCTTCGGCGATCTCCCTGGAAAAAGGAATACGCATTAACACCGGAATATTCTCTTTAGCGCAATAATCCTCCACTTTACCGTCTCCGATATCAGAACGGTTGATCACTACGCCGAAAGGAATTTCCATTTTCCGCAGCACCTCCACTGCCAGGGATAAATCGTGCAGGCCGAAGGGGGTCGGTTCGGTAACTAAAATACAGAAGTCGCTCCCTTTGACCGCGCAAATCACCGGACAGGATGTGCCGGGCGGGGCGTCGATCACCGCCGTCTTCGAAGGCTCAAGGTATTCTTTCACCCTGCGGATCACCGGAGGGGAAACCGCCTCGCCGACATTGAGGCGGCCGCTCACAAAGCTTATCTCTCCGGCGCTTCCCGATTCAACCGTCCCGATCTCTTTATTAACCTCGCGGATCGCCCCCTGCGGGCAGAGCATACTGCAGGCGCCGCAGCCGTGGCAGAGATGCGGAAAAACCAAAACCTCGCCTTGATGTCCGCCTTCACCCTTTATAACCGCCAGGGCATGATAAGCGCAAACCTCGCCGCATTTTCCGCAAAAAGAACATTTTGCCGTATCAATTTCCGGCACGGGAATAAACACCTTCTCCTGACGGTTGAGGCGCGGTTTTAAAAATATATGCGCGTTGGGCTCTTCGACATCGCAGTCAAAAAACCGCGCATCCTTAAGCGCCAGGGCCAGGTTTACCGCGACCGTCGTCTTACCGGTCCCGCCCTTTCCGCTTGCTACCGAAATAATCATATCTCTGGTATCCTTATATCTATTTACCGGGCATGCCGAACTTGGACCCCACGCTGGGGTCGGATGCCGCCTTATATTTTCCTTCACGCAAACCCTGCACCGCCTCCCGCACCGTTCCGGAAACCCCGGTAAAAACGTTTATCCCGGCGGCAGAAAGAACCTGATAAGCGTTAGGGCCGACATTGCCGGTGAGGACCGCTTTTACCCCTTGCGAAACCACCAACTGGCCGGATTGAATACCCGCCCCGCCCTGGAATCCGGCGCTGGAATTTTCACGGGCTTGGAATTCCCCGCTTTCGGTGTCGAAAAAGATGAAATTCCTGCACCGCCCAAAACGCGGGTCAACCCTGGAATCCAGGGTATCTCCCTCCGAAGTAATGCATATCTTCATGGTTTTTCCTTTCAAAAAGCCGCTTTAATGACAGCCTTCCCCTTCTTGATGCCCCTTACAGCCTTCCAGGCCGCCCAGAGCGTTATTCATCAATTCCTCCAGCCCTTTACGCACACTGCCGGAATAGCCGAAGACTTCCACTCCCGCCTGGGCGAGCTTCGCCTGCGCGCCCATCCCCATTCCCCCGGCAATAATATGCGTTATCCCGTATTGCAATATCTCATCGACCGCCGTGCATCCGCCTCCGCCGTGCACCGCGGTATTCGGCACGACCCGCGTCCCGGTAATTTTTTTGCTCTCTTTATCGATATCCGCAAGCAGAAAAAACCTGCACTGGCCGAAATGCGCGCAAACATTACCATCTAACCCGTTTTCATTTTCTAAAACGACTCCTACCTTCATTTAAGGTTCTCCTTTCTTATTTATTCTCCAATTCGCGGATGCGCGACTGGAGGGCATCAAACTCGCCTTTAAGATACTCCGCCTGCTTTTTCAATTCCGGCAGTTCTTCGCCCTGCGGTGAAGAAAAACCGGCTTCCCTGGCGAACATCCTGCCTGCGGGAAAACCGTTAATCCCTCTCCCCTGGGCCCTCGCCCATCCGGGGATACCGGTAGCGTAAAAACATCTCCGGCGGCCAAGCCCTCCTCCTCCGAAAGACCTGCCCGGCGGAATACCGGCTCCCGCTTCGTTTAAGTTAACCGCGCAATACCCTCTTCCTCCGCCCGTAAACGGGCCTTGCCCCATCGGGCCCTTTCCGTCAAAACCCGGCATAACCCACCTCCCTTTCTCTAGTGAAAATCATTTTCATTAGTGGTTAAAAAAATATAACGCTTATCCCTTACCGCCGCATTTATCGCATAAACCGTAAAACTGAATAAGATGGTTGGTGATCTTAAAATTATACTTCTTGGAAAGCCCCTGTTCCGTAAGCCGGAGAAGCTCTACCTCATCGTCTATGAAATCCGTGTAATCGATCACGCGGTTACAGGAGGTGCAAACCAGGTGGTGGTGATGATGTTCCCCTTTGGGCCCTTCTGCCAATTCATACCGCGCCCGCCCGTCGCCGAAATCAAGTTTATAAACCATTCCCAGGGCGGATAGAACATCCAGGGTGCGATAAACCGTCGTCAGCCCCACATTCGGGTATTTAGGGTGTATCCTTAAATAGATATCCTCGGCGCTTAAGTGTTCTTTGGTCCCGGACAACAGCTCCAGGATCGCCTCGCGGCCCAGGGTAAGGCGGTAACCGCACCCCCTGAATTTCCC
>JAQTRM010000018.1:18954-24804 GCA_028711825.1 Candidatus Omnitrophota bacterium | reverse complement strand
AGGATGTTCAGGGAAGACTGCAGCTGTTCTTTGTTCTGCCCCATGATCTCCCGGTCAAGCGGTTTTGAAGAAAGCGCCAGAGATTCGATAATCCGGTTCTTTTCCCGCAGCAAAGCGGTATCCTTTAGTTTCAACGCCAACCCCAGGCGCCCTTCGGAGTAAAAAGCAAGAAAATGCGCCGCGGACCTGTCCAGGAAATAATCCTTAACCAGGATATCCTCCAGCCTTCCCCGGGACAGAGGGGAAAACTTGATCATCCGGCAGCGCGAAAGCACCGTCTTGATAATGCTCTGCGGTTTATGCGTTATCAGGATAAATAAAGCGTCTTTTGGCGGCTCTTCCAGGATCTTCAACAAGGAATTGGCCGCCTCGGGATTAAGCTTATGCGCGTTGTCGACGATAAAAACCTTTACCCTGCCTTCATAGGGACGGAAACCCGCCTGCCTCAGGATCTCGCGGATATCCTCAATCTTCACCTGCGCCTCGCCGTTCTGGATAATATGGAGGTCGGGATGTTGTCCGTTTTGAAGCTTCAGGCATCCCCCGCAAGACTGGCAGGGGCGCTCACCCTCCCCCTCGCAGTTAAGATATTGGGCGATTGCCAGGGCAGCCATCTTCTTTCCGATCCCTTCCGGACCGCTGAAAATATACGATCCCAGAAAACGGTTCTTTTCCAATTCCGGAAGGACCAAACCCAGGATCTTCTCATGCCCCAGGCAATCGTTAAAGCGCATTCACGATCTCCCGGATTTCTTCCTGCGTTGCATCTTTATCATCTAAAACCTTAACCACCCGGATCCTTGCCGGTTCTTCTTCGGCCAGCTTCAGGTATCCCCGGCGGACTTTCTCGTGATAGGATACCGGGCGCTGTTCGATACGGTCCTTGCGGTTATCGCGGTGCTTCAACCCTTTTTCTACCGGAAGGTCCAGGAATATCGTAAGGTCCGGTTTTATCCCCCGGGTGGCAAAATTCCCCAGAAGCTTGATAAATCCGATATCGATCCCCAGTCCGAACCCCTGGTATGCGATTGTCGAATCCAGGAAACGGTCGCAGACTACGGTCTCTCCCGATTTAAGCGCGGGTTTGATCACTTCTTCTACCAGCTGCGCCCGGGAAGCCATATAAAGGAGCGTCTCGGCTTCGGCGGAAATCCTGCTTTCAGGATCAAGAAGTATCCTGCGGATATCCTCGCTCAATTTCACCCCGCCCGGCTCGCGCAGATAGACCGCCTTTACCCCTTTGGACTTAAGGTAAGAGAACAGCATCTCCGACTGGGTGCTCTTGCCGCACCCCTCGGAACCTTCAAATGTTATAAATTTATTCTTCATAAGCCTTTCTTCTCAAGCCAATTCGATTCATAGCGGATGGCTTGGTTTGTTTCGAGCCGGGCGTGGAGGCCAGGAGCGGGCACGGTTTTCGCCGAAGGCGAAAGAGCGACGCCAGCCGACCCGAGTGAAGTTTTGCCACGCTGGGGCAAAACGAGCGCCCCGGAGAGAAACAAAACAAGGCATACGCTATAACTTTCTTCGCCAAATTGTGCCGTTTTTAGTATCCTCTAGAATTATATCCAGGGCTTCCAATTCTTTCCGGATCTTATCGGCCATAAGGTAATCTTTGGCCTGTTTGGCTTTTGTCCTCTCGGAAATCTTCGCCTCGACCTCTTCCGGAGAAATGCCGCACTCTACGTGCCCCGATTCAAAGGTAAGCCCCAACACATCTCCTCCGAGCTCCCGGATCGTTTTTTCCGCCGCGTTTACCACCGCCGCGTAATCCGCGTCCGCTTCCGCCCGATCCATAAATTTATTGGTATCGCTGACCAGTTCAAAAAGGCTTGCCAGGGCATCCGGGGTGTTAAAGTTATCGTCCATCGCGCGGATGAAATTACTTTTATTCTTTTCGATGAAATCCGCGGTTTTTACCGAATCTGAGATAAAAATCTTTCTTGCCTGAGCGGTCCTGAAAAAAAGTATTTCGAACCTTTGCCAGGCCTTATGCGCCTCATCGAGCTTCTCCCAGGTAAAATCCACAGGGCTTGAATAATGCGCCTGCAGGTAAAAAATCTTTAAAACATCCGCCGGGTATTTATTTAAAACGTCCTTAATGGTAATAAAATTCCCCAGCGACTTGGCCATTTTCTGGCCGTTGATGGTAAGCAGTCCATGGTGCATCCAGTAGCGGGCGAACTTTTTCCCCGCCCCCTCAGACTGGGCGACTTCGTTTTCATGGTGCGGAAAGATCAGGTCGACCCCCCCGCCGTGGATATCAAACTCATCTCCCAGGATATCCGAGCTCATCACGGAACACTCGATATGCCATCCCGGGCGGCCCGGCCCCCAGGGGCTCTCCCAGGAGGGCTCTCCGGGTTTGGCGGATTTCCATAAGGCAAAATCCAGCGAATCGTTCTTTTTCTCTCCCGGGGCGACCCTTGCCCCGGATTCCATTTTTTCGATCGCCTGGTTTGAAAGCTTGCCGTATCCGGCGGCCTTCTTGACGTCGAAATACACGTCCCCGCCGGAAAGATAGGCGCGGCCTTTCTCGACCAACAGGGCGATAAACTCCTGCATTAACGGTTTCTGCGGGCTGACGTATTCGGTCGCCCGGGGTTCGTTATCCGGATCCCTAATCCCCAGGCTTTTCATATCCTGGTGATAAAGCTCAAGGTATTTTTTGGAAACCTTGCTTACCGCCGCATTAAGATCTTCCCCCGCGAACTCTTTTTGCGCCTTATCGATAATTTTATCGTCGACATCGGTGACATTCCTGACGAATCTGACGGCATACCCCCGGTAAATCAGGCATCTCCTGATCACATCGAAGATATAGGCGCTGCGGGCATGCCCGATATGCGGAACATCATATACCGTCGGGCCGCAGACATACATCCCGACCTTTCGCGGCTTAAGGGGGACAAACTCCTCTTTTTTGCGGGTAAGTGAATTATAAATGAAGATAGGCATCGTTGATCAGCTATAAGTTACAAGCCGCAAGTTGTAAGCTTAATACTTACAGCTTAAAACTTATACCTTGCGGCTATTTTCTTCCAGTTTCTCGATCTTATCCTGTATCTCCTCTATCGCCTGCATAATGGGATCGAGCATCCGGGCGTGGTCCAGGTCGGTATCCATTTTCCTGCCGTCCTGTTTGGTAATCTTTCCGGGGATACCGACTACCGTGGAATTCGGCGGCACATCCTTAACCACCACCGCGTTTGCCCCGATATAAGAATTGTCGCCGATCATAATATTCCCCAGCACCTTGGCTCCGGCGCCGATAACCACGCTGTTGCCGATGGTGGGATGCCGCTTACCCGTTACGATCCCGGTACCCCCCAGGGTTGTCCCCTGGTAAAGCAGGACATCATCTCCAATCACGGTAGTCTCGCCGATCACCACCCCCATGCCGTGGTCGATAAAAAAACGCCTGCCGATCACCGCTCCCGGGTGGATCTCGATACCGGTGGCAAACCTCGCCAGCTGTGAGATCAGGCGCGCCGGAAAAAACAACCGTGCTTTATATAAAGCGTGCGCGACGCGATAATAAATCAACGCGTGCAGCCCGGGATACAATAAGACTATCTCCAGGAAACTCTTCGCCGCCGGATCCCTTTTCTGCGCCGCCCGGATATCCTCGCGGAACAATACCGACAACAACGCAAGTTTTAACGCAAATACCGCCAGCAGCGCGGCCAGCACTATCAAAAAATACGACATTTTATTCTCTCCCGCTTAAAGAAACACCCGCCCAGCAGGCAACCGCCTCGCGCCTCCCCAGGGCATCCAACTCTTCATTAGTTTTAGCTTTAATATTCAGCCGGGATTCTTCGATCCCCAGCAGGAAACAAATCTTTTTCTTCATCTCTATTTTAAAAGGAAAAATTTTCGGCTCCTCGGTAATAACGATAATATCCATATTGTCTATCGCATACCCGCTTTTATCAAGAAGAAGCTTAACCTCACCCACCAGCCGGCTGCTGGGAATCCCTTTATAGCGGGGGTCGGTATCCGGAAAATGTTCCCCGATATCCCCAAGCCCCAAAGCCCCCAGCAGGGCGTCGCAGACAGCATGCAGCACCGGATCCCCGTCGGAATGCCCGAGGCACCCCTTACCGTAGGGAAATTCTATCCCTCCCAGAAAAAGTTTCCGCCCTTCGACTAAACGGTGTATATCGTAACCGATCCCGATCCTGCCGCTCATTTTACCCTCTTTACGATTAACGCGGCAAGCAGAAGGTCCTCGCCGGTAGTGATCTTGATATTATCGTAGCTCCCCGGAACGACTTTTACCTTCAACCCCAGCTTTTCCGCCAAAGAAGCGTCGTCCGTAACCCGGCCGTTCCCGTGCTTCAGGTAAGCCTCCTCAAGCGCTGCCCTCCTGAAGACCTGCGGGGTCTGCACCTCCCAAAGCTCATCCCTTTTTAAGGTTTCCCTGACGATATTATCCTTGCCGGAGACCTTGATCGTCGCTTTAGGTTTTACCGCCGTAATCGCCGCCCCGCTTTTTTTAGCCGCCCTTACCACAGCGCCGACCATCCCCCGATCGATAAAAGGACGGGCGGCATCATGGATCAGTACCCAATCGCTTCCGGAAGAAGCCTGAAGGCCGCGATATACCGAATCCTGGCGGTGCTTCCCGCCTAAAACCACCTCTTTAACCTTACGGAAAGAATATTTTTCCACCAGGAGCGCGACCTGCCGGCGATTTTCTTTATTCGCCACCACTACGATCGCGCCGACATCCGGATGCCTGTCCAGAACATCCAAAGAATAATATAAGACGGGAAATTTCCCTATTCTAACCAAAGGCTTGGATACCCCGAGTTTAAGGCGCCTGCCTTTGCCGGCCGCCACCACGATCGCGCTCAGCATTATTTTTCCACTTTGGTAAAGATCATCCTGCCGGCCTGGGTTTGCAGAACCGAGGTCACCGAAACTTTCACATCCTGGCCGATGAGGCGCCGCGCGTCTTCCACCACTACCATCGTGCCGTCTTCGAGATAACCCACCGCCTGATTATGCTCCTTACCTTCCTTGATCAGTTTGATGCGCATCTCTTCGCCCGGAAAAACCACCGGTTTAAGAGCATTAGCCAGCTCGTTAATATTCAAAACCTTGATCCCCTGGATGCTGGCGACACGGTTTAAATTAAAATCCACGGTAAGGATCTTTGCCTCCAGGATCTTCGCCAAAAGGACCAGCTTGGCGTCAACCTCCGTAGTTTCGGTAAAATCCTGTTCATGAATGGCGATATCGATACCCGGCTGATTCTGAATAGTATTAAGTATCTCCAGCCCCCGCCTCCCCCGCTGGCGCTTGATGGGGTCGGTGGAATCGGCGATCTGCTGGAGTTCGCGGAGCACGAATTTCGGAATCACCAGCTTGCCGCCTAAAAAATGGGTCTTGCAGATATCTACGATCCTGCCGTCGATGATCACGCTGGTATCCAAAAGAACCATATCCTGCGACTGATCCTGGCGGCGCAGCCGCACGTAAGGAATAATAATATTAAACTCATCCTTACCGCGCAAAGCCATCACCATCCCCAGGTAACAGAAGACCAAGGTCAACCCCACGCGGATCCGCGAAAGAGCTCCGGCATCTACCGGCGCCAGGCTGAAAGCGTCCCCTATAAGTTTTGCCATGATCAACCCCAGGATCAGCCCGAAAACCACGCTCGACAACCCGCTCATCGAAACTTTACGCATGCCCATTTCGGTAAAAATCATTACCAGCGCCGCCGCGCCGCCAAGCGCCAGACCGGCCAAGCCATTCCCCCCGGAAACCATACTCTGGTAACCGATAAACATGCTTCCGAAAATAAGTAAAAGACGCACTAATAATAAATTCATTTTT
>JAQTRM010000018.1:2652-18854 GCA_028711825.1 Candidatus Omnitrophota bacterium | reverse complement strand
TTAGCGCGGGGTGCCTGACTGATTAACGGACGGATCCAGGATCATCTCCAGGGCTTCCTTCAAAGAGGAAACCGGGACAATCTCCATATCGGATTTCTTGAACTTGATATTTTTGACGCTGTTCTTCGGCAGTATGCAGCGCTTAAATCCCAATTTCTCCGCCTCATTCACCCGCGTGAGCACCTGCGAGATACTCCGAATCTCCCCGCTTAAGCCCACCTCCCCCAAAACCACCGAGCCGGCGGCAACCTTGCGGTCCCCGAAACTCGAAGCGATTACCGCGCAAACCGCCAGGTCCGCCGCGGGATCCTCGATCTTGATCCCTCCGGTGACATTAATAAAAATATCCTCCGCCTCCAGCGCCAGGCCCATGCGTTTTTCCAGGACCGCCACCAAAAGCGAAAGACGGTTAAAATCAAAACCCTGCGCCCTCCGGCGGGCGTAACCGAAACTGCTGCGGGAGACCAGTGACTGGATCTCAACCAAAAGGGGCCGTGAACCTTCCAGGATCGAGGTAACGATCGTCCCGGAAACATTATCCGGCCGTTCGGAGAGAAAAATCTCGGAAGGGTTTTTCACCTCCGCAAGCCCGGCCGAGGACATCTCGAAAACCCCGATCTCGTTGGTCGAACCGAACCGGTTCTTCACCGCCCGCAATATCCGGTAGACCGCGAAACGGTCTCCCTCGAAATACAACACCGTATCCACGATATGTTCCAGGACGCGCGGCCCGGCCAGCATTCCTTCTTTGGTTACATGGCCGATAATAAAAACCGAGGTCCCGGTGGTCTTGGCAAGCTGCGTCAGGCGGTAAGCGCATTCCCGCACCTGGCTCACGCTGCCGCAGGAAGAACCCACCGCCGGATCGAAAATTACCTGGATCGAATCGATTACCACCACCCGGGGTTTCAGCTTTTTGATATATTCGATAATCAGGGAAAGATCCGTCTGGTTAACGATATAAAGGTTATCGCTTCCCGGTTCCCCCAGGCGCCTGGCGCGCAATTTTGTCTGCGCCACCGACTCCTCACCGCTCACATAAAGCACGCCTATCCCCTGCTTGGTAAGATGGTCGGAAACCTGCAGGGAGATCGTGGATTTTCCCACCCCGGGGTCTCCCCCGATTAAGATCACCGACCCTCTGACGATCCCGCCCCCTAAAACCCGGTCAAGTTCGGCGATGTTCGTCTTCAGGCGGTCTTCGTCTTTGACCACCACGTCTTTTAAAAGGACCGGGCCTTCTTTATATAAACTTTCCCTTTCGGGATTGGCCGGAGGCGCCGCGTACTCCTCCTGCACGAAAGAATTCCAGTTGTTGCAGTCCGGGCACCGGCCCAGCCATTTAGGGGACTGGTAACCGCAGCTGGCGCATGTAAAAACAGTTTTACTCTTCAAAATCAATCTCCGAATAACCCGGGCTCAAGACCGGGATTTACCGCTTAGATTGAAAATTCAACCGCTCTCATCCCGGCCTTAAAACGCCGGAGAGTTTATGCGGCGAACACATAAAACCTTCCGGATTTTAATTTTTCTCCCTGGTCCGGACTAAAAGCTTCCAGGGATTCTTGCGCACATCGGTGACAAAGGCCTCGAGTTCATTATAAACTGTGTCATCATAAAGCAGCTTTCCGAGCGTTCCCTGTTTATCTATAATCCGGGTAATCCCGGTATCCAGATTGTTCATAATGTTATCGACCCTCCGGAAAATCTCATGCGTCGGTATGGGATCGATCCCCGCAAGATACTGCCCCTCCTTGAGGGCGGCGGCGTAATTTTCACCGGGGATGATCTCCACATATTTCTCGCCCAAGAGCCCCAGGGTATTGATAAGAACCTGGGAATCCGGCGGGATATGCACCTTATCGCTGATCCAGGCTTTCAAATGAACCTCGGTATGATTCTTATCCGGCTCGAACTTTAAATCGATCTTCTCCACTTCCCCCACATCCACGCCCGCAAAACGCACCGGGGCGCCGATCTTTACCCCGTTGATGAAATTAAAAACCAGTTCGATACGGTAACCCGAGCTCCAGGTCCTGAAACCCCCGATGGAAAGGACAAAAACCACCAGGATCGTTAAACCGATAAAAACGAAAATCCCGACTTTTAACTCCAATTTAGTTTTTCCGAAATTCATTCCAGCCTCCGCGATATGATCTTAGATAGGATACGTTATAAAAACTATTTAAAAATTCCCGCCGTCTCGGTAATCGGCCCCTTAGCCAGGCCGTTGATAAATTGGTGCACTACCGGGTCCTTTGTCCCCTGAATCTCTTTCGGCGTACCCTCGGCGATGATTTTTCCTTTATACATCATGGCAATCTTATCGGCAATATGATAGGCGCTTTTCATATCGTGAGTTACCACGATCGAAGTCGCCTTTAATTTATCGTGCAGGGAACGGATAAGGCCGTTGATGCTGTCGGCGGTGATAGGGTCAACCCCGGTAGTCGGCTCATCATAAAGTATGATCTCCGGGCGGATGCAAATCGCCCGCGCCAGGGCCACGCGCTTTTTCATTCCCCCGCTTAACTCCGAAGGCATCAGGCTGCCGATTCCTCCCAGGCCCACCAGAGAAAGAGACTCTTCCGCGCGCTTCATGATCTGGTCCCGGCTGATCCGGGTATGTTCCAGGAGGCTGAAACCGACGTTTTCCGCCACATCCATCGAATCGAAAAGCGCCCCTCCCTGGAATACCATGCTGATCTTGGAACGTAAAACGGAAAGCTCCATCTCTTTCAGCGCGGAAACCTCCTTGCCTTCCACCAAAACCCTGCCGCTGTCGGGCCTTAAAAGGCCGACGATATGTTTTAATAAAACCGATTTGCCGCAACCGCTCCGCCCGATGATCACGCAGGTCTGCCCGGTCTTAACCTCCAGATTCAGGCCGTCCAAAACCGTGTTATTAAACCCCTTTGTAAGATTCTCTATCTGGATCATGTTTTTAAGGAAATATGAAATAAAACAACGCGGTAAAGAAACAATCCGCGGCGATGATCATCAAAAAGCTGAAAACCACCGAGCTGGTAGTCGCCTTCCCCACCCCTACCGCGCCTCCTTCGACCTTGAACCCTTCGTAACAACTCACCAAAGCGATTACCATCCCGAAAATCCAGGATTTAAACAACCCGGTAAAAAGGTCTTTATAAAGCAGGGCGGAAAATGTCATATTGACATACATACTGCTGGTGATCCCGAGCTTAAAGACACAGATAAGATAGCTCCCGAAGATACCGATAATGTTGGCGAATAAAACCAGCAGGGGCATCATGATACTCAAGGCGACGAACCTCGGCACCACCAGGTATTTCACGGGATTGGTCGCCAGGGTCTCCAAAGCGTCGATCTGTTCGGTCACCTGCATTGAACCAAGCTCGGCGGTGTTGGCCGCGCCCACCCTGCCGGCGACAATCAGGGCGGTAATTACCGGCCCCAGTTCGCGCACGATCGCCAGAGCCACCAGGCTGGCGATATACATCTCCGAACCGATACGCTGCATAAAATAACCGAACTGCAGGGCGAAAATAAAACCGATAAAAAGCGCCACCACCGATACAATCGGCAGGCTGTCATAACCGGCCTTCTTGGCCTGTTCAATAATATGGTCGTATTTATAGGGAGGCTTAAAGGTCTGGTAAACCGTCTGCGCCGTAAGGCTGCTCAAACCGCCGAAGAAATAAATAAAAGATATTACTTTACGCCCTAATTTCGCCAAGAATAAACTAAACATTATCCGCTCCGTTAGAGTTTTTATCTCTCTGCGACATAATACTAGACTGCTTTTCTAAAAAGCAACATTCACTGTTCGATCCTAAAACAAACACCGGAATTCAAGAACCGGTATTTTAAAACGGCGGACGCGTAATCCCGCTTATCGGCGGCGGACTAAAGACGTCCCGCCCCTAATGGGTTTCAAAAACAAGCTCCTCGTTCTTACGCGTTACCTTGATCAATGAGCCTTCGCTGTATTTCTTGGAAATAATTTCGTTGGCCAGCGGATCCTCCAGGAACCTCTGGATCGTCCTCTTTAAGGGGCGCGCCCCGAAAACCGGATCGAACCCCTTCTCGATGAGAAGATTCTTGGCCTCCTGGTCCACCTCTAGGAATATCTTCTGCTCCTTGAGGCGCTGAATGACATAGCCGATCTCGATATCGATGATCTTGACCAGGTCCTCCCGGATAAGCTGGCGGAAGACGATAATATCGTCGATACGGTTAAGGAATTCCGGCTTGAAGGCATGTTTTACCGCCTCCATGAGCTTATTCTTCATATCCTGATAACCATCCTCCTCCGTCTGGGATCTAAAACCCAGCGAGCCGCTCTTACGCACCATCTCCGCCCCCACGTTGGAGGTCATGATGATAATGGTATTCTTAAAATTCACCTTGCGCCCGAAACTGTCGGTCAGGCGGCCTTCCTCGAAAACCTGCAAAAGAAGGTTGAAGACATCCGGGTGCGCCTTCTCAATCTCATCAAGCAAGATTACCGCGTAAGGCCGGCGGCGAATGCGCTCGGTAAGCTGTCCCCCCTCCTCATAACCCACGTATCCCGGAGGCGCGCCGATCAAACGGGAAACGTTGAATTTTTCCATATACTCCGACATATCCAGCTGGATCAGGGCATCGGAATCGCCGAACATAAACTCCGCCAGGGCCTGTGCCAGGAGGGTCTTTCCGACCCCTGTCGGGCCTAAAAATACAAAAGAACCGATCGGCCGCTTGGGGTCTTTGATACCCGCGCGCGAACGCCTCACCGCGTGGGCGATCGCTTCGATCGCCTCATTCTGCCCGACTACCCGCTTGTGCAATTCCTCCTCGATCTTAAGGAGTTTTTCGCTTTCTTTTTCCTCGAGCCTGAAAATCGGGATCCCCGTCCACTGCGCCAGGATCTTGGCGATATCCTCGGCGCTCACTTCCGGACGCATCTTATCCTTGGCCTGGCTCCACTCTTTATTCAATCTTTCCAGTTCCTGGCGCGCGGTGCGCTCCTGATCCCTTAAGGAAGCGGCCTTCTCGAAATCCTGGCTTTTGATATAAGCTTCCTTTTCTTTTCTTAACGACTCGACATTGGCTTCGGCGTTCTTGATGTTTTCCGGAACGATCAGCACATTCAGGCGCGCCCGCGACCCCGCTTCATCGATCAGGTCGATCGCTTTATCCGGCATAAACCTTCCGGTAATATAACGGTCGCTTAAAACCGCCGCCGCTTCCAGCGCTTCGTCCTTAAAGGTAACCCGGTGGTGCGCTTCATATTTATCGCGCAGCCCTTTTAAGATTTTAATCGTCTGTTCCACGGTAGGAGGCTCCACCATGATCGTCTGGAAACGGCGTTCCAGGGCCGCGTCCTTCTCGATAAACTTACGGTATTCATTAATGGTGGTCGCGCCGATACACTGCATCTCCCCGCGCGAAAGCGAAGGCTTCATGATATTGGAGGCGTCAATCGCCCCTTCGGCGGCTCCCGCCCCCACCAGGGTATGTATCTCGTCGATAAAAATGATCACGTCCTGGGAACGCTTGATCTCCTCCATGATCGCCTTGATCCTCTCCTCGAACTGCCCGCGGTATTTGGTCCCGGCGACCATCAAAGCCAAATCCAGCACCACGATCCTCTTACCCCTTAAGACCTCCGGGATATTTCCGGCGATAATCAACTGCGCCAGCCCCTCGACGATCGCGGTCTTTCCTACCCCCGCCTCGCCCAAAAGCACCGGGTTATTCTTGGTGCGGCGGCTTAAGATCTGCACCACCCTTTCGATCTCCTGCGACCGGTCGATCACCGGGTCCAGCTTATTTTCCCGCGCCAACGCGGTGAGGTCCCGGCCGAAAGCGTCCAAAGCGGGAGTTTTAGATTTCGCCCCCTGCACCCCCGGCTGCCCCATTCCCGGAAGGGCCGACCCCAAAAGACCCATCACTTCGTTGCGCACGGAGTTAAGGTCCATCCCAAGATTCATCAAAACCTGTGAAGCGATACCTTCACCTTCGCGGATCAGCCCAAGCAGGAGGTGCTCGGTGCCGATATAATTATGCCCCAGGGAACGCGCTTCTTCCGCCGAAAGCTCCAGGGCTTTCTTGGCGCGCGGAGTAAAAGGAATATCTCCGATAATCTGCGTCGCCGGTCCGGGCTGCACGAGTTTTTCGATCTCCAGGCGGATATTCTCAAGCGAAACATCCAACTTCTGCAATACCGCCGCCGCCACGCCTTCACCTTCGCGGATCAGGCCCAGAAGAATATGCTCGGTGCCGATATAATCGTGGTTGAAACGCCGCGCTTCCTCTTTAGCTAAAATAATAACCTTCCTGGCTCTTTCAGTAAATCGATTAAACATGGGATTGTCTCCTTATCTACCTAGATAATACCCGCGCAATTCCAATTAGCGCGGGGTATTTTGTTTGTTTGAAGAACACCAGCGCATACTAACATAATACCAATTATACGCCAGACACCAATTAACGTATAGATTCCAAGTTTGATGTTTCGTGTTTACTTTCTTACAATAACCCTACAACAGATTCAATTTCTTCCTTATCAACTCCGCCCGCTTAAGATCCCGCTGGTCGGAGGTAAGTTTCACATTCTCGAGTTTCTGCAGGTGCGCCGGCTGGGTAATGATAAAAAGTTCGTTGATCGTGCGCCGGTCGATATCCTTGATCATTCCCAGGTCGCTGCCCAGGCGCACCATCGAAAGCAATTCGATCGTTTCCTGGCTGGTAATGATGCGCGCGTTCTTCAGGATCCCCAGGGAACGGTTGATCCTGTCCTCCAGGATCTCCCGGCTCTTGGACATCATGATCTCCCGGGCCTGGATTTCCTGCTCGATAATCTGACGGATCAGGCCGTTAATATTCTCGATGATCTCGTTCTCGCTGTGGCCGAGAGAGACCTGATTGGAAATCTGGAAAAAATTCCCGCTGGCCTTGGTTCCCTCGCCGAAAAGCCCGCGGGTGGTAAAGCTCAACTTGGCGATCGCCGCCAGCACCCGTTCGATCTGCCGGCTCATCACCAGCGCGGGCAGATGCAGCATCACCGAACCGCGCATCCCGGTGCCGGTATTGGTGGGACAGGCGGTAAGGTAACCGAAATCATCCAGATAGGCGTAGTCCAGGAGTTTTGCCAACGCGTCGTCAATACCATTAATAATCTCCCAGGCCTCAAAAAGGTTAAAACCCGATTGCATCAGCTGGATACGCAAGTGATCCTCTTCATTGATCATCACCGCGATATTTTCCTCGTTGTTGACCAATACCGCTTTCTGCTCCGTCTTCTGGGTGTGCTCGATCGACATCAGATGCCTTTCCACCAAAAACTGCTTGTCGATACTGTCCAGGTCCGCCAGGATAAAAAGCGTGGCGTCCTTAAGCGGCTCGACCTTGGCCATCGCCTGGGAAGCTTTTTCCAGCACCTGATTCAACTGCGCCTTGGAGGCCCAATGCGGAAAAGGAAATTTATTAAGGTTCCTCGCCAGGCGGATACGGCTGGAAATCACCACATCCGAATTCGGGCCGGTTCCTTTAAGCCACTCGCTGGTATGATTGATCAAATCATTGATCTGCATATTATTCTTTTTCCTTCTTGGTTTCCATCTCTTTGATCCGGTCGCGCAGGCGCGCCGCTTCTTCAAAAGCCTCATCCTGGATCGCTTTGGCCAGCTGGCTCTTCAGCTCCGCAAGACCGTCCTTCTTTTTGTATACCCGGCCGGCCTTTTGGGGGCTTTTACCGATATGCTGGTTGGAACCGTGAATACGTTTCAGTAAAGGGGCAAGGTACTTACGAAAAACGTTATAGCACTCCCCGCACCCCAGGCGCCCGACCTTTTTGAAATCCGCGTAGGTCAGCCCGCAAGCAGGGCATTTCATCGTGAGGGCCTCTTCATCCTTGGCGGAAGATTTCTCAAAACCCGCCATCCCGGCCAAAAGATCGCTTAAACCAAACTGCTGTTCCATGGCGGCGCTCTTATGCCGGGCGCACTCCTCGCAAAGATGCAGTTCGTTCATCTGGTCGTCAATAATCTCGGTGAGATGAACCGTAGCCTGATTTTTACCGCAAATATCGCATAGCATAGTTTTTATCTTTAACTGTTGACTAGTCTTGGTCTTGACTTTTTCTGCATTCTACCTGCTACATTCCATATTCTGCTTTCCCGCTTTTGACTGAAAGCTGACGGCTGACAGCTGATCAATATTTTACCCCATCCTTGGCGGTCAACTCCTGGAACTTCTTCAGGAGGCGCAAAGTAAAACTGCCCGGTTTCCCTTTACCGATCACCCTTCCGTCGACTTTAACCACCGGCATGATCTCGGCGGCGGTGCCGGTAAGAAAGCACTCGTCGGAGATATACACTTCATGGCGCGTAATGACATGTTCGTGCGCGGGTATCTTGTTTTTCCTGGAGATCTCCAGGATCGCGTCGCGGGTAATCCCGCGCAGGGTTCCCATGCACTGCGGCGGAGTATAAAGCTCGCCTTTCTTGACGATAAAAAGGTTATCCCCGGTGCATTCGGCGACATACCCCATACTATCCATCATGATCGCCTCATCATACCCGCAGTTCACCGCCTCAATCTTGGCTAAAATATTATTCAGGTAGTTGAGGGACTTGATCTGCGGGTTTACCATCTCCGGCATGTTGCGCACCGTGGGGACCGTCACGATCGACATACCCCGGGTATAGAACTCTTCCGGGAAAAGAGCGATCTTATCGGCGATAATGATTACCGAGCCGTGTTCCTTGCACTTGCGCGGGTCCAGGCCGAGATCCCCCACCCCGCGGGTAACCACCAGGCGGATATAAGCGTTATCCAGCTTGTTCACCTTCAAAGTGTCCAGGAGCGCTTTGATCATCTGTTCCTGGGTCAAGGGAATCTTCAGCATAATCGAATGCGCCGATTCATACAGCCGCACGATATGCTCTTTTAATTTAAAAACCCTGCGGTTATAGGCGCGGATGCCTTCAAACACCCCGTCGCCGTAAAGAAGCCCGTGGTCGAACACCGAAATCTTGGCGTTTTCCTTATCGTAAAATTTACCGTCAATGTAGATCTTCATTTTTAACCCCCTTGAGCACCTTATAGTTTTTATCCAGCGAAACTTCGTCGAATGTATTAAAATTTTAGAATAAAACTTTAATACATTTATGAGTCGAAGCGTAAATTAATTCAAGATCATGCCGTCTTTCAAACGCATCACCCTACCGGCGCCGGAGGCGATCTCCGGATCATGGGTGACCATCACCACGGTAATTTTATCTTCCCGGTTAAGCTCCGTAAGGAGACGCAGGATATTTTTTCCGTTCTCCGAATCCAGGTTGCCGGTAGGTTCGTCGCAAAGTAGAAGGCGCGGCCGGTTGATCAGCGCCCGGGCAAGCGCCACCCTCTGCTGCTCCCCTCCGCTTAAGGCGTTCGGACGATGCTTCACCCTCCCCGACAATCCCAGCCTCTCCAGGAGTTCCATCCCCTCCGCGGTAAATTTCTTCCTCTCCCACCAAGATCTCAATAGCCCCGGCAGGATCACATTCTCCAGGGCGCTTAATTCCGGCAAAAGATGGAAGAACTGAAAAACGAAACCCACTTCTTTATTGCGTAAGGCGCAGCGCCTTCCTTCATCCATGCCGTAAATATCGGACCCCCGGAAATAAACCTTCCCCCGGCTGGGATTATCCAGGCCGCCCAGGATATGCAAAAGCGTGGATTTACCGGCCCCGCTGGGCCCCTGGATCACCAGGAACTCTTCCGGAAAAACACTAAAACTTATATCTTTCAAGACCTCAAGCTCCGCGGAACTGTCGCGGTAGGCCTTGCCGACCTTGCTGGCTTTAATAATTTCTTCACTCATGCCTGACCGCCTCGCTGGGAATAATCCGGCTGGCGTAATATGCCGGGTAAATACTGGCCGCCAGGGTAATCAACAAAGCCGAGATCAAAATCAGGCCGATATCCCCGATATTGATATTCACCGGGATACGGTCGAAATAATAAATATCTTTCGGGATAAGGCTCCTGCCGATAATCCGGGAAATAATATCCACTACTTTATCCAGGGAAAGCGCCAACCCCACACCCGCGCCGAATCCCAGCAGGATACCCGTCACTCCAATCGCCATCCCCTGAAAAATAAAAATCTGCAGGATGCTTTTGGTCTTCGCCCCCACCGCGCGCAGGATCCCGATATCCTTGATCCGGCTCATCACCGACATGATGAGAGTGCTTACGATACCGAAAGCCGCCACCACCGTGGTCATCGTGACCACGATAAACATCACCACCTTTTCAAGCTTCAACGCCTCAAGAAAATTACGGTTGGCATCCACCCAGGTGCGTACCTGGTAAGGGCCGATCCCTTTGAGATCACGGTAAAGGCTTTCCTTTACCTTTTCAACCTTATAAATGTCCTTCACCCTCACCGCGATACCGCCGATCGTCGAGGGCATCTTGTAAAAATCCTGCGCCCCCTGAAGGCCGAGCAGGACAACTCCGGAATCATAAAGATACATTCCGCTGTTAAAAATACCTTTGACCTTAAAATCCGTCCGCGCTAAATTTACCGGAGAGATCAGGCTTATGGTGCCCCCCAGGCCGATACCCAGACGTAAAGCCAATTCGCTTCCCAGGGCCGCGTCTTTCTCCGAAAGATCATAACTTCCCGCCTTAAGGTAATCATCAAGGCTGGAGGTCTCCTTCTGCGTCTCCGGGTCGATACCGCGAACCTGGATCCCGAAGATCGATTTTCCCGACTTCACCAGCGCCTGCCCGTCGATAAACGGAGAGGCCCCTTCCACGTAAGGCAGTTTTTTAAGTTTTCCGATTACCTCCGGATAATCCGGGGCGCCGTCAAAAAATTCAAGCGAAAGGTGGGCATTGGTCCCCACCATCTTGTCCTCCAGGAACCGGTCGAACCCGCTCATTACCGAGATCACTACAATGAGAACCATCACCCCGATGGCGATCCCAATCACCGAGATCAAAGCGGTAATCGAGATGATCTTTTCCTTCTTGCCGGCCCTCAAATATTTCTGGCTAAGCCATAACTCCGAGAACATTACTAAACCTTTTCCTCGCTTTTCTCCTGCGGGCGCAGCAGAGGGAATAAAATAACATCCCTGATAGACGGCTGATCGGCAAAAAGCATCACCAGGCGGTCGATACCGATCCCCAAACCCCCGGCCGGAGGCATACCGTGTTCCAGGGCAAGCAGATATTCCTCATCCACGCTTTTTTTCTCCTCGGTATTAAGCCCGCCGACCTCCTCTTCAAAACGCCGGCGCTGCTCGAGAGGGTCGTTCAATTCGGAGTAAGCGTTAGCCACCTCCATCCCCGCCAGATAAAGCTCGAACCTTTCCGAGATAAGGGGATTATCCTTATTGGTCTTGGCAAGCGGACAGAGGCTGGTAAAATAATCCGTGATAAAAGTCGGGTTAACCAGAAGATCCTGTTCCAGGGAATCCTCGACGATCTTGTTGATCTGCGAACGGCTGAGGCGGTTTTGTCCAACGGCAAGGCCCTTAGCCTGCAGTTTAGCCAGCATCGCCGCCGGATCATCCGAAGGCTGGATGCCGAATTTCTCCTCGACCAACCCGGCGAAAGACTGCCTCTTCCAGGGAGTTTTCAGGTCGATCACCTTGCCCTGATAATTTAATTCCTGTTTTCCCAGGACTTCCCCGGCGACATGGCAGAAAAGGTCCTGCGTAAGCCTGATCATCCCTTCGCAATCGGAATACGCCTGGTAAACTTCAAGCATCGTGAACTCCGGATTATGCCGGGTCGATACTCCTTCATTGCGGAAAGAACGGTTAATTTCATAAACCCGGTCCAGGCCGCCCACCAGGAGACGTTTCAGATAAAGCTCCGGGGCGATCCTTAAATATAATTCCATGCCGTATTCGTTATGAAAAGTCTTGAAAGGCCTGCCCGCCGCGCCTCCGGCGATATCGTGCATCATGGGGGTTTCCACCTCCAGGAAGCCCCGCGCGTCGAGGAAATTCCGGATCGCCCTCACAATCCCGGCGCGCAGTAAAAACACTTTTTTCACATCTTCATTGGAAAGCAGGTCCAGATAACGCTGGCGGTAACGCAGTTCGACATCTTTAAGGCCGTGCCATTTCTCGGGTAAGGGGCGCAGGGACTTGGAAAGCAAGGTAAAATCCTGGACCTTAACCGTAGGTTCCTGGGTGCGGGTCCTGAAAAGTTCTCCGCTGACGCTGATGATATCGGCGATATCCAGGCCCGTAATCAAAGCGGCCTTTTCCTCGCCTACCACGTCCTGCTTAAGATAAAGCTGGATCTTGCCGGTGGTATCTCTTAGATCCATGAAATTCACCTTACCGTGGGCGCGATTAGCCATAATCCTTCCGCAAAGGGTAACCTTCTTCCCCTCCTGGAAATCCTTCAGCGCTTCGCCGATAGTGATGTGTTCCGGAGTTTCGGCCGGGTATAAAACCACGTTTTTGGCCTTTAAATCCTTAGATTTTTCGATTCTTTGCTGCACGATCTCATTAATATCCATAGTCTAGTAATTATATAGTATATTAAGGGCTGTGTCAAAAGCTTTCAGCCTCCAGCTGTCAGTCGTCAGCTGTCAGCCAAAAACCGACAAAAATACCGTTTCTCTCAGAAATTTATGCCAATCAACAACTTCTGAAGGAAACGGTCCCCGGTTAAAAATCGAAACTTAAAGCTGGAATAGAGTGCCCCCTTTAAAGGACGCCCCGGGATCGATAATTTTAAAACTTACAGCTTATTCGGTTTATCCGGATTTTCCAGTTTATCCAAACGGCTTTTAAGCGAATTTATACTATCTTGCAGGGATTCTATCTTATCTTCCTGCTCCTTGACCGCCTCCAGAAGCACGGCGGTAAATTTATCGTAAGCGATAGTTTTATAACCATTCTTGTCAGTCAACACCAGTTCAGGAAACTCTTTCTCCATCTCCTGGGCAATGATGCCGATCTGGCGGCCTTCAGGGAAATTCCTGGTAAATTCGTTATCCTTCCAGTTATAATAAACCCCTTTAAGTTTTAAGGCCCGATCAAGAGCATTCTTAACCACCGTAATATCCTTCTTCAGCCGGATATCCGACCAGGTTGTAGCGCCGGCGGTGATCGCGGCGCCGTTTGCCCAAATCGTGCCGGCTACCGAAAGGGTATAACCCAGGCTAGTGGTGCCGATACCGACACTACCGGCCGAAATAAATAAATTATTAGTATCTGCCCCCGCGCTGCTGATAGTGTTAATATAAATAGCATTATCCATCAGTCTTATATAAGACGCACCCCTGGCCGTATTAGTTCTTCCATAATAGACGCTTTTATTTATGTTATTACCGATCCCTACTCCGGTATAAGTCAATCCTGGCTCACTTGCCCATAAGCTAAGGATAGCATCGCTGGAGCCGCCGTCTCCGGTAGAATAAAGCTTCAATAGGGTATCCGAATGTCCGCCTTTTAATTCTAATCTTACTCCCGGATTCGCCGTCCCGATCCCCACATTTCCCTCTACCACCAAATCCGCGTTAAGATCCACCTCTCCGCCGTCGCCATCCGTAGTTTCCCAAGTATAACTTCCGGAATCAATATAGCTATCCCCAATCGCCATCTTTTTAGTGCGCAGTTCACTATAGACTCCGTAGGGAGAAGGATAATAGGTGGTCACGGTAATTTCCTCGGCAAAAAGAAAAACAGGAAAGAAAAATAAACAAACTGCCAGGGATAAAATATATTTAAACATACAAGGCCTCCTTACCCCCCCAACAACCAAGGGGACACTTCTTCCATAACTAATTGTCCTGCATTAGCTTCCAGAGACCTGGTCCCGGATTAGCCCCGGATTAGCCCGCCTGATACTGCGAAAGCTTCTTAATGCGCTTGAGCATATTCGGATGGGTGCTTAAAAGCTCCATCATTTTATCCCCCATTCCCAGATGGATATCCGACTTCCTTAATAAATCAAGTTCGGAAGAATCAATAGTCCCGCTTTTATCCAGGTCCAGCTGCGACAACTCCAATACCTCCTTGCGCCCGCGGGAAGGGTCGTTGATAAAAAAAGCCTTGAGTCCTTCGGATTGCTTCAGCGATTCCGGCTTAAGCCGCGCCGCTCCGTAAGCCAGTTTATAAAGGCTGGAGGCCAGCGCCCGCGGAGGATTGCCCAGCAGCACGGAGCCCCGGTCGGCGAAATATTCCCGGATCCTTGAAGCGTAAAGCACCAGGAGATTGGTGATAAAATAAAAAAGGAAAGCGGCAAGGCCGATCAGGAAGGTATTGCCTCCGCGGGAATCCCGGCGGCGGCCGTAAAATAAAAACTGCCAGGCGATCTGATACATTACCATCGGGATCACCGAAAGAAGGGTGATCGTCAGCACGTCGTGGTTTTTTAAATGGCTCAATTCATGTCCCAGCACCGCCTTCAATTCTTCGTCGTTAAGAAGCTTTACGATCCCGGAAGTCACACAAACCCTGCCGTCCCGGAGGCTCCGGCCGAAAGCGAATGCGTTGGGAATATCCACCTGGGCGATGCCAATCCTGGGCATCGGGATATTGGCGCGCATACTCAAACTCTCCACCATCTGGAAAAGGCGCGGATCATCCTCCCGTTTAATGTATTTTACGCGCATGCTCCATTCCACCAGCTTCGGGCCCATCAGATACTGGATAAACATCATCGCCAGGGCGATGATAAGATAAAAACTAAAGCTCCCCGTATGCAGGAAGCTCCTGCCCACGACAACCAACACCGCGTAAATTATCCCGAAAAGTAAAGTTACCAGCAGCCACATTCTCAACTGTAAAGACCACATTTTAGCCAACCTCCTTTAAAAAAAATAACAGCGCGCTTTACGCCATCCGCCCGGGCGGCGAAAGCCGGCGCCGGAAATCATCCCTTATCTTTTACAACATTTGCCTTGATGATAAATTTTACAATCAAAGAATCCGTATTGTCGGTATGCACGTATACAAACTGGGTCACCGGTCCGGAGTAACCTTTGGACTTAAAACTCACCCTGATCGGAGTGCTCTGGTGCGGCATCAGGGATTTTTTTTCGCATTCCGAAACGGTGCAGCCGCAAGAACTGTGGATACGGGTAATCTCCATAATATCATCGGTATCATTCTTCAGCGTAAAATCATGGCTGACAACCTTGCCCTGCTGGATCTCGCCGAAATCCCAAAGGTAGGGATCGGACTGTTTGTCCTGCGCGCAATACCCGCGGCTTAACCCAGAGGTTCCGGCGGCCTGCAGGAGTAAAACCGCCGCAAATAAAAACACTTTTTTTAACATCATATCCTCCAGAGCAAATAAATCCCCAGGCTGAAAAATAAAACCGCCATCAGGATCTTGATCGCCCCCAGCCGTTTTTTCATGAACGCGGCGAACTGCCCGCTGGTCGTCCCCAGCAGCGCCAGAATAAAAATCAGGATGAGGGGCAGGATAAACATTATATTATAAAGAAAAAGGTAGCTTAACGCCTCCCATTTGAGCTTAGTGGATTTCAGGACGAAAGAGATCGCCGGCAGGTAAACCTGCCCGGTGCAGACCGCTTCCAAAAGCGAAACAAGAAATCCGGTCAACAGGGCGCTCAAAATGAGCCTCGCTATCGAAGGCTTTGCCCCCTCCTCTTTTCCCCGCGTACCCTTGCGGTAGAAAAAACCCACCACCTTATGAATACGCTCCTTGACCGCTGCGGGAAGCTGCAGGATCATTTTTTCGGTGGAACCGCTCCTTTTAAATTCAATAAAATCATAAACCGCGAATATCCCGAAAACCATGCTTAAAATACCGATCACGATATTCAAAAGGTGCGCCACCGCCCAGAACCCGCGGAAGCGGTAAAGAAAATTAAAAATCCCCAGCCCGATGCAAAGATAGGTCAGGAACACTGCCAGAATAAACGCCAGTCCGATCGAGATAAGCTCTTTTTTCCGGTACCCCTGCAGGGCAAGAAAGGATATAAAAAACACGATTACCGTGAAGGCGCAGGGATTGATCCCGTCGCTAAGGCCGGCGACCACGATCGCCGCCGGGACAAAGCTCTTAAAATAAGGCAGCAGCGGAGCCGGTTCGGGCATAAAGATAAGCTCACGCTGCATCCCTAAAACGATAAACTCCCGCAGGCTGGCGTAAACATCACCCCGGGGGTTAAGGAATTCGCCCTCCATGTAAAAAAGCGGCACACTGAACTGCGCCTTCCCGTCCTTGACACCCATAAGGCCCAG
>JAQTRM010000018.1:0-2552 GCA_028711825.1 Candidatus Omnitrophota bacterium | reverse complement strand
ACAAAGGTATATTCAAATCCGCCGTTTGCCAGAAAAAAACCTTTTCCTAAATGCACTTTCAAAGCGGCAGTAACGATAAGAATCAACAGCAGTGCGGCGGAGGCGCGCGTAAACATCCCCGCGGCCAGGAATATCCCGCCCAATAATTCGGTATAGGCGGCAAGATAAGCCCAGGGCAGCGCGGGCGTAAAACCCAGACCCGAAAGCATCTGGGAAAACCCCTTAATCCCCGGCCCTCCGAATAAACCGAAAACCTTTTGCAGCCCGTGCGCGGCGAACATCACGCCGATCCCAAGCCTTAAAATCAATATCCCGAGATCTACCATTCCTCTCCTCCTTTTAAAAGGTTAAGCGCCAAACCAAAGCGGTTCCTCCACCCGAAAGAACGGAAAATACACATCAGAAGATGCAGGAATGTCGCCGGCAAACCGGAAACCTTTAAACCCATCACCCGGCCGCAGGAACGGTTGTTAGCCATCGGGATGATGTAACCCAGATCGTATGGACGGTATTTTTTAAGCGGCAGGTTTTTTAAACTCCGCAGGATATTCTCCGCCGCCAGGCTCCCCTGGGTAAGGGAAAACTGCACCGCCATCCTTAAAGGGCCTCCCCCGCCGTGGCTGAAAAAAGCCGTGTCCCCGGCGCAAAAGCAAGCCTCCCCCGCCCTTAGATATTCATCGACGATAATCCTTCCCTGCGGATTTTTTGGAAGCTCCAGCTTTTGGATAAAATCGGCGGTCCTCACCCCCGGCACCCAGAGCAGGCGCGCGGGCTTAAAAATCTTTCCTCCGGAAACCGCTACCTCATCCTCCCGGACCGCCTCGATCACCGAATTAACCAGGACCTCGATCCCCAGGTTGCGCAGGTTTTTTACGGTATAATCCCGCATCCAGGCCGGTAAAGGCCCGAGTATGGAAGGAGCGCGTTCGACTAAAACAACCCTTTTCTCAAGCTTCTTTTTTTTAAAATAAACCCGCAGGTTTGTCGCCGCCTCGATCCCGGTATAACCGGCGCCGCAGATAATCAGACTGTCGAAAGCCCCCGCCTTAAGTATTCCGCCTATCCGGCGCAGATCGCGCAGGTTATTTAAAGGAAAAGCGTATTCCCGGGCATTGAGATCGGAGAAAAAATTCGTCTGGCTTCCGGAAGAAATCAGCAGGCAATCATAAGGATATTCCTTATCGCCGGTATAAACGACTTTTTTACGCAGGTCAGCCGAAGAAACCTCCCCCAGGACGAAAGCGGCCCCGGACTTCGCGCAGAATGCGGCGATATCGGCGGCCAGGAACTCCGGATTAATACGCCTGCCGATACAATCCGGCAGGAGCGGCAGAAAATCCATATCCGGTTTGCGGTCGATTACCGTGACCTCAAGGCCCGAACCGCGCAGCTTATCAACGCAGGCCAATCCGGCAAAACCCGCTCCGGCGATAACAACCTTCTTCATCTCCCCTCCTCGCGGGGACGTCCTTTCAGGGGACACCCTAATACCTTCTAACTACCTAAAAATTAAACGGTTATAACACGAGTTTTATAATGAAATAAAGCGCCTTCGCAATATCCGCCGAACCTAAAATAATTGCTTAATTATATCTATTATGATAACATAAATCATGTTTTTGAGAATAAAAAATAAGATCGACCGGGAGCTCGAGACATACCTTACCTCGGTCAATAAGCTATACTCGCTCAAAACCCTTTCCCCGGAGCTTTACGGCAACATCAAGGAGTTCGCCTGCCGCCCCGGCAAAAGGGTGCGGCCGGTATTGTTCTGCATCGGCTACCTGGGATTTTCAAAAAAAACCCCTCCCGGCCTTTACCGCAGCGCGCTTTCCCTGGAACTCCTGCACGATTTCATGCTGGTCCACGACGATATCATCGACAAAAGTGACACGCGGCGCGGGCGTCCCGCAATGCACACCCTGCTTAAAAAATCACTCGGCGGAAATAAAAAAATATGTTTCGACGGCGAAGACCTGGCGATCGTCGCCGGAGATGTGATGTATGCCATGGCGCTGGACGCCTTCCTGGCGGTCCGGGAAGAAGCCGCGCGCAAAGAAAAAACCTTCCGTAAGCTTTTCCTGGCGGCTTTATATACCGGCAGCGGGGAATTCATCGAATTAATGCTGGGGGCCAAGCCGATCGAACGCATCGCGCAGCGCGAAATCTATAAAGTCTACGACTATAAAACCGCCAACTACACCTTCGCTTCCCCTTTAACCATGGGAGCGACCCTGGCGGGGGCAAAACCCTCCCAGATAAAAAAACTTTACTCTTACGGAATGCTCCTGGGCAGGGCTTTCCAGATCCAGGATGACATCATCGGCGTATTCGGCAAAATTAAAGAAACGGGAAAATCCAACCTCACCGACATTAAAGAGGCAAAAAGGACAATCCTCATCTGGTACGCCTTTAACCACGCCGAAAAAAAAGATAAAAACCTGATTAAAAAAGTTATGGAAAATAAAACGGACGGGAACCCGGAGCTGCTAAAGGTACGCGCGATAATCGAAAAAACCGGCGCCCTGGATTACGCGAAAAAAGAAATAAAA
>JAQTRM010000068.1 GCA_028711825.1 Candidatus Omnitrophota bacterium | reverse complement strand
GGGGTATAAACGGTTATCCCGTAACGGATATTGGGATAGGCCCCGGCAAGTTCATCCATCAGCCCCAAAGTAAGTTTCAGGTCTTCTTCAGTCTCGGTGGGAAAACCCAGGATAAAATTAATGTCGATTGCGATATCCGGACCGGCACATTTTCTGATCTTTTTTACGGACTGCCGGATAGTATCGACAGTAAGGTCTTTCTGGATCAAGCTGAGGATTCTTTCGCTGCCCGAGTCCCCGCCGAAGGTCAAAGCCCGGCACCCGCTTTTCACAAGAAGCCTCAAGAAATCTTCATCCGCATCCAGAAAGTAATCGAACCGGCTGGGAGCATTCCAGGAGATCCGGATCCCCCTTTCCAGGATCCCCTCGCAAATCCGCCTGACATACTCCCGGTCGATAAAAAAAGCGTCGTCGCAGTCAAAGCCGATCTCCTGCAGCCCGAATTTAGAGACCAGGTATTCTATCTCGTCAAGAACCCTGGAGGGGCTTTTACAGCGATGGCTCCCGCGGTAATAAAATAAATTACAACAGTAACCGCAGCGGTAAGGGCATCCCCGGTTTGTCTGGATAAAAAAACTCCAGAGATATTTCTCAATCTTCAGTAAATGGTAAGGTAATTCTATCGGCAGGTCGTCCATGCGGATATGTTTCCGCAAAGGGTTAGATATAATCCTGCCTTCCCTGTCCTTGTAAGAAATTCCGGCGATCCCCTTAAGTTCCCGGCCTTCTTCCAGGCTGCGCACAAGCTCAAGCAGTGTCTCCTCCCCCTCGCCCCGCACCACGATATCGGCATAAACGCTGGCAAGGGTTTCCTCCGGCAGCATCGTCGGATGCACCCCTCCCCAGATAATTGGCATCCCGGGGGCGGCCTTCCTTGCATAACGGGCAACCTCAAGACCGTAATAGATCTGGTGGCCGGTCATTGAACCGATCCCCACGCAGAGCGCCCGGCTCAGATCTAGCCCTTCGAGCTTTTCCGTCCGGGTATCGACCAGCCTTACCTTGTAACCGGCGCGCTCCAGGACACCGCCCAGGTAAAGCAGTGAAATCGGCATCCCCGGGAATGCCGAACCGTATTTACCGGGAAAAACCAGGATCACATCGTTATTCATATCTTATAATCTGTTCCGGTTATTTTTTCTCCGTGCAACATATCAATATCTCGGCCTTGAGACACCTGCCCAGCCAGAGCCACCTGGTAAAAGGGCTTGTTCTTTTCACCTCAAGGATCCTGAAGCGTCCGGAAACTATGCGCTCAAATTCATCTGCCGTCCAGTTATGAATATGGGTGGGATCGAAAAAAGCGGATCTGGCGAAAAAACCTTTGATAAGCTGGGAGAGGTCGTAAGGGTCGGCGTAACCGAAGATTACCCTGCCGCCCTTCTTTAACAACCCGCAGACCCTCTCCAGTAAAACCTCCCTTTCCTTATCCCCAAGATGCTCCAGGAGGTTATAACACAGGATAGTATCGAAACTGTGATCCGCGAAACGCGCCTCATCCCATAAATAAAAATCCGTCCCGGGATACAGTTTCCCGGCAGCCGAAATAGCATCCCGGTCTTTATCCATACCGCAGGCACCCAGGTAAGAAGTAAGATAGCCCAGCCCGCAGCCGAGGTCCAGGATGCGCCCGTAAGACCAGTTTTTAATCACGGAGAAAGACTCCACCCTGCCGAGTTCCTCACGGCTCATCCCCGCCGCGCGGGCATACCGCCGGTAATAACGGCAAGCCTCTTCCGGCATCCCCTTTATAATATCTCCGGCTTTACAAGAGACAATATCTTCTTTTTCAATACCCATAAGCTGACCGGTAAAATGTTGTTTAGGATCGGTGTTCTCGCGGTGCAAAGCTGCCAGCAGGAACGCCCGCAGCGGCGCGCTTTCTCCCTCGCGCGGGCCGCCTCGCCGGAGGACCAGAACCCCGCGAAATCCCTCCCCCAATCCTTAAGGCTCCCCGCCTTATCGGTGCTGAAAATACAGGGATAAATATCCCCCGAAGGATCGATAAACAGCGATCCTTCTAAGGCATCACATTTTAAAAGCCTCTTGCCGCGGGCATGCAGCCAGTATAGCCCGTAATCGTAATACGACATAAACCATTTTTTCGGGTTAAAGCTGTTAAGCTCCCGCCGCATCACATAATTAACCCCTTCTTTTAAAAGATCTCCCCGGGTAAAAAGGTTGTCCGTCTTACGGAAATAATTGGAGGAATTCTGCGCCAGGCCCAGGGTAAAAGCCGCCTTCAGGCTGCGCGCCAGGCGGTAAACCCGGGATATCTGGTCGGCGTTCTCGTCGCAAATACTGAAGGAAACCCTCAGGTCGCGAAAACCGGTTTCCCTTAAAATCTTGATCCCCTCCACCGCCAGGGGAAAAGATCCCGGAACCCCTCGCACTTTATCGTGGACCGGGCCGATACCGTCGATCGACACCGCGATACCGATATTTCTATCGATCTTATAAATTTCTTTAAGTTCCCCCCGTATTTTCCCGAGCAGGAGCCCGTTGGTTGAAAGGGTGAGCTTCGCCTTCCGGCAGCGGGCGCGGATGATGCCGATCAAATCTGTAAGATCCTCCCGCAATGTGGGTTCTCCGCCGGTAATACCGATATTCTCCAGGCCCGGCGGCAAGCCGCGGTAAAAAGCGGTGGGAAGTTCTTCCGGAGGAAGATTGCGGCAGATATTACAACTGATACAGCGGGAATTACACCGGTAGGTAACCGCGATTACCGCGTCTTTTAATTTGGAAATCGGATTTTTCCTGGTCATCATTCTGTTTTAAAATTATCCTGGCGGGCATAAACAGTTTCATCATCAAGGCCGGCGGCGCCGAATTTTTTAACCCTGTTCACTTCGACGCCGTATTGGTTACCGCCGGGCTTTAAACCCAGAAACCTCCTGAAGACCGCGCTCCACATTCCCAGTCCGTAAGAAAGATGCATCATTGTGAACACTAAAGGCGGCGCCCAGCACAAAAAAACTTTTTTCTGCCGGAACATGTAAACCAGCCCCGAGAAAAATGAAACGGAAAAATACACCGCCAGCGGAATAAAATAAAAAGTCTGGCGTATAAAAACCGCGCCGGCCAGGTAAAGGCAGAAAAGCGGCGGGAGGAAATACATCAGGTTCAGGCGGAGGGGTTCCTCAAAAAGCTCCCTGCCCCGGCCGTTACCGTACCTGAATATCTTCCGGCAGTATTCCGCCGCCGAAAGCTTCATCTCTTTGGCGACCAGAACCTCCGGGCTATAGACAATTTTATGGTGAGAGAGTTTAGCCCGGTTCAAAAGTTCATTTTCCTCATTCGGATAGAGGGTCTCTTTGAATCCTCCGAGCGCCTTAAAAACCGATCTTTTTATCATCAGGTTACACCCGATCAGTTCTTTTTCTCCGGATTCCCTGACTTCTCCCAGCTTGATATACCTGGCCCGCATTTTATAGTGGGAAAAAAATGAAACCAGAGTATGGAGATACAGGATATTATAAGAATCCAAAGGAAGCATAATGCAAGGACCCCCGACAATCTCCGCCCTTTCCTGTCCTGCGGCTAAGGCCCTTAATGCCTCTTTGAGCAGCCCCGGAGAAGGGATACAGTCATGGTCGAGAAAAAACAAAAAATCCCCTTCCGCCAGGTAAGCCCCGGCGTTCCTCTGCAGGGCAGGATTCCTGCCTTGCACCACGATAATCTCGATATTTTCCGGAGGATAATCGATCTCCCCCAGCAGGCGCAGAAGCGAGCCGGCGGATTCGCCGGGACGGTGCGGAATGATAAAACTAAAAGTGATCTCGGTATTCATTTCAACACCTGTTTTACCCCGGGCAACCCGTTTGAAATCCGCGCGGAGCCTAAAGTAGCCGCCGGCAGATCCTTCGATAAGTAAAATTATTCTTTCGGCAGGTAACAAAACACCCAAATACCGTCTGAATGGCGCGCCATGTCCTGTTTGAAGTTACGGTCCATCCAGCTTTTTACGGCCTCCGCGTTCTCATCCAGTTCGGCGGTCCTCTCCCAGTTCGCGCAAACCAGCCAGACCCTTCCGGAAACAAATTCCGGAGGCATCTTTTCCACTATCACCGTACCGCCGCTCTCCGAAGCGTAATCCCCGGCGAAACGATCTTTGTTAAGCAAAGAAGTAAAAAAATACTGCGGCGCCCGGCTGCCTCCGAGATAAAAAATAAAAGGCGCCATTGTCCCGGAGTTAGAATGCGCGATAATATCTCCGGCAAGCAGGTTGTCGCCGATAAATTTCACCGCCGGCTTAAAAGGTTTTTTCGGCTGCACCCCGATATGATGCATCGCGGGAACGGGAATAAAACCGTTGAAATAATTTATATTCCCCCAGGATGCCAGAAGAAACATCGCAAGGCAGCAAAATCTCTTGATCCATCCCGGCTTAAAAGAAACAATCCCGAAAGCAAGTATCAGGTAATAAAACGGGCTGAAAGAAATAAACCGGCGGTCGGTATAAATGGAAACGTAAAATCTGGAAAGCAAAAACACCGCGGCGATCGGAACAAGTAAACCCGTCAGGCAGGAAACCAGCCCGCTCCGCGGCAAAGGTTTGCTTTTTGCCCCGAAGAACGCGGAGATTAATACCACTATAACAAAAAGATCGGAAACCGGGTAAATATAATTCGGAAGATTGTAGCCAAACCCGAAATTTTCCAGCGTGATCAACGGCGCAAACGTCTTGGGAACCGGCACCCAGAAACCCCGGGTTTTCGCCAGGTCTATAAAACGTATTACGGTCGGGATCTTAAAACAGGAAAGCAGCGCCAAAGAAAGAACGGTAAAACAAAAAAACTTCGTTAAATGCCGGCGCCGGAGTAATAAATAAACCGCCTGAAAAGGAACCAGCAGGAGCAGGAATTCGTCGATATAAAAACCCGCGATAAAAAAAACAGCGAAGAACCACCAATCCGCCGCCTTTTCCGATTCCACGGCCCGCAGGAAAAAATAAGATACCAGGAGCGCGAAGAACACCGAAGCGCTGTAAGGCTGCACTTCCTGAGAATACCATAATTGGAACGGCGAAAAAGCCAGGATTGCCGCGGAGACCAACCCTACCCTCTTATCGAAAAGCCTGCATCCAATCAGATAAATCAGAGGGATACTCCCGATGCCGAACAGCGCGGGCAAAAGCCGGAGGCTGAATTCGCTGCTGCCGAAGAGAAAGATCCACTGATGTAATAAGGTGTAAAACAAAAGAAAAAGATCGGTAAATTTAAAAACTTCCCGGCTGATCAGGACAACCGCGTATGCCTCATCAAACCAAAGGTTACTGTGGCTTAACCTAAAAAGGCGCAATAAAGCCCCAAGAAAGATTACCGAACCGATTACTAAGAAGGGATTTATGTTCCTAAGGGAGTCTTTCAGTCTACGAAACATTTTTTAATTTTAACATACAATCACAGGCAAGACAAGAAAATAGGCACCGAAGGTAAACTCTTATTCCCTGTCTGCCGCAGGCGAAACACGAACCAAATCCAAAAAAATAATGGGGACGGTTCTATTTTTCTCAAGAAAAATAGAACCGTCCCCATTATTTACGGCCAAAGGATCAAAGATATTCCACGGTAACCAATTTTCCCATTTCTTTAAGTTTTTCGGCGATTTTCTGGATAATTGCCAAGCGGGGCAGGAGCCCCATCTGGCGGAAAATGATATTCTGGTATCCGGGATTGGCGGCGGTCCCCGCCATGATATTTACCGCGTCGGCATCGCGCAGCA
>JAQTRM010000017.1 GCA_028711825.1 Candidatus Omnitrophota bacterium | reverse complement strand
AGGGCATCCGGGCTGCCGCGATGATCGCGTAAAGCCTCCAGGGCTTCGGAAAGCTCCGAATGCATCAACGCGATAAGCTCTCCGTCATTACGCTCATCCTCCCACCATCCCTTGCTCTTTGCGATACAGTGGCACTCCTTTATCAAATCGTCAATTCCCGGATTTTTCTTTAACATCCTTTTTCTCCTTATTGCTGTTTTTAACTAAAAGCTCCAATCCGGGGAATACCCGCTTGGCGATCTCTTCCTTGGCATAAGTGCTGGGGCTGGATATCTCTATCAAAGTACCGCCTTGCGTTTCTTCGGTAAAAAATATCCCCACCGGGGTGGTGTCCTCGCAGGAAAGATAAAAAGCGATCAGCTTCTTATCGGCATCTTCGGAATAAATATAGGATTCTTTTCCTTTCTCCGCCAGAATATCCTTAACCTTAAGATAACAGCTATGATAATCCAGGGCAAAGGATTTTTTCAACGCGTCTTTACGTCCGTCTTCCAGAATACGGGTAGAAACACCCAAAAACCCCTTCCCCGCTTCTTTCATCGTCGCACACCCCGATAGAATACATAAAACCCCCATTAAAAAAATAGAAAACGAACTTTTTTTCATAAATCCTCCGGATATTAATGATTAAAACATATAAAAACGGACATCTACCGGACCAACTTCACCGCGATAGATCATTCCTTCACTAATTGACGCATATTATCCAGTTGGCGACGGGCCTCCTCTTCCCCGCGCCGGGCGAACTCTTCAGCCTTATGCAGCTCCAGCCAGAACAAACCGGAAGTATCCGGATGCAGGACAACATCCGCCAACTCGCTCTCTTTACGTGCAACCTCCGACTGCAAAACCTCCACGCTGCTGAAGATAATCTCCAGGATATTCCATTTAAAAATACTTTTTAAACGGCTGAAGATACCGGAAACTTTTGCCTTCCCGGAATCCGGGGATACACCAAGAGGATCTTTAAATTTTTTGAGCTGCTTGAGAATATCCTCCCGCGAAGGAGTAACATTAACCGCGATAATTTTCTTTATCCCCATCTGAACCAAAGGCTCGGTCGGTAAGGGATAAGTGACCCCTCCGTCGAAAAGCGCCTCCTCCTTAAACTTGAAAGGAGCAAATACCCCCGGCATGGAACAACTTGCCATTATAGCATCGACCAGGAGCCCCTTGTCCAGGATTTTCGGTTCCTTTTTATGCACGTCGCTGGCGATAACCATTAGAGGGAGTTTCACATCGTAAAATGTCTTATCCCCGAGGTGTTTCTTCAGGAAGCGGTACAGCTTATTGCCTTTAATAAATCCCATACGGGGAAAAGTAATGTCCACCAATCCCCAGATATGTTTGGGTTCTTTAAACTCCCGGATAATTTCCAGGATCTCGCCGCTGCTCTTTCCGATTGCCCAAAGGCTAGCCATCAGGGAACCGATACTGGAACCGACGATAACATCGATCGGGATCTTCTCTTCCTCGATAACCTTAAGTACTCCCACATGGCAGAAACCGTAACCTGCCCCCACTCCCAGGACCAGGCCTACCAGGCAATCGCCGAGTTGGCGGGCAATCCTCCGGACCGTCTTGGAATATTCACAGTCCGGCGCGTCGATAATCAGACGGACGGGAGAGTTAAATTCGATTTTGGGAAGGGTGGCGAAAATTTCCTGCTCCAGGATCTCGGTCTGGCCCCCATGGCTGAGCTTGGAAAGCTTGTATTCATTGATAAGTATCTTGATCTTGGCGGGATCGAAATTGAAATCCGCCTTGAGGCGGCCGACCAGACTGTTAGTGCGTTTGAGATCGCAGGAATCCGGGCTGCTTAAAATATGGATAAGGTCGCTCTGGTTGAGCATCTTGATGATCGCCCGGTCCATTTCCGCGGGAAGGTCTAAGACGATAAAATGGTAATCGTTAACCAGAATACTTAATATTTCTACCAGCCGCTTCAGGCATTCTTCGTTATCCTCCCGGTAGTAAAAACAAAAAAGGTCGATATCGAAACCTGTTTTAGAAATAAACTCCCGGGGCAGGACATAAACATCCTCTCTTCCGGAAAGATCGAATATCGGCGGTTGATGGATCCCGAGTTTCTGCGGCAGGGTATGTATTTTATCCTGCGGCAGGATATCCAGGATAATTACCGATTTGCGAGTTTCGCGGTTGAGGCTTAAGGCCAGGTTTAAGGCATATATCGTTTTACCCGCCTGGGCATAAGAACTGAAGACGGAAATGATCGTGCTTTCGAATATCCTTTTCTGGTGGATATCTTTACGCTTCAGGCGGCGGCTCAAGGTGCGGCTAAGGTCAACCGCCAGCTGCGGAACCTCGCGCAGCAGGAGGTCGAAACCTTCCTTGTCGATCACCAGGATAGAACAATCGTTCACCGCTTCGCTGGTTACCGAATGGGTTTCATTTGTAAGCAGGGAGATGATGCCGAAATACTTTCCGCGGTGAAGATACTCCAGGAGGATCCTCCCGCCTTCTTCATCTCGGGTATAAACCTGCACCCTTCCGGAAAGGATGCAATAAAAAGCGCTCGGCGGAGAACCTTCCTCATAGATCACCTGGCCCTTACGGTATTCCACAATCCGGCTGCGGGCGCAAATTGCCGCCAGCCTCTTCCGGCCTAAACCGGAAAAAAAGGGCAGGCCTTGAATGATGAATTCTTTATCTTTGGAGTCCATTAAATTCCGTTGTTTTTGGCGGCTTCCGCCATTTTCTCGGCGCTTTCCCGGACCGTGCGGCGCTGATCATGATAATCTATCCCGACCAAACCGAAACGCGGAGTAAATCCCTTATCCCATTCAAAGTTATCGATCAACGACCAGTAAATATAACCCAGGACCTCGGCCCCTTCGGCGATCGCCCGATGCACCTGCTCCAGGTGCTGCCGGATATAACTCCATCTTAAATTATCGTCTTCGGTGCAAATCCCGTTTTCCGTGATAAAAATCGGGACTTTATATCTGGCGGAGGCCATAATAAGCTTATACAACCCTTCCGGATAGATATCCCAGCCTAAAGAATTCTTCGGCAGAGGATGGTGATCCCGGCTGCAGGTCTGGGCCAGGAAATCGCCGATCCTCCATCCGGTAACATCCACCAGGTTACGGCTGTAATAGTTTATCCCGAGATAATCAAGCGCCTTACGGCTCCGGACCTCATCGATAAAAAGAAAATTATATAATTTATTCCGCAGGAAAGCGGCCAGCCTGTTTTTTAGCGTCGGGCGGCACACTTCGAAAGCCTGTAAATTTGCCGCGATACCCACCATCGGAGACGGTAATGATCTCTGACGGTAAATTTCATGTATCAGGCGGTAAGCCCGGACATGCGCCTCGGCCATATTGAAAGTCACCTTGGCGGTTTTCAATAAAGAAGTTTCTTTGGGCGGCCAAACACCCAAAAGGTAGGAATGCGAAGAATAAACCATCGGCTCATTGATGGTAACCCAGAATTTTACCTGGGAAGCGAATTCCCGGGCTATCTTTTCCACAAAACGCAGGAAATATTTACGCAAACCGGGGTTAACCCAGCCCCCTTTTTGCATAAACCATACAGGGCTGGTAAAATGGTGCAGGGTAACTACGGGCTCGATACCGAGCTTTTTTAATTCCGCGATAACCCGGCGGTAATGCTCGATCTCCTCCTCGCAAAACCTGCCTTCTTCAGGTTCAATCCGGCTCCATTCCACCGAAAAACGATGGCAGTTATGGTTAAGTCGGCGGGCAAGCGCGAAATCTTCCGCGTAGAGCTCATAATGATTACAGGCCTCCCCGGAAGGGAATTTTAAAACACCTTCTTCCTCGGCTTTCCACCAGTCATTATGGATGTTCTTTCCCTCGACCTGATGCGCCGCGGTTGCCGCGCCCCAAAGAAAACCCTGCGGAAATTTTTTCATACAGCTAACATTATAACACCCTAAAAAAGAAAATCCCAACATAAAATGCCGGGATTTTCTTTTTGCTTACCGAACAAAATATCAATCTCCGAATACCCGGTCTAAAAACCGGGGTCTACTGATTAGATTGATACTGAGCCGCTTTAGTCTCCAGCTTTAATAAAGCGCTGAGAAATTTATGCGGCGAACGTATAAAAATAATTTTACTGCTTAACAACCGTATCGACCGCCGCGGAGGCTCCGGTATATTTACTTAATGCCTCCCAGGTTTTCGGTCCGACCTTGCCGTCCATAGTTAGATTATTCGCTTTCTGGAAATCTTTAATCGCTTTTTTGCTCTTGGGACCGATTTTTCCGTCGACACTTCCGGAATAATAACCCGCATTCTTCAAAGCGGTCTGGATCTCCATGTTCGTCGGTTTATAAGGGCCGGCCGGCGGCAAAGGCAGAACCTCTTTGGCCGAAACGGCTGCGGTGGTAGTTGATAAAACCTTGGCCTCCGGAATCTTTACTTCGGAACTTGCGGTAACCGGGACGCTGCTGGATGCCCCCAAAGATTCCATGGTAATCGGCTGTAATTCCTCCACTTCCTGTTTCTTACCGCAACCCGACAGTGCCGCTAAAAACAAGACCGCCACGCCCAGAACTAAAACCCTCTTCATAAATATCTCCTCTCTTATATTTATAATATACTAAATCTATAATAATAACATTTAACCTTCCAAAGACTGCCGGAGAACTTTCACCTCCTTGCCCGCCGGCCGGCGGGTTATCGTTATTAATTTTAACAAAACCCCGGAATAAATCAAGTAGATATTAGCTAAAGATCGCGTAATTCGGGAAAAATAAAATTGATCAGCGTAAAGATACCCAGACAGATCAGCCCGCATGAAAAAAGCGCCGCTTTTACTCCCCAATATTGCGCCAACGCGCCTGAAAAAAGGTTGCCGAAAGGCACAAATCCCGCGAAGGTAATCATAAAAAAGCCCATCACCCTTCCGCGGAACGCGTCCGGCACATTAACCTGCAGCAGGGTATTTACCAGGGCTACCGGAAAAACACTGCAGGCCCCCACAAAAACCAGGGCCAGGAGAGCGAAAGGATAACTCCTGGAGATCGAAAAAGCCATAAGAGAGAAGGAGAAAATAAATACCGACCAGATCAAAAGCCTGCCTTTAAACCTGAAATCTCCCAGCCCCGCCAGGCTCAAGGCCCCCACCAGGGCGCCGATCCCCACGCTCGACATAAGCACCCCCAGGCCTTTGGCGTCCAGGCCGAGCACATGGCCGGCAAAGACCGGCATCAGGATAATATAAGAGATACCAAAAAGGCTCATTGCCGCCACCAGGCTCACCAGAGCCAGGATAAGTCGGTGGCCGGCGATAAAAACCAGCGCCGCTTTAATATCGTCCAAAGCGGGATTCGTATTACGGGCTTCATTTTTATTGAGCCGGATAAAAAACAAAGCGATAATGACCGCCAGGAAACTCGCCCCGTTAAGATAAAAACATCCGCTCATCCCGATGGCGGAAATCAACAATCCGGCAAGGGCAGGCCCGATGATGCGCGAAGAATTAAAAGCCACCGAATTCAGGGCAATAGCGTTAAAGAGATGCTTCTTGCCTACCAGTTCCACCACGATCGACTGGCGCGCCGGGGAATCAAAAGCCATAATAATACCGTTTGAAAGGGCGATAAACATGATCTGCAGCGGGGTGATAATCTTAAGCTGGGTAAGGACCGCCAGAAGCAAAGCCGAGATCATAAAAGCGGCCTGGGTAAAAAGCAGGATCTTCCTCTTTTCCACCCTGTCCGCCAGCACCCCACCGAACAAAGAAAGCATAAATACTGGGATAGAACCCAGAAAGCCCACCAGCCCCAGCAAGAAAGCGGAATTGGTAAGTTGGAATACAAGCCAGCTTTGCGCTACAATCTGGATCCAGGTGCCGATCAGGGAAACGAACATTCCGCACCAATAAAGGCGGAAATAAGGTACTTTTAAAGAAGAGAACATGAGGGAATTTTATATTAAGAAACGCTTAACCTCTGTTTAACCAGTTCGCTGACCAGTTTACCATCGGCCTGTCCGGCGATTCTGGGAGTGAGTTCCTTCATCAGCCGCCCCATATCTTTCATGGTGCTGGCACCGGTAGCGGCAACCGCCTCTTCGATCAGGGCCTTGACCCGTTCCAGAGGCATCTCCTCCGGCAGGTAACTTTTAAGGATCTCCATTTCTTTTTTTTCTTTTTCCGCCGCATCCATACGGTTGCCGCCGATAAACTGCTCGATCGAGTCCTGATGCTGCTTGACCTGTTTCTTGATCACCGCGATCACCTCAGCATCATCAAGCTTATCTTTTTTTTTGGCGGTCGCCTGGTTAAGCATGTCGGCACGCAAAAAACTCAAGATCGAACTTTTCAAGGAATCATGAGATTTCATCGCTTCTTTATAATCGTTGAATATTTTTTCCGTGAGCATCTCTCCTCCTTTATTAAAACGGATCCCCTAAAAAGAAAAACATCTCTTGAATTTTGCCAGGCGCCTTTCCAGGTCCGCGCGGGTAAGCCGGCTGGTCCGGGAAACCCCGAAATCCTCCACATTGAAGGAAGCCGCCACCGTTCCGTATGCCAGGGCTTTTTTGATCGCCGCGGAATCGATCCTGCGCGAAGAGGAAAGATAACCCATAAAACCTCCGGCAAAAGTATCTCCGGCCCCGGTAGGATCGACTACTTTTTCCACCGGGTAGGCCGGAAGGGAAAAAATAAATCCCCTGCCGTAAAATAAAACTCCGTGTTCGCCTTTTTTTATGAGCACCATCTTCGCCCCCAGGGAATAAAGAGACTTGGCGGCTTTAATAAGATTATTTTCACCGCTCAAAACTCGCGCCTCCTGGTCGTTGGCGACGTAAATATCCACCCGTTTGAGCAATTTTACCAGCGATTTAGGCTTGGAATTGATCCAATAGTTCATGCTATCCAGCCCCACCAGGCGCGGCTTGCGCATCCGGCAAAGAAGCTCCTCCTGGATATCCGGATCGACATTGGCCAGAAAAATATTTCCTATCTTACGCTGCGTTTCGGAAACAAAAGGCTTAAAGGTAGAGAGAACTCCCAGCCGGGTATGCAGGGTAAGCGCGGAGTTCAGATCCCCCTCGTAACTGCCCTCCCACCGGAAGGTTTCCCCGGGATCCATGGTCAGGGAATCCAGATTAACCCCTTTCTTCTTCAGGAAATTAATGTGCCGGGAAGGAAAATCTTTGCCTACGATCGCCACCAGGCTTACGCGGGTAAAAAACCTGGCCGCCATGGAAAAATGCACCGCTGAACCGCCCAAAAGATCTCTGCGCATACCGCAGGGAGTTTTTACATTATCCAAAGCTACCGTACCTAAAACAATCGTGTCCATATTACGCGCCTTTCTATCTGATAAAAAACCAGAACAATACCGCCAGGGCCATGCGGTAGATCCCGAAAGAAATAAAAGTATGTTTCTGGATAAAAAGCAGCAGTAATTTTATCGCCGCCATCGCCACCAGGAAAGAAACGATAAAACCCGCCCCCAAATAAATAAACTCCGTGCCGCTGAAGGAATGCGCGCTCTTAAAAAGATCCAGCGCCGTTGCCGCCAACATCGTCGGGATAGCCAGGAGAAAAGAAAACTCCACCACCACCCTTCTTTTTAAACCCGCTGCCAGCCCTCCTACGATACATGCCGCCGAACGGGAAACTCCGGGGATCATCGCCACCGACTGAAATAAACCGATCAACAGGGCCTGGGGGTAAGAAATCCGCGCAAGGTCGTCAACCGCATTTTCTTTCTGCCGGTAAAAAAATTCAAAAACCACCAAAAATAACCCGCCCAGAAATAAAGACCAGAGAACTACCTGGCTGCTGGCCAGAAGATATCTTTTGATTACCGCGTAAAAAAACCCGCCGATAATGGCCGCGGGTAAAAAAGCAACCAGGAGATGTTTCCAGATTCTGCTGCCGCCGGCCAATTGTTTGCGGTAAACAACCGCTACCGACAACACCGCCCCCAGCTGGATGGCGATCTGAAAGCTTTTGACGAATTCCGAAGGAGCAAGATGCAGCAGTCTGGCCGTCAGCATCAGATGCCCGGTCGAAGAAATCGGGAGGAATTCGGTAACGCCTTCGACAAACCCAAAGATTAAAACATCCAGTATATTCATCGGGCGCGGATCAAATTAATGCGTAGCAAGGAATTTTTTCATATCTTCGGGCAGAGGCGATTCCCAAACCAGCATCTTACCGGTTTCAGGATGCTTAAAACTTAAGTATCCGGCATGCAGACAAACCCTCTTGGCGCGTAAAGGAAAATCTTTGCGGAAAGCAAACCTGTCCTCACCCACCAGAGGATGACACAGCCTCTTAAAATGAATACGTATCTGATTGGTCCGTCCGGTAAGCGGAGAAACCTCCACAATGCTGTAAGCGTTACGCTCTCCCGTCTTCCGGTACATGGTAAGAGCGCTCTTGCCTTCGATCGGCGATGAAATCCTGCCCTGCGGAGCGGGCAATTTTCCGTGCACGAAAGCGATATATTTCTTTTCTACCTGCCTGGCTCTGAACGCGTCGGCCATCTTTTTTTCAATCTGGCGGCTTTTGGCGTAAACGATAAGCCCCGAGGTATCCCGGTCCAGACGGTGACAGGGATAAAAACGATAAGTCAAATTGCGCTCGGCGGCGTCCTGGTTTAAGATATCGGTAAGGTTGCGCGACTTGCCGCCGGAGGAGGGAACACTTAACAGCCCCGCCGGCTTATCCGCTACCAACAACCAGTCGTCCTCAAAGACGATCGGAATATTCATGCCTTGCCTGCGTTAAAATATTATTTATTAAGATTTAAATTATCGACAACATCCGGTCAATTGCCCGGCGCGCTTTTTTCCGGATATCTTCAGAAACCTTGACCTCATCCTTAAGTTCTTCCAGGGCCCAGAGTACTTTTTCCTGCGTCGTCCTTTTCATGTTAGGACAGACCGCGCGTTCACTGGCCAGATAGAATTCCTTGGTGGGATTATCCTGCTTAAGGCGGTAGATCAAACCAGCCTCCGTTCCCACGATGAACTCTTTAGTGGAATCTTCGCGGGCGTGTTTTGCCATCTGGCTGGTGGAGACCACCAGCTCGGACTGGGAAACCACCGCGGCCAGGCATTCCGGATGCGACATCACTTTGGCCCGGGGATGGAATTTCTTTTCACGGATAAGGTCCTCCGGAAGGATCTTGACATGTGTGGGGCAGAAGCCGTGCCAGGAGATCAGTTTCCGGCCGCTTTTTTTAGAAACATAATCCGCCAGGTATTTATCCGGAACGAAAATTATATCTTTCTTGTCCTTGAGCGCGTTTACCACCGCCACCGCGTTAGTAGAGGTACAACAATAATCCAGCTCCGCTTTTACCGCCGCAGAAGTATTCACGTAACCTACCGCCACCGCTCCGGGGTGTTCTTTCTTAAGTTTACGCAGGTCATCGGCGGTCATCATATTCGCCATCGGGCATCCCGCCGAGATATCCGGCATGATTACCTTTTTATCCGGAGAAAGAATCGAAGCGGTTTCGGCCATAAAATAAACACCGCAAAAAACAATCACCTCGCATTCAGTCTTGGCCGCGATCCGGGAAAGCTCCAGAGAATCCCCGCGGAAATCCGCGATGTCCTGCACTTCGGGAAGCTGGTAGTTGTGCGCCAGGATAACGGCATTACGTTTCTTCTTAAGCTCTTTGATTCTGGTAATCACCTTCTTATCTTCTTTAATCATCTTCATCAATAATTTTTTGGATTATTCCTCCGCCTAAAACCGTATTTTTATCGTAAAAAACCGCGGACTGACCGGGAGTTATCGCAAATTGCGGCCGCCTGAAAACAACCCTGCATTTTTGCTTATCGAGGTAAACAACAGCGGGGGCTTCCTTATGATTATAGCGTATCCTTACTTTAATCTCAATCTTCTTTTTGGCCGGCTTGTTTACAAAATGCGTATCTTTTACGATAAACTCTCTTTTATAAACCTCTTGGCGGCCGCCCAGGACAACCCGATTTTTCCCTGCCTCGATCTTTATCACGTAAAGAGGATGAGGGGCGGGAATCCCTATGCCGTGACGCTGGCCTATGGTGTAAAAAACGACCCCCCGATGCCTCCCCAGAATATTACCTTCCCGGTCAACGAAATTCCCGGGGCGGAAACCGGCGGCATCTTGCGTGGATTTAATAAAATCCCCGTAGCGGCCTTCGGGCAAAAAACAAACCTCCTGACTATCATTTTTTTCGGCAACCCGCAGTCCGAAATCCGAAGCCAGCTGCCTGACCCGGGGTTTGGTCATTCCCGCCAGGGGAAAAATTACATGCTTAAGCTGCGCCTGGTTCAGCCGGTAAAGAAAATATGACTGGTCTTTTTTAAGATCCCCGGCCTTTTTAAGGCAATAAGCACCGTCCTTTTTAGAGACCCTCGCATAGTGGCCGGTGGCTAAAATGCCAAAGCCGAGCTTCCTGGTTTTTTTAAGCAGGACTCCGAATTTTATGAGCTGATTGCACCTTACGCAGGGATTAGGGGTCCGTCCCGCAAGATATTCGCGGCAAAAATTACCGATTACCTGCCGCGAAAAATCCTTATTCAGATTCAGGATATAATGCCGGATCCCCAGGGAATGGCAGACCCGCCGGGCGTCTTCAATCCCCGCCAGGCCGCAACAAGAAGGTTTCTTGGTTTCCAGATGCAGCAGGTTCCCTCCGAAGACGGGTCCGCCTGGAGCGGAAAAACACATCGTGATACCGGTAACTTCATAGCCCTGTTTTTTCAACAATGCCGCGGCAACCGAAGAATCCACTCCTCCGCTCATCGCCACCGCTACCCGCTTATCGATATTTTCCATCCTGACCGGCTTTCATCTTAAAAAAAAGGCCCAGCTTATTCGGCCGGGCCTTTTTCGTTTTTTTTGAGGTTATAACTTCACTACTTTAGTAGCTTGTTCGCCTTTTGGACCTTTTTCGATCTCAAATTCAACCTCTTGGCCCTCCTCAAGAGTCTTATAGCCTTCACCCTGGATGGCGGTATGATGCACGAAGACATCCGCACCGTTCTCAGGAGTAATAAAACCATAACCCTTTTGATTGGAAAACCATTTTACTTTGCCTTTTGCCATTTTTTTACTTCCTCCTTTCCAAAAAAATTATAGCAAACTAAAAGGATATAAAAAGAAAAAACCGCAAGGTATGGTTCTTCTTTCTCCTCACGGTTCCAGATTCTACCCCCTTATTTACTACAAGATAATTATACAAAACCGACTGTTATTTGTCAATAAATATTTGAAAACAGTGATAAGTTGTAAGTTTAAAACTTACACCTTAAGGCTTACACCTTTTCACAACCTTCTTATCTATCTCTTTAAAATTATAATATCCCACTACACCGACCTTTGCCTTGGATTTCCCCACCAGCCAATCATGATATTTGCGCATAAAACGGTCGTGGTCGCCCTTTTTTCCCCATTGATAAACCGAAACGTACTGATCTTTAAAACCATAGCGTTTCATCGTCCGGTAGGATAAAAACCCCGGGGCCTTGGCGGTATGGTCCGCCCACATCAAACTGTCCTTCCGGTATTTGGCGACTTCTTTGGGTTTAACAATAAATAAAACCGCGTGGATAAACATAAGCCTCCTTTGTTAAATATATTATAACCCATAAAACTTCCTTAATCAATCCTTCGGCTGTCAGCTTTCAGCCACCAGCTTTCAGCAAACCAAAAAATAAAGGGGACGGTTCTATTTTTCTGGTAAAACAAAGTTAAAAAATAGAACCGTCCCCTTTATTTTAGATTTTGAATTAATTACCAGTTATGAATTGTCCTCTTCATAACTATTTGTATTTTTAACAGTTATAGAGCAACAGGGTGTCCCCTGAAAGGACGTCCCCCGGTACCTACCACTGACACCTCAATCCCGCTTCAAGATACCTCCCGGGCTGGGGGATCCCTTCGATATCCTGGTATTCCGTATTAAAGATATTCTCCGCGCGCAGGAAGATTTTCATATCGCCGCTTAAATTATAATTAAGCCCGGCGCTCATCAGGAGCCACCCGTTGCGCCCGGGCCTTTTTTTATAGTTAAACCCGATCTCCTGCCTGCCGAAAGGCAGGGTTATAGTAAAAACCGCGTTCGCCAAATGACTGGCGTAATTCGGGCCGTATTTATAAAGATACCCCTGGCTGTCTATTTGCTTATCGGCGTAAGAATAGTTGGCGTCGAGAGCGAGAAACCGGCTGAAATCCTGATGCAGCGCGTATTCGGCGCCAAAAACTTCATCCCGGGTGAAATTTCTCGCCTGCCATTTCTCTCCGGGATCCTTCCTTACCCAGTCGATCATTTCTCTCTCCCGGCGCATAAAAAGAGAAACCCTGGAGAGAAACCCTCCTTTTTTGTATTCCAGGCCCGTTTCGTAATTCCATACTTTTTCAGCTTCCAGGGCGTCGTTACCGATCGTAGTAGGATCGCTGTAATATAACTCGGTAAAGGAGGGCAGGCGGATATTCCTTGAAACGCCGAAACTCCATGAAAGATCCGGAACAAGCGTGAACCTGGCGTTCAAAGACCCGCTATAAGTCATACCAAAGCCGGAAAAATTCTCTCCGCGGATACAAGATCCTATCTCCCACCGCTCTCCAATGGCAATACGGTTATCCAGGAATAAACTCTGGCGGTCGCGTGTATGGTTTCCCAGATTCGTGGAGACGATTCTTTCTTCGGACCACTCGGAGCCAAACCCCGTCTTGCCGAACACGCCCATATCCTTCTGCAGGTAAAAACTCGGGGTAATAATATCCGTATGGTGATGATTTACCTGTGTCGAACGCAGGCCTGTCTCATCAAGGATGAAGGTATCATAATGCCGGCGCCAGAGGAAAGCGGGCTTCACCAGCAGCCCGTCATAATCTAAATTCAGCCCGCTGCTCAATAAATAAACCTTGGTCGCCTCACGGGAAGGATATCCCATTCCGGGAGTATAAAAATCATAAGCGCCGAAATCCTTTTCCTGATAACCGAAGTTATTATCCCAGGACCCGCGCGCGAACCCGTAGCTGGCGCTCAAAGAAGAAGTAAATTTTTTATAATCCGTATCATAGCGGTATCCCCGGGACTGGGCGTCCTCGACTGAAAAACGCACCCCCAGGTTATCGCGTTTATCGCTGAAGCTGAAAAGGCTGTACCCGTTACGGTTGCTTCCTATGCCGGACTCCCAGATTATCTTCTTTTCTTTAGGCGGGCTTAAAGAGAAATTTATCGCCCCTCCTACGGCGTCCGGGCCGAAAAGGCCGGAACCCGCTCCGGGCATCACATCGATCTTTTCAATATCTTCTTTGGTAAACGGAATGTCGGAGTTATAGTAAGATGTTTGCGGCTCGTTAATACGCTGGCCGTTTAAAAGGACTAAAACCTGCTGGGAGGTCGACCCGCGCAGCGAGAAACCCGCCTCTATCCCGCTCCTTAAGGACCGGCTCTGCACATCTACCGGAAGGTTGACCAGGTTTTCCACCCCGGACTGATAATCGAAATCTTCATTCTCGCCGCTCTCCGTTGTATACTCGTTCAAAAGCAGCTGCTTCTGTTTCAGGATCACCAAAGGTTCCAGTTCATGGTCGATCCCGCCGAAGGCGCAGGGGTTTCCCGGATTAAAAAACAGCAGGACAAAAATTAAGCCGCATATTCTTAAACCTGACATGCGGCTATTATAAACGAGAGGAAGATTAATTGTCAACCAATAATATATTATTGGTTGACAATTACCGGCAAGATATCACGTCTCCGCTGGAGATCTTTTGCATCAGCCCGGAATCCTTGCGGATAACCAGTGAACCGTCGGAATCGATATCGGCGGCCTGGCCTTCCACATATTTATCCTGGAAAGCAACCCTTACCCGCGTGCCGAGAGTAAGGGTGAAACCGCGCCATTTGTCAATGATCTGGCGAGCGCCCCCTTCTTCCAGCAGCAGATAATTTTCCTCGAGCCTCCGCAGAAGCCCCTGCAATAAATCCAGCCGGCTCAACTCTTCTCCCCGCGCTTCTCTTAAAGAAGTGGCTTGGGGAAGCAGAGACTTCCTGTCGTTGTTAACATTCAACCCGATACCGATCACCACGAAATTTACCTTATCCATTTCCGCGCTCATCTCGGTAAGGATCCCGGCGAGCTTCTTATTATTTACCAGCACATCGTTAGGCCATTTGATCTGTACGGACAACCCGATTGCTTCTTTAACCGCTTCACAGATACTCACCGCACTCATCAAGGTCAATAACGGTGAATTCGACGGAGAAATACGCGGTCTTAACAATAGCGAAAGATATATCCCCTTGTGTTTGGGAGAAAGCCAGTGCCGGCCCAGGCGGCCGCGGCCTTTCCCCTGGGACTCCGCCAGAACCAGTGTGCCGGAAAGAGCCCCTTCCATTCCAAGCTTCATCGCCAGGTTATTTGTGGAATCCAGATAATCGGAATAATAGATTTTTTTCCCCGTAAATTTCGTATGCAGATTATGCGCTACCGCGAAATCAAAAAGCCGGTCGGGGACGGATTCAAGACGGTAACCCAGGTGCGGAACCGCGACTATTTCATACCCTAAGTCTTTAAGCTCCTGGATATGTTTCCACAACCCCTGGCGGCTGATCCCCAGGTGCCGGCTGATCTGGTCTCCGGAGAGATAATCGTTTTTTTTGCTTAAACAGTCCAGTATTTTTTCTTTCATTTCTTTTTCAGGTATTCCGCGAACTTTCCCCAGAAAGGATCGACCACGGGGTGTTTCAGCGCGCGGCTCTTTTTCCCGTCTATAATACGCATCCCTTCCGAAGAAGGGGTAACCTCACCGACAATGCTGGACGGTATCCCTTCCCTGGAGAGCGCCGCGACGATCGCGGCAGCCTTATCTTTACTGGCGGTTGCCAGCAAAGTACCTTCGCTGATGGAAGAATAAGGGTCGATACCGAAACATTCGCATATAAGTTTTACGGGTTCCGGCATAATAATCCTGTCAAGCTCGATCCGCATCCCTACTTCGCTGTGCCTGGCGATCTCAAAAAGCCCTCCCCAGACACCGCACTCCGTAGCGTCGTGCATCGCGGTAAGGCCTCCCACGGAAGCGGCGACCGCCGCGTCTTTAACGGTGGACATCCGGTAAAAGATATCCCGGGCGCGCCTGCGGAAATGCTTGCCGTAGCGGGCTTCCAGCGGCTCCGGAAAATAAGCGCTCAAAAGTCCGGCGGCTTCGATCGCGGGGCCTTTGGTAACGATTACCGCGTCCCCCGGCAGCGCCCGGGGGTTGACAAGATCTTCCTTCCTGCCCAGCCCAAAAACCGTCGCCCCGCCTACCATCGGGTAATTACACCCGGCGTAACGGGCGGTATGCCCGGTAATTACGCTGATCTTGAGTTTTCCGCATTCCCGGTGGACCGTATCCCAGAGCAGATTAAGATCCTTTTCGCTGATCGAAGGAGGAAGATTCATATCGATTGCCAGATACCGCGGGGCAATCCCGCTTACCGCCACATCGCTGGCGACGATATGCACCGCGAACCAGGCGGCTTTCTCCATTCCCAGTCCGTCGGCGATAAAAAAGGGGTCGGTGGAAACAACCAAAACCCTGTCTCCCAGGTCCAGCACCCCGAAATCCACCCCGTTGCGCGGGCCGACAAGGATCGAAGGATCGGGATAACCGAGTTTAGGATAAATATTACGGTTAAAAAAATCGGGTGGGACTTTACCCAACGGAGGCAGTTTATTTCTCATAAAGAGGGGACATCTCGCGTAATTTTTTTACTACCGGCGGCAGCTTCTCCAGAAGGTAGTCGACATCCGCACCAGTTGTCCAGCGTCCCAGGCTGATCCGGAGTGAACCATGCGCAGTCTCATGGTCCAGGCCGATCGCCAGTAAAACATGCGAAGGTTCAAGAGAGCTTGAGGTGCAGGCCGATCCGGTAGAACAGGCGATCCCCAGCATATCCAGGCTCAAAAGCATGGATTCTCCTTCGATATATTTGATCGAAAAATTCACGTTATTAGGCAGTCTCTGTGCGGGGTGGCCGTTAAGTCTGACATCGGGGATCAAAGCGGGTATTTCTTTAATCAGCCTGTCCCGCAAGGATGCCTGATAAGCATTTTCTTTATCCATATTATCCCGGCAAAGTTCGATCGCCCTGGCAAGCCCGGCGATCCCGGAGATATTATGAGTAGAGGCGCGCCTGCCTTTTTCCTGATCCCCTCCACGCATATAAGTATCCATACGACAGCCCTGCCTGACGTACAAAGCACCCACCCCTTTCGGGCCGTAAAATTTATGCGCCGAAAGCGATAAAAAATCCACGTTGAGCTCTCCGACATTGACCGGGACATGGCCTACAGTCTGCACCGCGTCGGTATGGAAATACACCCCTTTTTCCTTGGTGATCCTGCCGAGCTCCGCGATCGGCTGCAGGGTTCCAATCTCGTTATTGGCGTGCATAATACTGACAAGGATTGTTTTATCAGTGATCGCTTTTTTCAGGTCATCGGGAGACACCAGCCCGTCTTTATCCACCTTGAGATAGGTAACCTTAAAACCGTGCTTCTCCAGGAATTTCGCCGGCTCGATAACCGCGTGATGCTCGATCATGGAAGTAACGATATGATTTCCTTTCTTTTCCAAAGCGCAGGAAACCCCGGAGAGGACGGTATTATCGGATTCCGTCCCCCCGGAAGTAAATATAATCTCCTCCGGGCGGGCCCCGATAAAATCCGCCAGCGTCTGCCGGCTGTCCTCGAGGATCTTTTTTGCCTCCTGTCCGTAAGCGTGGAGGCTTGAGGCATTACCGAATTTTTCATAAAAACAAGGTTCCATCGCAGCGATAACTTCCGGGTCTACGGGTGTAGTGGCCGCGTAATCCAGGTATACCTTCTTCATCTTAACACCCTCTTTCTTATTTATAGACGCCTTAACCTTTTAACCGCCTCATTTAAACTACCGGTACGGTAACCTTCAAGGTCAACGGTAATGTAATGATACCCTTCTTTTTTTAAACGGCGCACAATGTTACGCCTTTTGCTTAATAATCTGGGAATTTCTTTTGCGTCGGTTTCAATGCGGCAGGTATCGCCGTAATGACGCAGCCGCACCTGACCTAAACCCAGGCTCCTCAAGTAGGTTTCCGACCGGTCCACGCGCTTAAGCAATGGAGCGGTAATCCCGGTCCCGTAAGGTATCCGCGAGGCAAGGCATGCCATACTGGGTTTATCCCAGCTTGAGAGCCCCAATTTCTTGCTTAATCTCCGGATATCCTGCTTAAAGAAACCCGCCTCCGCCAAAGGCGATTTCACCCCCAGCCGGCGCCCGGCGGCGCTTCCCGGGCGGTAATCGGAGTTATCTGAAAGACTGCCGGCTTCAAGTACGGCTTCGAGGCCATTCTTCCCGGCGATTGCGATCAACCTTGAAAAAAGTTCCTGTTTGCAGAAATAACATCGCCGCGTGGAATTAACGGTAAACCTTTTATCTTTCAATTCTCCGGTCCGGATTATCTTAAGCCTTGAACCGATCCTCCGGGCAAGATTTTTCGCCTGAACCAGTTCACCTTCGGGATAAGTAGCTGAAACCGCGGTCACCGCCAGGACTTTTCCCGGAGGAAGGGCCAGAGAAGCGGCTTTAAGCAACAAAGCGCTGTCCTGCCCTCCGGAGAATGCCACCAGGACCGAACGATATGAAGCGATAATACTTTTGAGACGGCTGAACTTTTTCTGAAGCTGAAGAGACATACGAAGATCTTTTAAAGCGCTATCACTTCCTTGATCCCCGGCACTTCCTGCCTCAGGATCTTTTCGATTCCGTTCTTCAAGGTCATCGAGCTCATCGGACAGCAGCCGCAGCTTCCTTGCAATTTCAATTTGACTACTCCGTCATCGGTCACCTCGACCAATTCCACGTTGCCACCGTCGGCCGCCAGCATCGGCCGAACCTTATCCAAAGCCTTTTCAATTTGTTCTTTCATTAAAACCTCCCTGTTAAATTAATGGTCCCTGTTGATAATTGTATCACTGCCTGCGGCGGGCGCAACCTATTTGTGCTTTTCGGCCGCCTTGATCATTTCCCAGTTGGCAATAATCTGCCGCGCGGAATTTACTTTCACCTTCCCGAAGACATGCGGATGCCGGCGCTTCAATTTCCCGATTAAACCGGCAATCACATCTTCAATATCGAATTTACCGTTCTTGCTGGCGATCTGCGCGTTGAACATCACATGAAGAAGGATATCTCCCAGTTCTTCCTGCATATTACGGCAGTCGCCGTGCTTCACGGCACGGATAAATTCATCAACTTCTTCTCTTAAATCTTTAATCAGGCTTTTATGCGTCTGCTTTTTATCCCAGAGGCAGCCGCGCCTGCCATGGAGCCGGCGGAAAACTTTCTTCAATTCTATGAAACCGGTTTTCTTTTCCATCGCACCCTAGAACCTGCCCGTCGCCAGGAACTTAAAAGCCCCCAGAGCGGCTTTTGCGCCTTCCCCGGCGGCGACAATGATCTGTTTTTCCGGTACATCCGTCACGTCGCCGGCTGCGAATACTCCTTTAAGGCTGGTCCGGTTGCGGGAATCGACGATTATCTCATTTGAGGAATTTTTTTTAATCCCCGGGAAGAAAGCGGAATTCGGGACAAGACCGATTTCTACGAACACACCCTGAACCGCCAAATCCCTCTCCGCGGAAGCGCTGCGTATTTTTATTCCCGAAAGGAAACGCCCTCCCGATACGGCAACCACCAAAGAATCATCGATAACAGTGACATTGGGAGCCTGCCGGACCTTTTGGATCATAATCGCATCTCCCGATAAATCCCGGGCGTTATGCACAATATAGACATGTTTAGCGATCTTGATAAGCTGTAAAGCAGCGTCTAAAGCGGAATTTCCGCCGCCGATAACCGCGACATCTTTTCCGGAAAAAAGCGGCCCGTCGCAGGTAGCGCAATAAGTTAAACCGCGGTTTTTAAATTCTTTTTCTCCCGGGACCCCCAGCTCCTTGGACCTTTTGCCGGAAGCGATAATCAGACTTCTGCACTGGTAAACCTCTTTGTCAGTCTTCACGGCTATCAAATTACCGGAACCCGAGATTTCCAGGACCTCTTCTTTTTCTTTAAACGCCATACCGTATTGGCGCATATGCTCCTGGAATTTTTCCATCAACTCGATACCGCTGATAAACTGATATCCGGTATAATTCTCGATATCGCCGCTCCAGGCCGCCTGCCCGCCCACATCCAGGCTGATGATAAGAAAATCCATTCTTCCCCGGGCGGCATAAACTCCGGCGGTAATTCCCGCCGGACCGGCACCAACAATAATTAAATCATAAGTCTTCATAAAAACCCGGCCTCCATATCCATTTAAAGGCCTAAAGCCGCTTTAATCCTTTCCTGGTCGAACCCGACAATAATCTCCCCCTCGATATCCAGCACCGGAACCCCCATCTGCCCGGTCTTATTCATCATTTCATCGGCGGCGGCGCGATCCTGGGAAACATCAAAATTCTCAAATTCGATATTGTTGTCCTTCAAAAACTGTTTGACGCGGATACACCAGGGGCAGGTAGAAGTGCTGTAAACTTTCACGTTCTTAGCCATTTAAACCTCCTTTTTTCAGATGCTGAGGAGCAAGATCCACCACCTCTTCTACTTTCATCAGGATCAAATATTTAGGATGCGGAAGGTTTGCCTCCGGATGATGTCCTTGCCCCTTACCCCGGGAGATATTCTTCAGCATCCTTTTTGCCAGGCGGGAAGTTATCTTTTCCTCCCAAACCTTTATCATCTCGCTGCCGATCTTTCCGGAAGGTTCTATCGCAGCCATACCTTTAAGACAGTAACCCGTGAATTTATGCTCATCGACCGCGCTGACGCTGATGCGGGAATTACGCCTGATATTTTCTCCGGTTACCCCGTGATAAACATCGATCAAGTGTATTATTCCCGCCGCAGGATCGATCTTTACAATCGCCTTGCAGGAACTATGCGGGAAACCTCCTTTATCCAGAGAAGAAACGATTACAAAATCCTGGGACCTTAAAAATTCTGCTGCCGCCTCGGGAATTTTCATTTTTTAAGCTCCTGCGCGAATTTAACCCCGAAATTAAAACATTCCTCCAACGCGGCCTCATCCGGAACATACTGACAGGAAACCCCCGGAACGGCCTCGTTAATCCCGCTGTATTTAAGCATCTCCCGCATCTCTTTAACCGCTCCTCCCGCCCATCCGCAAGAACCGAAAAATCCGGCTTGGCGCCCGGCGGGTTTAAACCCTTTTACGAGCTCCAGGAAAGCGGCGATATTCGGCAGCATATCGTTATCATGGGTAGAAGAACCGAAGAGGAATCCGCGCGCCGATAACATCTGCGTGATAACATCCGTGCGGTCGCTTTGCGCGATATCGTAAAGCTTGACCTCGACACCTTCCGAAACAACTCCCTCAAGGATCATTTGGGCCATTTTAGCGGTCGATCCCCACATCGTCTCATACGCCACCACCACTTTATTTTCGGTTTCGCCCTTTGCCCAAGAAATATAGGCGTTGATTATTTTCGAAGGATCTTTTCTCCAGATCACCCCGTGGCTGGGAGCGATCATCTTGATCGGTATTTTAAGCTCCTGCACCTCCCGGATCTTTTTCAGGATTACCGCGCCCAGCGGCCAAAGAATATTGGCGTAATACTTCTTGGCTTCCTCCATCAAAATACACGGGTCAACCTGGTCGTCAAAAAGCAGACTGGAGGCAAAATGCTGCCCAAAGGCGTCATTCGGCATCAATAATTCTTCCTGCGGACAATAAGTAAACATACTGTCCGGCCAGTGGATCATGGGCGCCTGGATAAAAGTAAGCGCGCGCTTCCCGAGCCTCAGCTCATCCCCGGTCTTGACCTCCTGAAAGTCCCAATCACGGTAATAATGCCGGTAGAGACCCTCCCGGCATTTAGCGGTACCCAGAACTTTGGCGCGCGGGCACAGCGGCATCACCGCCGGCATCGCCCCCGAATGATCCGGTTCAACATGATTGGCGATAATATAATCGATCTTATCCGGCGGGATAATCTTGCCGATATTCTCGATTAACTCGGGCGCGAATTTTCCGCTTACCGTGTCAACAAGCGCGATTTTCTCATCAACAATAAGATAGGAATTATAACTCGTCCCCCGCTGCGTAGTATAAGTATGCCCGTGGAAATTACGCACATTCCAATCCGTAACCCCCACCGAATATATGCCCGGTAATATCTCTACCGCCGCCATAGACCACCTCCGTTCCCGCAGGACATGCTGCGTACCTGCCCTGCTTCCATCATACCCGCTGCCTTCTAATATCCCTGGAAGTTCTCCCGCACCACCATGTCTTCCTTCAATCCTAATTCTTCGGATAAAATCCTATACATTGCCTCCACCATTTGCGGCGGCCCGCAAAGATAAAATTTCCTTTGCTCGTAATCCGGGATTTCGTTTTTAATTACCCCGGCATTGATCAATCCCACCCGGCATTTAAACCCCGGATCGGCCTCGCAAAGCACATGCGCCACCTTAAGGCGCGGGTAAGATTTTACCATCGCGTCGAAATCCTCTTTAAAAACTACATCTCTTACCGAACGGTTGGAATAAACCAATACGATGTCGATACCGAGATTCTTATCGACTGCGTATTTGCAGATACTCCGGATAGGAGTAATTCCGATCCCGCCGGATAAAAAGGCGATTTTCGGGAAAGACTCATCCAGGATAAATTTCCCGAAAGGAAACTGTATCCTGAGCGTATCGCCGGCGGACAGGCTGTCCAGGGCGCGCGAGAAAGAGCTTTCGGTCAATTTTTTGGTAAACTCCAGGTAGCATTTTTCGGTGGGGGAACTGGAAATAGAAAGATACCTTTTAAACTGCGGGTCGTTACCAAGGCTTACCGAAAGGAACTGCCCGGCTTTAAAATCCGGTGCCCCGGCGGGGATTTCCAGGCGGAAGCTTTTTACATTATAGTTACGCCGGATAATCTCCTTGATCTTGGAGGTAATTTCGATAGTCATAATTTTACGCCGCCCCAAAGACTTCTCTTTCCGGCAGAAGGAGATTCCAACACCGATTTAAGGGCGCTAAAAACCTCTTCAAAATCAACCGCATGGGTTATCTCGCTGACAACCTGAAGGTAACGAATGCGTTCGCTCTTATCGATAATCATGGAGCCCCGGGCAAGAAGGTTTAATTCCCTGATGCGTACCCCGTAATTCGAGCCGAACGAATCAAACCGGTAATCTGAAAGCACCACTTCATTTTTTATCTGGTTAAAGGAACAAAAACGGGACTGGGCGAAAGGAAGGTCCTTGCTTATTCCGATGATCACCACTTCCGGGCTGAGGCCTGAGGCCCGGCGGTTAAACTCCTTTACCTGCAGGTCGCAAACCGGGGTATCCAATGAAGGGAAAAAATTAACCACCTTGACCTTGCCACTGAAATCCGACAATTTTACAACCTTAAGATCCTGAGACACGAGTTTAAAATTAAAAGCACGGCTGCCGATTTTAGCCGGACGCCCCGCCAAAACCATAGGGGTTCCCTTAAAAGTAACGGTCCTGGACATAGCCTCTCCCCTTTTTAAGCTATTTTCTCAAATTGGTCCTTGCCCACTCCGCACTCCGGGCAGACCCAGTCATCAGGAAGGCTCTCAAAACTCGTTTGGGGTTTAATCCCGTTATCCGGATCTCCCACCGCTGGATCATAAATATAACCGCAAACCAGACATTTATACTTGCTCATCTTTCCTCCCTGCCTCTTAAAAGGCTTTTTTGCTATCCGCAAACGCGGAGCAAACTCCGGTTACTTGACCTGAACCTCTTTCTGGGCTTTCCAAAGACCGTGGATATTGCAATAGGCGATCGCCATGATCGTGCCGCTTTTTTCGGTTTTAAACGCGACCGATACCCCGGGTTCGGAAAATATCGTGCTGGTATTCGGCCCCTGTACGGACTCCCCGTGCGCGCCGAGCTCGAACCGCGCCAGCTGATAGGGAAATCTTTCCCCGGCGGCAAGGAAATACACTTCGATAAACCTGATATGATGTTCGGTAGTATTAGGATGGGGAATTTGTTTTCCCACGCTGACCTCGACCTTAAAAACCTCGCCTTTTTTGACCTCCTCAGGCCCCTCAATCACCGGGACATGTTTCTCAGTCTTCCAATCGGCGCTCTGCAATAAATCCCCTAAATTAGACACGTTATATCTCCTTTCTTAAACATGCAATATTTCCTTTAAGTCCTCCTCTGGAGTTTTAATCAGGCGTAAGTTGAATCTTTCCTTTAAGATGCTAAATACGTCCTTGCTGATAAAAGCGGGAGGCGTCGGGCCAATATAAATGCCCTTCACATCAAGATATAACAAAGATAACAAAATGGCAACTGCTTTTTGCTCAAACCACGATAGAACCAGAGTTAAGGGAAGTTGATCAATCCGGCATTTGAACGCTCCGGCTAAAGCCTGCGCTATCTTTATCGCGGAATAAGCGTTATTACATTGTCCCAGATCGATCATTCTGGGGATGCCTTCAATCTCACCAAACTCCATCCTGTTAAAACGGTACTTCCCGCAGGCCAAGGTCAAGATCAGGCAGTCCGCGGGCACCTTTTCGGCAAATTCAGTATAATAATCACGGCCCGGCTTCGCCCCATCGCACCCTCCGATCAGAAAGAAATGCCGGATTTTTCCGGAATTCACCAGGCTGACGATTTTATCGGCCAACCCCAGAACGGAGGTATGGTGAAAACCCGTACGGATCTTTTTCCCGGGGGCTTCCGGCAAACCGGGAAGAGATTTAGCCTTATCGATCAAAGATTTAAAATCGCGGCTTTTTAGATGCGTCGCACCTGGAATCCCGGTAACCCCAATGGTAAAAAGTCTGTCTAAATAGGTGTTTTCGGGAGGGATCAATACGCAATTGGTAGTTGCGAGCAGAGCTCCGGAAAACAAATTAAATTCTTTCTTCTGCTCCTGCCAAGCCCCTCCGTAATTACCGGCCAGATGCTTAAATTTCTTTAATCCCGGATAACCGTGAGCCGGAAGCATCTCTCCATGGGTATAGATATTAATCCCCGTGTTTTCCGTCTGTTTAAGTAATTCGTAAAGATCAAGCATGTCATGGCCGGTAACCAGGATTCCCGGACCGGCCTTGGTCCCGGTTTCAACATCGACGGGCACGGGATTACCGAACCTCTCCGTATGCGCACAGTCCAGCATCTCCATAACTTTATAATTGACTTCACCGCATTTTAAGACTAATTCCAGATATTGCTCTAAATCAAAACTGACATTTGTAATGGTCTTAAAGAGCGCTTCATGCATAAAAGCATCCACCTCTTCGTTTCTTGCCCCCAATTGGCGGGCATGATATGCATAAGCGGCGATGCCTTTTAAACCGTAAAGGATGGTATCCTGAAGGCTTTGGATATTCTCGTTTTTCCCGCATACCCCGAGCCTCGTACAGCCTGTTCCTCCCGCAGTTTGTTCACACTGGTAACAGAACATCACACCCTCCTTTTCTTGAGAACCGGTTTAAGATAAAGCACGGATGCGATAAGGCGTCCGGTTTCGGTAAGAAAAATCCGGTTGATCAACCTTTCCCTCTCCGTGCGCCGCAGCCCCTTGAATTCACCTCCGAAATTTACCAGCCAGTCGGCATCATATAAAACCCTGAAATTAACCGTATTAACTTCCCCCGGAGAATGATGTGAGGCGATAATACGGCAAATTTCCCCGATCCTGTCTTTTTTCATCCCGATCTTCCGCAATATCTTCCGGGCTACCGCCGGCCCTTCCTTTTCCTGGAGCTGGCCGCCGGCCGAACCGTATTTCTCCTCCGCCGGCTTAATCCCCACATCATGCAGGATGGCGGCAGGAATAACGATAGTATAATCCGCCCTTTCGCGCTTAAGCATCTTTTCGGAGAATTCCATCACCTTCTTAGCATGCGCTATCCTTCGGGCGTCGCTGCCGAAGAAATCCTCAAGCTCGCGGACCAACGCTTCTTTTAAAACCGCCCCTCTTAGTTGCCGGCCGGTCCGGATATCGCCCCCGGGAACTTCCTTGCCCGCCTTCAAATTAGAAAAACTTCTTTTTTCCGCCATAAGCTAATTTTTAATCAAAGAAGCAATATTTATACTCTTAAGCTTCCTTAGCGCTTCACCTTCAATATCCTTGATTTTTTTCCTTAAAATGCATTTGCCGCGGTTAGGACAAAGATCCTTTTTTAAAAAACAACCGTTAAGGGAAAACTTTCCCTGAAAAATATTCATGATATTGTAAACAAATATTCTCTCCGGTTTCAGTTTTAGCTTAAATCCCCCCGCCTGGCCTTTATAGGATATCAGGATTTTCTCGCGGCTCAACCTCTGCAGGATTTTACGCATGAAAGGCTGCGGCACGCCGAGCTTCTGCACCATTTCGGTAACGGTAACAACCTTATCCGCTTCGGCAATATAACAAATCGCCCTCACCGCGTAATCGGTATCCCGGGTAACAAGTTTCATCTATTCTTTCCTTTTAATATGAATAATATTATGCGGGGCCCCGTTAAACCGGCAAAGGGCCCCATGCTGCCGCAAACTCATCCCGCCCTGGCCGCTTCAGGAGGAAAATCCGCGGGATGGATTGAAAACACGGGTAGTTTTACGTCATGCCCGGGACACCCTACCGCACCCTTCCTTGCAATGCGCAACCTCCCTGAGCATATACCTGACCGTGATATTCATCCCCGATCACCCCCTTTCTTG
>JAQTRM010000016.1 GCA_028711825.1 Candidatus Omnitrophota bacterium | reverse complement strand
AGCATCTCCATCTGCGGAGAAACGGCATCTGCCCCTCCGGAGGAAGAACGGTCGATGGAAAATATTTCGTCGTTATAGAAAGTAAGCTCCACGCCTTCAAAATCTATCTTCACGTATTTATCAGTTTCCTCGGTAATCTTTCCTTCTACCCTCTGGCCGGATTTCAAAATGATCGTCTCGCTAAAAACCGGGGCTAAAAAAGAAAAGCTCAAGGCGGCGCAAAAAAACCAGATTTTTATTTTACCCATTGCAATAACCTCCTTCGGCTGCGCTCCTTTCCCAGGTAATGGATCACTTCGAACAACCCGGGTCCGATTGTCTTGCCGGTAAGTGCGACACGTACAGGATGAATCAGCTTTTTAGTCTCAATCCCCAATTCCGCCACCAGCCCTCTGAAACTCTCCTCAATGCTGGCGACCCCGAAATCGCTTAAATCCTGCAGCCTTTGAGCAAAAAGGCTGAATTCCTTAGATAAATCCTGATTTAAATATTTTTCTTTGGCCTTCGGGTCGAATACCGGATCTTCCAAAAAGAAAAAGTCCGCCCAATCCACAAAATCATTAAGCCGCGGCAGGCGTGCCTGGAACAGCCTCACCAGGTCCAGCAGGTAACCACGGTCAAAATCATCGCCGCCAAGGTAGCCTTTTTCCTTAAGAAGAGGGACCAATTCATCGGCGAGTTTTTCCGGATCGGCATTCTTAAGGTACTGATTATTCATCCAATCCAGTTTCTTGATATCGAATGTCGCGGCGGTCTTGTTGACGTGTTTGATATCAAAAAGCCCTACCGCCTCTTTGATGCCGATTAATTCCCGATTGTCCCCCGGGGCCCAGCTCAAAAGCAGGAGATAATTTAAGAGCGCCTCGGAAAGATAACCCATCTTGCGGTAGTCGCTGATGGCGGTCGCACCCGTCCGTTTGGAAAGCCTCCCCCCGTCTACCCCCATTATCAACGGAAGATGGGCAAATTGAGGGATTATAAAACCCAGGGCTTCGTAGATAAGGACCTGTTTGGGGGTATTAGAGATATGGTCATCGCCCCGGATGATATGCGTAATATTCATTTCCGCGTCATCTATCACACAGGCGAAATTGTAAGTCGGAGTTCCGTCGGACTTGATCAAAACCTGATCTTTAATCAAAGAGGAGTCAAACTCTATCTCCCCGCGGATGAGGTCTTTAATCTGAATCTTCTTATGCGGAATCTTATAAATTACCGCCTCTTTTCCTTCGGGAGACCTTTCGATGTAAGCGGCCCCGGACTTAAGCAGCCTGTCGGCATGTTCCCGGTAACGCGCAAACCTCTGGCTTTGGTAATAGATCTCGTCCCAGTTAAAACCCAGCCATTGAAGGCTGTAAAGTATCTCGTCCACGAACTCCTTCTTGGAACGCTCCTGATCGGTATCTTCAATCCTTAAAACAAATTTCCCTCCCTGGGATTGGGAAAAAAGCCAGTTGAACAAAGCGGTACGCCCCCCGCCGATATGCAGATTACCGGTCGGGCTGGGCGCGAATCTTACTCTAACCATGGTTTAGATTTTCCCCCTCCTTAAGGGCCTGCCGATTAATTTCTAAAATCTTTAAATTTCCCGCCGGGGCCATGGATTTAAACACTTCAAGGACATTGTCGGGATCGATAATTTTTTTAGCCGCAACAAAACACCCCAGGGCTACCATATTAGCAACCTTAATGTTACCCAAATTCATGGCAATGTCGGTAAAAGGAAACTGCAGTATTTTTAACCCTTTTGCGCCTTTGAATCCCGCCAGGGAAGAATTAAGGATCAATAATCCTCCCGCTTTAAGCCGGCTCTTGAATTTTTCCAGGGAAGGACGGTTTAAAATAATCAGCGTATCGGCCTGTCCGATATAAGGGGAACCTATCTCCTGGTCCGAGACAACCACCATGCAATGGCTGGTCCCCCCGCGCACTTCCGGGCCGTAAGCCGGAAACCAGGTTATCTGTTTTCCGCCCAACATTGCGGCCTGCACCAGGACCTTACCCAGAAGCATCACACCCTGCCCGCCGCTGCCGGCAATAATTATGCGTTCAGTCATTTAATCCTTCCCAGAGGAAATTCTTTTTGCATCACGTCCCTGATCCAATCCAGCGCCTCCCGGGGAGAAAGCCCCCAATAGGTCGGGCACGGCGAAAGCACCTCTACCAGAGAAAACCCTAACCCCTCCAGTTGATTCTGGAATGCACGCCGGATCGCGCTTTTTGCTTTTAATACCTCGCCCGGATTATGCAGGGAAACACGCTCAAGATAACAAACCCCGGGCAATAACGCCAGCATTTCAGAAATTTTTAAAGGATAACCGTGAAGCTTCTTATCTCTTCCCGCGGCGGAAGTAGAGGTTTTTTGCCCCAGGAGAGTGGTGGGGGCCAATTGCCCCCCGGTCATCCCGTAAATCGCGTTATTGATAAAAACCACTGAAAGATTCTCTCCCCGGTTTGCCGCGTGTATCGTTTCGTTAGTGCCGATCGCCGCCAAATCCCCATCGCCCTGATAGGTAAAAACTATCTTTTCCGGCTGCATCCTTTTTATCGCGGTAGCCACCGCCAGGGCCCGGCCGTGCGGCGCTTCCGAACAGTCGAATTTCCAATAATCATAAGCCACTACCGCGCAGCCTACCGGGGCAACCGCGATTGTCTTGCCCCTTATTCCCAGATCCTGGATTACTTCCGCCACCAGACGGTGGGCGATACCATGACCGCAACCCGGGCAATAGTGAGTGGGCGTTTTACGTAAAGGATCCGGCACGCTGAATACCTTATGCATTTTTATTTTCTTCCCCCGGGCTTACGTATCAAACTCCTGATTTTATCGATAATCTCCCCTTCGCTAAGGATACCACCTCCGGAGCGGCCCAGGAATTCTATTTTCCGCCTTCCGGCGACCGCCAGCCGGACATCCTCAAGCATCTGCCCGTAAGACATCTCAAGCACCAGGTACTCGGTATTACGCCCTGCGGCTCTAAACGCTTCCCGCGGAAAAGGCCATAAACTGACCGGACGGATCAGACCTATTTTCTTTCCTTCATTCCTCAGGCGCATAATTACGCTTTTGGCGATCCGCGCCATCGTCCCGTAGGCAACCAGTATGATCTCCGCCCCGGCCAAAAACATTTCCTCGCAACGCGCTTCTTTTTCTTCAATCCTGCGGTAAACTTTCTGCAGTTTAAGATTAAACTTCTCCAATTCACCTTCCCGCAAAAAAAATGATTTCACGACATGCGGCTGCCTGCCCTGACAACCGCTAAGACACCATCCCGATTTATCCCCCATCTTCGCTTTTTTTACGGAAAGTTCAACCGGCTCCATCATCTGCCCTAATACGCCATCGCCCAAAATCATTGCCGGAACACGGTATTTATCGGACAAATAAAAAGCTTCACGCGTAAGATCATAAGCCTCCTGTACCGAATCCGGGGCCAGGACTATCAACCGGTAATCACCGTGGCCGCCGCCGCGCGTCGCCTGGAAATAATCCGACTGCGCGGGCGCGATATTGCCTAATCCCGGCCCGCCGCGCATAATATTTACGATCACCGCCGGAAGGGCTGACCCGGCAATATAAGATATCCCCTCCTGCATCAGGCTGATCCCCGGGCTCGAAGAAGAGGTCATCGCGCGCGCCCCCGAAGCCGCCGCGCCATAAACCATATTAATCGCCGCCAATTCCGATTCAGCCTGGATAAAAACGCCTCCGGAATCCCTCAGATGATTAGACATATATCCGATAAGCTCATTCTGCGGCGTAATCGGGTACCCGGCATAAAAACCGCAGCCGGCCTGGATCGCGCCCCGGGCTATCGCTTCGTTACCGCTCAGTAATATTTTTTTATTATTCATCATTTAAGTTGTAAGCTGCAAGATATAAGCTTAGAATTTAAGACTAATAAGTTACCTCTTATTTATATATCTCAATACAACAATCCGGACAGATTACCGCGCACTGCAGGCAGCCGGCACAGCTGCCTTTGGGATCGACCTCCACAAAATTCAACCCTTTCTTATTTAAACGGGCACTTTTTTTAATTATCCCCTTGGGGCAAAAACTTACGCAAAGGAAACACCCCTTACATTTATCCCGATCGATAACGACTTTAGCCATTCTTTTTTATCACCTCACGGATACGCGCGGCGATCCTTTCGGCATCAAGCCCGTATTTTTCCAATAACAGGCCCCGGGAGCCGTGCGGGATAAACTCTGCCGGAAGCCCGATACGCTCTACCGGACTGCCTAATTGCTGAGCAATTACACTGCCGATACCCGAATCCTTCAGCCCTTCCTCGACGGAGAAAACAAAACGTTTTCCCCGGCATTCTTCCCGGACCAAATCCATATCAAGGGGATAAACAAAGCGGGCGTTAATCAGGCTGCCGGATAACCCTTCTTTTTCCAATATTTCCAGCGCCTTATCCGCTTCGAAAACCATACTCCCCAGCGCGATTACCGTAAAATCTGCCCCCTCTTTAATCTTTAACCCCCGTCCGGGCTCCAGAGGAGAAAACTTCCACTTCCCGGAGACCGCGGAAGCGCGGGGATATCTTATTGCCACCGGCTTATTTAGCCGCAAAGCAAATTCAAGCATCTCCTCCAGTTCCCGCCCATCGGCAGGCGCCATAATCGTTAACCCCGGGACTGTCTTTAAATAAGCGATATCAAATAACCCCTGGTGCGTCACCCCGTCCTCACCGGTAATCCCGGCCCGGTCAACGGCCAGAACAACCGGCAAACCCTGCAACGAAACCTCTTGTATGATTTGATCGTAAGCGCGCTGTAAAAAAGTGGAATATACCGCCACCACCGGTTTCAACCCCTGGCGGGCAAGTCCGGCGGCGAAACAAACCGCGTGCGCCTCGGCAATCCCGCAGTCAAAAAACCTCTCCGGGAAGATATCGCGGATTTTATCCAATCCCGTCCCTTCCGGCATCGCCGCGGTAATCGCCACGATCCGTTTATCTTCCCGTGCCAGCCGCACCATTTTTTCGCCGAATATCTCGGTATAGCTTTTGGCTCCCGCAGTATCATTCTTAACCATAACCTGTCCGCTGTCAAGATTAAAGCGGCCAACCCCGTGGAATTTCACCGGATCTTTTTCGGCGGGGGGATAACCCCTTCCTTTTTTGGTAACCACATGCAAAAGGCGCGGCCCTTTGAATTCCAAAATCTTCTTTAAGGTAGGAACCATAATCCCCAGGTTGTGGCCGTCGATCGGCCCGAAATAACGGAAACCGATCTCCTCAAAAAGCATCCCCGGAACGAATAACCCTTTTATCCCTTCTTCAAATTTTGACATCAACTTTAAAAGGCGGCTTCCGCGGGGAACACGGGTCTTTAAAAAATTTTCCACGTTAGTGTGAAAACGGTTATATACCGGCAGGGATATAATCTTGTTCAAATAGTTACTGATCGCTCCTACATTCGGGGCAATACTCAATTCATTGGTATTCAGGATTACCAGAATATCTTTTTTAAGGTGCCCGGCGTTATTAAGGCCTTCAAAACAAAGACCCCCGCTTAAAGAACCGTCTCCAATCACGCAGACTACTTTAAATTTTTTTTCTTCGGGCAAAAGATCCCTGGCGCAGGCGAGCCCCAGGCCCAAAGAAACCGCGTTCGAACTATGCCCGGAGGTAAAAGGGTCATAAACCGATTCATCCTTGGAAGGAAAACCGCTCAAGCCCTGATACTGCCGGAGAGTAGAAAAACCCGGGTTCCTCCCGGTGAGTATCTTATGGGCGTAAGCCTGATGCCCGACATCGAAAACAATCTTATCTTCCGGGGTATCAAGACAATAATGCAGGGAGACAACCAGCTCCACCGCACCCAGGCTGGAGGCAAGATGCCCCCCGGTCTGCGAAACCACCTCCAGAATCCTCCGGCGGATCTCCCCGCTGAGCGATGTAAGCTGTTCAAGGTTTAATTTCTTTAAATCCTGCGGCGATTTTATGTTTTCCAGGTACATTTTAGCCCTCTTCCGGACCGCCTTCTTCAAAATTCTCAAGGGAAACTTTCCCGTCTTTTTTCATCAACAACTCTACCTTCCTTTGCGCTTCCGAAAGAGCCGCGGAACACGACTGGGCGATTCTTACCCCTTCTTCGTATTTTTTGAGTGATTCTCCCAGGGTAATTTTTCCTCCGGACAACTCTTCAACAATCTTCTGCAGCTTCTTCAGGTCTTCTTCAAACGAAGTCTTATCTTTCATTCTTCACCTCTTTTTTCGTTTATTACTTTCCGGACCCGGAAAACGCGCCGGTCAGGATGTCTTTTTACTTTCCTGGCATACTTCCTGCACCAGGCTGATAAAAACTCCTTTTTCTAAAACTGTCTTTATCTTATCTCCGGGTTTCACCAGGGAAGCGTCGCTTACAACCGTCCCCTGAGGCATCCGTATACTCAAGCTATAGCCGCGGGATAATACCGCTAAGGGGCTTAACGCCTCCAGGTTCCGGATTAAACCGCCTGCGCGCTGCTTTGCCATCTCCATAATATGACGGATATTATGATTTATCCCGGAAAGCAATTCATCTATCTGCTGCTGTTTTTCCAATAAACTGTCGCGCGGGCTTTTTAACGCATGCTGATAAGCGGTAAGCCGGTTCCTGGATTCATTGATGACATTATTTATTGATAAATCCAATTCATACCTTAATTCGGAAATCCGGGAAAGAAGCTCGTTCTTTCTGTCCACGATAATCTTGGCGGCCGCCGAAGGAGTCTCCACAAATAAATCCGCCGCAAGGTCCGACAAAGTGGTATTGATCTGATGCCCTACCGCCGACACTATCGGAAGGGCCGAATTATAAATTGCCCGCGCCACAACCTCCTCGTTAAATGACCACAGATCTTCGGTGCTGCCGCCTCCCCGGCTGACGATAATTAAATCCAGGCCGCTGAAGCCGTTTAAATCCGAAACCGCTTCGGCAATCTCGGCTGCAGCCTGCTCCCCCTGCACCCGTACCGACCGGATCACCACGTCTACTCCCGGGGCGCCTTTCTTAAGGATCTGCAGGATATCCCGTACCGCAGCCCCTTTGCTTGAAGTAACAATACCGACCTTAAAAGGTGTTTGCGGCAAGGGCCTTTTATGGGAAGGATCAAAAATCCCCTCGTGATAAAGCTTCTTTTTCAACTGCTCAAAAGCCAGTTGCTGCGCACCCACCCCTTGAGGTTCGATCTTTTCAACAATTATCTGGTATTGACCGCGCGGGCCGTAAACATCCACCTTACCAAAACAGACAACCTTCATGCCGTCCTGCGGCGTAAATTTCAATCCCCGGTTGGCGTAAGCGAACATCGCCGCCAGGATAAGCGCCCCCTGATCTTTAAGCGAAAAATAAAAATGCCCGCTGCCGGCGGCTTTAAAGTTAGATATCTCCCCCTCCAGCCAGATTTCACCGATTTTTTCTTCAAGCATCCCCTTTATCAGACGGGTAACCTCTGAAACGGTATAAACATGCTTTAAGGGTGATTGTGGAAAAAGGCTTGCGGATTCTTCTGTTTTATTTTTATTTATTTTCTGCATTGCCTGTCTCTTTGTCCGAAGGTTTCGTTTGTATTTTGGAACTCGCGGGAACAATATCCGTCTTTGCCTCTAAAGGCTTGGCTATCCCGCTCTCTGCCTTTATAGCCGGGGGTTTCCGGCCCCCTTCTGCCGGCGGCACTTCCGCCGGTACCGGCGGCTTCTTCTTAAATACCAAAAGCTGCACCGAATAAGGACTTAACTCCAATGTCCGGCTATCTCCCTTGTCAAAATCCACCTCTTTTTCGATAGCGGGCTTAAACTCGCAATTCCGGACGCAATCGCCGTTAACCGTATAAACACTCAAAAGGTAGAGGCCCTTTAACCCTTTCAGGGAAATTTTTATCTTTCTTCCGGCGGTGGAAAATTTATTTTTCAATCCATATAATTCGATCGCGCGGCTAAGCATCTCTTTGGTTTTTGCGCTTAAACGTAAAGTGGAAAGACTGATCTGCCCCGCGAGGACCTTTTTCATGCGGTCCGAATTAATAATACCCAGGATCGCTTTTTTTTCTGCGCCATTAAGGTTAACGATATTCCGCGAAAGATAATTCATGGCAAGCTGGGGGTCAATATAATTATAAACGAGCAGAACCGCGGATTCCGCAGTCCTGGTGGCGATTATCCCCACGAATTCGTCATTGCATTTCGCCTGAAGAAGATCCGGACCCAGCATATTTATCATACGCCAGACATTAAAATTAACCTTGGCGTAATCCCGGTTTTCCGGGCGCCCCGCGTCGAAAGTAAAAACCCCTAAATTCCTGACTATCCCTGCCTGGTAATCCACAAAATCTTCGAGGCAAAAATAAATCTGACGGTCTATTCCCGCCTCATACATGTTCTTTAGACGGGCGGGAATATAACTGGCGGAAATATTCGCGTTTTTATCCCTTGCCGCCGGGATATTGGCTGAACCGTCGAAATTCCACTCATCGACCAAAAGCGGGATATTGCTGTCAAATTTAAAATAGGTCAGCCATTCGCGGATCAATCCCACAAAAGGCTTATTGTAGATCGTGGACTGTTTTTCTTCCTTCGGATCGCTGGAATACGCGTGCCAGGAGATAAAATCCAGAGGCAGGCGGTAGCTATAACAGTATTTTATCAACTCATAGATCAGGCTTCTTTCGGGGGTCAGAATACTGTTGGGTTCGATATTCCTGAACCAGGCGCTTACCGAAGGGCCGCCCAGGGGGATTTTCGCCTTGGTTTCCTGGCGCAGTTCCTTTACCGCCTCCCCGACAATCCGGTAAAGGTTAAGGTAATCCGAACGCTGTCCGAGAAAAAAATCTCCGATATCCGGGGCATTCCAGACCTCATACCAGATATTATATTTTTTTTCGCAGCTTAATCTGCGGATGGTATCTTTTACCAGCTCCTTATAAACCTTCAGGTTATGCGGAGCGCTGTTCTTATCCAGAACCGTACCTAAGCCGTCGGGGGTGCCGAACAAGTCAAGGACAACCGTCCCTCCGCTATCGCTTATTTTTTTGATAATTTCATCATAGTGGTCAAGGATTTTCCGGTAGGAATCTTTATCCCCGGCCAGGCGCTGGATCTCCCAAAGATTATACTGGATACGATAAAAATTCCCAAATCCCAGATCCGCCTGCCAGGCGGAGATAGCGTCCCCGGAGGCCAGATTCTGCGGCAGGGTTTTATCGAAACGCTTGCCGCGGCCGCTTAAATCGATATTCGTTTTATATATCGCCGGAAGGCTGACTGCGGGAGAGTTCAGGTCTAAACTGCATTCGAGTTCTTCCGGGACCTGTACCGGAGAATCCGCCCCGCAGAGAAACAGGGAAAGAATTAAAAACAGGGAAATTTTCGAAAAAATGACCTGTGTTTTTTTAATCATTTAATTTCTTCTGGATCCTTACGATCGAGAGCGCTTTGCCGGTTTCAGGGTCAACATCTACCAGCGCCCCATGCAATTGAATATCGCCTTCGGCGACCTCAAATCTTACCGGGATGGAACTTAAAAAACGCGTCAGGACATCCTCCACTCTCCTGCCGATCACCGAGTCATAAGGACCGGTCATCCCCGCATCGGTAATGTAAGCGGTCCCCCCGGGAAGTATTTTTTCATCGGCGGTCTGAATATGAGTGTGGGTGCCGAAAACCGCAGAAACCTTACCGTCCAGATACCGGCCAAGCGCTATTTTTTCGGAAGTAGCCTCGGCATGGATATCAACAATAATAACCTTGGTTTCCGCCGCCAAAGATTCAGCGGCGCCAAAAGCAGCCTTGAACGGACATTCCAGCGGTTCCATAAAAACCCTGCCGTTAACGTTGATCACCCCGACCTTCACGCCGTTTTTGGCTTTAAATATCTTCGCCCCGCTGCCCGGGGCTCCGCTGGGAAAATTTAGCGGCCGCAGGATCCTTTCCTCCTGATTAATCAATTCAAAAATCTCGGGTTTCTTCCAGATATGATCTCCGGAGGTAAGTACATCCGCGCCGGAAGCAAAAAGTTCGGCGGCCACCTTGGAGGTAATCCCCGAACCTCCGGAAGCGTTCTCGGCGTTAACTACCGCGAAATCGATCCGCAACTCCTGCTTTAAAGAAGGCAGCAGCGTTTTAATCGCTTCTCTGCCGGGGCTGCCTACCACGTCTCCTACAAAAAGTATTTTCATTTTTCACTCTTTAACGATTCTTTTTACTCCGCCGTAAAAATAGAGGTTTTACCGTTTTTATTTAGCGTATTCGATGGTACGCGTCTCACGGATTACCGTCACTTTAATCTGCCCGGGATATTCCATTCCTTCTTCGATCTTCTTACGGATCTCACGGCACATTGTAACCGCCTCATTATCGTTTATCTTTTCCGGCTGCACAATCACCCGGATCTCCCGTCCAGCCTGGATCGCGAAAGATTTTTCCACCCCTTTAAAAAGGTTGGCGATCGACTCCAGCTTATCCAGACGTTTAACATAAACTTCCAGAGTTTCCCTTCTCGCTCCCGGACGCGCGGCGCTCACCGCATCAGCCGCGATCGCCAGCACCCCGTAAATACTTTTTACGGGAGACTCTTCATGGTGGGACTCAATCGACTCGATCACCTCTGCGCTTTCGTTATATTTCTTGGCAAGATCCGCGCCCAGTTTGGCATGCGTTCCTTCGACCTGATGGTCCACCGCTTTTCCGATATCATGCAAAAGACCGATGCGGCGTCCGGTTTTGAAATCCAACCCCAGTTCCGAGGACATAATCCCCAGGATAAAAGAGACCTCCTTGGAATGTTGTAAGGCGTTCTGACCGTAACTGGTCCGGTATTTCAACCGGCCCAGGAGCTTGATGATTTCCGGATGTAAACCGTTAACCCCCGCCTCGAAAGCCGCCCGCTCGCCTTCCTCGCGGATCTTCTCATCCATTTCTTTTTTGGTCTTTTCCACAATCTCTTCGATCCGCCCGGGGTGTATCCTTCCGTCGGAAATAAGCTTTTCCAGGCTTAAACGCGCGATTTCGCGCCGGACAGCGTCAAAACCGGAAAGAGTGACCGCTCCGGGGGTATCGTCGATAATCACATCTACCCCGGTAGCCATTTCCAGCGCGCGGATATTCCTGCCTTCGCGTCCGATAATCCTTCCTTTCATTTCATCGTTAGGAAGGTTCACCACGCTCACTGTCGTCTCTACGGTGTGCTCCGCGGCGCAGCGTTGGATTGCCAGGCTCAGGATCTCGCGGGCTTTCTTGTCCGCAATACTGCGCACCTCTTCCTCCTGCCGGCGGATAAATACCGCTTTCTCGCTGTTTAATTCTTCATTAAGCCGCCCCAAAAGAATCTGCTTGGCCTCTTCGGCGGATAAAGAAGAAATCTTCTGGAGACGTTCTTTTTCCTCGGAGATCAAAGCATGAAGCTGGCTGTCTTTTGACCTTAAGCCTTCCTCCTGCTTTTTGAGGTTATCGTTACGCGTTTCAATTTCTTTTTCTTTTTTCTCTACCAGATCGATCCGGCGGTCGATATTCTCCTCTTTCTGGGTAAGTCTTTTTTCCTGATTGGCGATCTCCAGCTTCCGTTCTTTTGTTTCTCCTTCAAAATCCTGCCGCATCCGGTAAAGGAGATCCTTGGCTTCCAACTCCGCCTCCCGGCGTTTATCCAGGATATCTTTTTTTGCCGCCTGCAGGATATGCTCCGCCTGCAACTCGGCGCTTTTTACTCTTTTCTCCGCGATATATTTTCTCAGGAAATAGCCGCAATAAGCGGCAACCAGGGCAACGAATAACGGCACCACGATGTTAAGTATCATCTTTCTTTCCCCCTTTTGAACTTAATTTTTAGCTTCTTATTGGGAGGCCTAAGAACAGATAACTTCCTTGACGCTTACATCGCAAGAAGTGGTGGGGATCAGGGGCAGAATTTGAAAATCAAAGGCAAGCCCGATGGAAGGAGTTTTAACAGAAAGACTGCGCAAGAAACGGTCATAACAACCTTTCCCGCGGCCCAAGCGATTGCCTTTTTTATCAAAAGCTAATCCGGGAACAATAATCAAATCCAGGTTCTCCGGGTTAACCTCCGCCTGAGCTACGGGCTCTAATACACCGTAAGGGCCTTTTTTTAATTTAGCATGGTCCTCAAATATCGCCGGATGCATAGTTTCTCTATCTTTTCTGCAAACTGGTACACATATAAGCTTGCCTGTCTTTTTAGCTTCCCTAATCATCTCTTCAGTATTTACTTCACCACCAAAAGCGATGTAAAACATCACTCTTTTGGCCTTTTTAAAAACCTTATTCCTTAAAAGTTTAACCGTGATAAGTTTACTTTTTCGGTTTCGGTCTTCCTCCTTCTGTGTTTTTAACCTTAGAAGAATTTTACTACGTATTTCAGCTTTTGTCAATCCAAGGCCGGATGCTTTATTCATATCTTTTGCTCTTCCAATACTTTTACGCTCTGCCATAATAAAAAATTAAAAAAGGGGTTACAAACAAGTTTCCCCTTCATGCTCATGGGGATGCTCTTTATCCTTAAAAGGAGGCTCCTTGCCCTGTTTTTGATAATAATCTTTTAAAGCCGATCTCAAGGCTTCCTCGGCTAAAACCGAACAATGCATTTTTTTGGGCGGCAGTCCCCCCAGGGCTTCGGCTACCGCACGGTTAGTAATCGTCAAGGCTTCCTGAATCGTCTTGCCTTTAACCATTTCAGTCACCATTGAACTTGTTGCTACCGCCGCCCCGCAGCCAAAAGTCTTAAATTTCACGTCGATAATCCGGTCGTCTTCTATCTTCAAATACATCTTCATGACATCCCCACAGACAGGATTACCTACCTTGCCTACTCCGCTGGCGTCGATAATCTCGCCGACATTGCGCGGATTGGTAAAGTGATCCATCACTTTTTCGCTGTAAGGAAGAGGGTCTGCCATTTTATTTCATAATTAACCGGTGCGGCCGGGCGGATTTTTTAAAATCTTTGGGGCCGTAAATCTTTTTTAAATTCTTCTGTTGTTTTTTTCTGTTCAGTTCTTCATAAATTTTTATCCAGACACAATCGTTTTCGGTATCGGCTTCGCATTTGCCGCGGATCACGCCCCCGCAGGGGCCATTAAGCATTCCCTTGGGGCAGAGGGTAACCGGGCAAATGCCGGCGGTTTCCCCCAGAACGCATTCACCGCACATTGAGCATTTTTCCAGGAAATTGCCCTGGCCGTCCATTACCGCACCGGAAAGCGTATCCAGGGCGGGAAAAACCGCGAGGTCGAAACGGTCGTTATCTTTAAAAGACTGCACCCCTAAACCGCAAGCCAGAACCAAAACCGCTTCCGACCGGCGCAAGTCGCCGATCTTTTTTGCCGTCTCCGCTTTAAGTTTCGCGGCAATACAGGGTGCCGAAGGGACACAATAACCGGTGACGGTCTTTCCGGCTCCTTCCAATAAAACAGCCATCTGTTCAACCTCCGCCTGCCCCCCGCTCTTACAGGCGGTCGCGCAATCCCCGCAGCCGAGCAGAAAGATATTTTTGTAATCCCGGAGAAAAATCAATATTTCTTCTGATGGTTTTTGCCGGCTGATAATCATACTAAAAATTCTAACATAATTTTTTATCCTTCTCAAGGCAAAAGACGGATACTTATTCTTCCTTAAAATAATCTTCCAGGGTTTCAAAAAATATCTTATCCCTGCTTCTTTTTCCGCCGAGGATATCCTCAATCTCCAGATCGTCCACTCCTGCCGTAAGCGCGCTGCCGCGAACATCGACAAATTCCTTGAGTATCCCTCCCTCCTCCAGAAAACGGGAAACCTGGGTAAAAACCGAACCTCCCCCGTCCATAAAGCTGCGCGGAGAGCGGTCAATGTGCGGTTTGAGCAAAAATAAGTTTACTTTAGCCCGGGTGGCGGCGACATAAAACAGGCGGCGCTCCTCCTCTACCTGCTCTTCCGTCTCCAGAGAAAGATACGAAGGGAGATGCCCTTCAGCCACATAAATCAAAAATACGGTGTGCCATTCCAGGCCTTTTGCTGAATGTATCGTCGATAGAGTAAGAGAGGAATCATCCTTGTCCGGACGCCCGGGTTCCACCGCCGCCCTCTCCGGCGGCTCCAACGCCATATCAACCAGGAATTGTTCGCAGGAATTATACCGTTGGGCGATCCTTAAAAGAGAATCCAAATCATTAAGCCGTTTATTAAAATCATCATACTTAAGTTTCAGGAGAGGCTGGTAATAAACCATAAATCTCGCGAGGATATCCGCGGGGCCGTGGCGGAGCGGATCGATATCTTCCAACAGCTCAAAAAGTTCACGGATCTCGGGAATCTTCCGGCAAAATTCTTCCTTCTTCGGGAGGTCGGCAAACGCCTCAATAACCCTTCCGGCGGTTTTCGGTCCGATCTTGGGGATCAATAAAAGAATGCGCAGCCAGCTTACTTGATCATTGCGGTTGTAGGCAACGCGCAAATAACTTACCAGGTCTTTAATATGGGACGCCTCTACGAATTTTTGCCCGCCGTATTTTACAAAAGGGATATTCCGGCCGGAAAGCTCCACCTCCAAATCGTTGGAATGCCATCCGGAACGGAAAAGTACGGCGATGTCTTTCAGGTCCACCCCTTCTTCCCTTAATTCCAGGATCTTTTCCGCCACAAAGACCGACTGGGAATTTTCATCCGGGCAATCCGTAAAAACCGGAAAATTTCCGCCCTTTTTGCTGGTATAAAGATTTTTTTCGAACTTCTCCTTGGCCTGGGCGATAACCGCGTTGGTTAAATTAAGGATCGGCTGGGTGGAGCGGTAATTTTCCTCAAGGGTAATGATCTTGGTGCCTTTAAAAATCCTGGGGAAATCGATAATATTCTTGAAATTCGCCCCGCGGAAAGAATAAATACTCTGCGCGTCATCCCCCACTACCATAATATTACCGTGTTCCCCCGCCAGGAGACAGGCGATATGCGCTTGAAGTTTGTTAGTGTCCTGATATTCATCAACCATAATATATTTATACCGGCCCGACAAGGCGCCGCGCACCTCCTCGTGTTTTACGAGGAGATCCTTCAGAAAAACCAGGAGGTCGTCATAATCCAGGAGAGATTTCTGACGCTTATACTTATCATACTCCAAGCGTATTTTCTTGATCTCTTCGGTAAATTCTATAAACTGCGGGTATTCATCGAAAAGAACCGTCGCGATTTCTTCGGATTTATTCACGCTTTTTGATATTACTTCCAGAATAGCGCGTTTACGCGGAAAACGTTTTTCGGATTTGTGAAAATTAAGCTGCGTGCGGATAAGATTTACCGCATCCTCCGCGTCCGACTGGTCAAGAATGGTAAAATTACTGTTCAATTCCAGGAACCTGGCGTATTTTCTCAAAACCATATTGGCGAAGGAATGGAAAGTTCCCCCGGAAACATTACGGCAACGTTCATCCAAAAGAATACTGGCCCGCCGCAGCATCTCTTCCGCCGCCCGCCGGGTAAAGGTAAGCAGCAAAATCTCTTCCGGGGCGACGCCTTTTTCGACCAAATAAGCCACCCGGTGAACCAATACCCGGGTCTTCCCGCTGCCCGCGCCGGCGATCACCAGGTGCGGTCCGCAAACGGACTCAACCGCATTAAGCTGTGAAGCATTCAGCTCCCGCTGATAGTCTATTTTTTTCATTGTTTTCGCTAGATCCCAAAATAATAAGTTACCGGATAAAAACTTTATTCCCTGGCAAAAATATACAGCTGTCTTCCGGGCGTTCTACGGGGTGGTTTTAATATAGGCGCGGATTATTTTTTGCGGAGTAACCGGACGGTCATCGGCGTCGACCGGAACATTCTCGATCTTTCGCACCGCCTCAAGACCGGAAACAACTTCCCCAAAAATAGTATGCCGCATATTCAACCAGGGAGTCTTGGCGCAGGTAATAAAAAACTGGCTGCCGTTGGTGTCGGGGCCGCAATTTGCCATCGCGACAATCCCCTCCGAATCAAATTTGGATTGAGGCGTTACTTCATCCTCAAAAGGTTTTCCCCAAACGGATTCCCCGCCCATCCCGGTTCCCGTAGGGTCTCCGCCCTGAATCATGAAACCTTTAATCACCCGGTGAAAGATCAGACCGTTATAATACCCCTTTTCTATAAGTTTCACAAAATTCTCGCAGGCCTTGGGGGCGATATCGCTTTTAAGCAAGATTTCGATATTGCCCTGACTGGTCTCTAAAACCGCGGTTTTCTCTTCCATTGCGAATACCCTCCCGTAAAATAATAACGCGCTTATTAATAATCCTGCAATAATTCCTCTTTTAGCCTTCATTGTTTTGCCGCTCCTGGTTTTGCTGTTTTTCTTCCGGGGGTGCCGCATCCTGGGTAGTTTTATCCTCCTCCGGAAGCGTCTCCGGGAGTTTTTCTGCGGCAGGCTTCTCTTGCTGCTCCGGAAGCGGCGCCGCCTCCGGAACAGGAGAGGTCTCTTCCGCGGGCCCTGCCTCTCTGCCCGAAAAAGCTTTATTTTCGGCAGATTGACGGAGACGCACGATCTCGGCGGCGTAATTCTTAATCTTTTCTTCGGCCGCCTCCAGCTCCTTTTCCAGCCTGGTATATTCTTCGTTCAACCGGCTGAATTCCAGCTTAGGCACCCATTCGCTGATCTTTTCTTTACGCTCAAGTTCGGCAAGCCGGGCTGAAACTTCACCGAGATTCTTCAGCTGACTTTCAATCTGGTGTTTCTGCGACTGCAGCTGATCCTCTTTAAGCCGGCAGGCCATTTCTTTTACTTCCAGGGAAGCCTTAAGCTCCCGGATCTCCCGTGTCAGGTTAACGTTTTTGGTAAACTCCTCCTCGAGTTCTTTTTCTTTGGCGGAAAATTTATTGCTTAACTCCGAACCGGACGCCCTTGCCTTTGCCAATTCCGCTTCTGCCCTGTCCACCCATTCCTGGCGGCGTTTTAGTTCCTCCGCAAACTCCTCTTCCTTTTTCTTAATCGACTCCGTATCGGAAGGGTCTCCGGCGGAGGCCCCGCCGGACTTGCGCAGCTGCTCTTCTAATTTAGCCACCTGGCTTTGAAGCCGCTGGATTTTTTGCTCTTTACCCAAATCTTCCGCTACGGCATCGGGATCTTTATGTTTTTTCTTTTTAAGCGGGGTGTTTTTCCCGGAAGAAAAAATTTCAAATACCGCATAAATCACTATCCCCAGGCCCAAAGCTACCAGTATTTGCATCACAAGCAGCATCCTAAAAACCCTTTCCCCGGATTATCTTATCAAGAAATCTTCCTTAATTTTTCCAGGCGTTCTTTTATTTTAGCTTCATGCCCCGAATCGGCAGGCTCATAATAATGTTTCTGCAGAGGCATATATTCCTGTTTTACGTAATGCCCGGGGTAATCATGACTGTACTTATACCCCTCTCCACGCCCCAACTCGCGGGCGCCTTCATAAGAAGCGTCTTTTAAATGGTCCGGAACCGACTGCACCTTGTTATCTTTAACATCCTGCGTGGCGTTTTCTAAAGCCATATAGCTGGCGTTGGATTTAGGGGCGCAGGCGACATAAATTACCGCCTGGGCCAAAGGGATCCTCGCCTCGGGCATCCCCACAAATTCGGAAACCTGCAAGGCGGCATTGGCCAAGACCAGCGCCAGAGGGTCGGCGTTACCTACGTCCTCGGCGGCAAGGATACAGACCCGGCGGGCGATAAAACGCGGGTCTTCACCGGCATAAAGCATTTTAGCCATCCAATAAATTGCCGCATCCGGATCGGAGCCTCGCATGGATTTGATAAAAGCCGACGCGGTATCATAATGTTCGTCCCCATCCCGGTCGTAAACTACGGCTTTCTTTTGAACCGATTCCTGGGCAACTTCCAGATCAAAATGGACACAGCCGTCACTGTCGGCAGGCGTAGTCAAAACCCCTAACTCCAGGGCGGATAAAGCGCGCCGCGCGTCTCCCTCGCAGCTTTTCACCAGAAAATCCAGCGCTTTTTTCTCCGCCTTAACTTTGAAATTCCCCAGGCCTTTTTCCTTATCTTTTAAAGCGGAACCGATAATTTTCAAAAGGTCTTCCGCGCAAAGCGCTTTTAACTCGCAAACGATTGAACGGGACAGGAGCGCCGAAGTAAGGGTGAAATACGGGTTGTAAATGGTGGCGCCGATCAACACCAGGCGCCCTTCTTCCACATCGGGCAGGAGCACATCCTGCTGGGCCTTATTGAAACGATGTATCTCGTCGATAAAAAGGATGGTTTTCCTTCGTTCTTCCCGCATCTTAAGCCGGCAGGAAGCGATTACTTTACGAAGCTCTTCAACATTAGAGGTGGTGGCGTTCAGGCTGATATAGTTAGCCCGGGTAGCGTGCGCAACGCACCAGGCCAAAGACGTCTTACCGGTCCCCGGAGGACCAAACAGGATAAGCGAGGTTAAACGGTCGGCTTCGATCGCCCGGCGCAATAATTTACCTTTGCTTAAAATATGTTCCTGCCCAAAAAGCTGATCGAGCGTAACCGGCCGCAAGCGTACCGCCAGGGGAAGATCTTTTAAATCCGTTTTTTTCTCATCTATAAAAAGGTCCATGCGGATAGATTAACCTGGTTGTGCCTGACCCTCGTATTGCGAGCCGCCTCATAATAAAAATCCCCGCAAAAGTGCCGTTGGACTGACATTCTGAACCGATTTGGTTTCAGGTGGGTACCCTATCCCGTGGCACACGTGCCTCAGGAATAATTGGGCTCCCATGAAAATAGTGTTGGTTCAACAACTATCAAATGTCCAACGCGCACCGCAGGGATATTTAAAGAGCTGTTTTCTGACAAAAAAAGTATAGCATATCAGGGGTAAAAGTCAACCCCGCGGCGCGTAACGGGGCACCGGGAATTAACCCGGATTACCTTAGTTTAACTTCAAATCTCCGGCTTAAAAACTCACAGGCCAGGTCGTGGGAAGGCTGGATCTCTTTTTCTGTCAGGGTGCGCTCGGCCGAAGCGTAAAAACACGACAAGGTTAATCCCCGGAATCCCGCGGGGATCTGCTTGCCGCGGTAATAATCCGCGACCTTAACTTCCCGCAAGAGAGATCCGCCATTTTCTTTGATCGAGGCAATAACGCTTTCAACGGAAACCTCTTCTTTTAAAACGAAACTGATATCCCGGGTAATCCCGGGGTACTTGGGAAGAGAGATAAATTTTTTGTCGGGAAGGGCGCAGGAAAAAACTTTTTCCAGGAAAAGCTCGCAAATAAAAACTTTATGGTTTTTTATTTCCAGCGCGTCCAAGGCCTGACGGCCAAGCTCCAGCATCGACCCGATCTTGTTTTTATGAAGGAATATCTCTACCCTCCCCGCGGGCAAATTGACAAATTCATAACCCGTTAATTTCAATTTCGAGAAAACCGCCTCCAGAATCCCCTTCAGATGCAGAAAGCTCGCGGGGTCATGGACACGCCCTTCCCCGGAAAAAAAAGACTTTGTCCCGCTAAGCGCTATTCCAAGGGCAAGTTTCTCCTCGGGCTCCTTGCCGGATTTAAAAACATTGGCGATCTCGAACAAAGGCACATATTCCTGTTTCTGCTTAAGGTTAAAACTGACAGCGCGGCCTAGCCCGAGAGCAAGGCCCGGCCTTAACACCTCCTGTTCCCGGCTTAAGGGATTCATGACGCTTAGCGGTGCCGTTTCAGATTCAAGGCCCGCATCCTTCAGCCCCTTCCGGTCTACCAGACTATAGGTAATCGCTTCGCTCAACCCCAATCCTACAAGCAGATTTTTTATTTCTGAAATTATTTCCCTCCGGCTCCCGGTATCCGGATCCGGCGTAATTAAGGGGAGGCTGTTCGGAATTTTTTCATAACCATAAATCCTGGCAATCTCTTCGATCAAATCAACCGGCTGCTTAACATCCTGGCGGAAAGACGGAACCTCCACTCTTAAAACGTTTTTTGCCTTAAGCTTGACCTTAAAGCCCAATCCCAGGAGGATCTTTTTTGCCTGTGCGCAACCAAGGCAAACCCCCAGGATCCGGGAAAGATATCCGGTATCCAAATCCACCGTTACGGTCTTTCTCCCCGCAGAACCGCGGGCAGCCATTCCCGCATCTTCTGCCCCACAAAGATCTTTCAATAACTGAGCCGCCCTCCGGGAAGCCCTCTCGGGAGCCTCCGGATCCACCCCTCTTTCAAAACGATAGCTCGCTTCGGTTGTCTTACCGAGCAATTGACGCGAACGCCTGATAATAACCGGGTTAAAAAGCGCCGCCTCCAATAAAATATGTTTTGTCCCGAAATCAACCTCGGATTCCTTACCGCCCATTACCCCGGCAACCGCAACCGCGCGGTTTGAATCCGCAATTACCAGATTTTCCGGTAAAAGGCTGTTTTCGGCCCCGTCAATAGTCAAAAGCTTCTCTTTATCTTTTGCCCGGCGCACGGTTATCTTCCCGGACGCCAGTTTATCAAGGTCGAAAGCATGCAACGGTTCTCCTGATTCAAAAAGAACATAGTTGGTAATGTCTACCACGTTATTGATACTGCGGCACCCCACTAATTCCAATCTTTTCTTTATCCACTCCGGGGAAGGTCCGACCTTTACATTCCTCAATATCCTGGCCAGGTAAATCGGACAGTCTTTTTTATCTTCAATTCCGACCTCGATAGAAAGCCCGGCGATTTTCCTGCCGGGAATCTTCCGGGGAGCGGAAAAAACAGGGGCGTTTTTCAGCTTTCCTCCGGTGATTGCCGCCACTTCACGGGCAATACCCGAAACGCTCAACCAATCGGGACGGTTGGAGGTAATCTCAATCTCAAAAACAAAGTCATCTCCCTTTTTTTCCAGGAACACCACTTCCAGTCCGGCCATCGTCAGTTTATCCGCCAGCTCCTCCGGAGGAATTTTTATCTCAACAAAATCTTTCAACCATTGGTAAGTAGTTTTCATATTAAAATTGCCTCAAAAACCTTAAATCATTCTCAAAAAATAACCGGATATCGTTAATCCCGTATTTTAACATCGCAATCCTTTCCACGCCCATGCCGAAAGCAAAACCGCTGTACTTATCAGCATCGATTGCGACATGCTTAAAGACATTCGGATGGACCATCCCGGACCCCAGGATCTCAAGCCACCCTTTCCTGCCGCAAACCGAACAACCCTTGCCTCCGCAGATAATGCAGGAAATATCCACTTCCGCCGAAGGTTCGGTGAAGGGAAAAAAATGCGGACGAAAACGCATTTTAATACCTTCCCCGAATATCGCTTTAGCGAAAGTCTCCAGGACCCCTTTTAAGTCGGAAAATTTTATCCCCTCCCCCACCATCAGACCTTCGATCTGATGAAACATAAAAGAATGGGAAGCGTCCACCGCGTCGGGACGGTATACCCGTCCGGGGACAACTACCGCCAGAGGAGGCTTCTTCTCCTGCATAATCCTGACTTGCGCCGGAGAGGTGTGACTGCGTAAAAGTTTTTTATCGTAATCTTTCAAATAAAAAGTATCAAAGGCCTCGCGCGAAGGATGCTCCAGTGGGATATTCAACCCAGTGAAATTATTATATTCGGTTTCCACCTCCGGCCCTTCGGCGACAGAAAACCCCATCCTGCTGAAAACCGAGCAGATTTCGTCGGTAATCCGGGTAAGGGGGTGAAGGGTGCCTACTTGCTGGGCAATCCCCGGCATACCGATATCAATAATATTTTCTCCGCGTAACGCTTCGCCGTCTTTTAAAGATTCCTCTTTCTTCGCGAACAATTCATGTAATCCGGACTTAAAGGCATTCACTTTCCTCCCGAACTCGCCCCTTTCCTGAACCGGGATCCCGGGGATGGAACCGGTCAATTCCGCCACCACCCCTTTCCTCCCCAGGTATTTTACCCGCACTTCTTCCAATGCTTCCGGGGAAGAAACCTTTTCCAGATCGTTTTTTACTTGCGCTTGAAGAGAGTCAATATCCATATCAAAAATAACACTCCCGATAAAATAATGCTTAATTTAATTTTTTTAAAATCGGTTTTTTCCGGAACCGCCCCGCCGGAAACAATCTTGCGCAGGGAACAGGCGTGTATATCAAGATCCCCGCCGTGCTCGGGACAGGCGCGGTGAAAAACACCGACAATCTCGATTTTGTCGCCCCGCGTTTTATAACTGCCCGCAAAATCTATTTCTTTGGCCAGAGAAGCGCTCATCCAGACACCCAGGGAATTCTTGCCGTCACTAACATTAACCCAGGCAAAATCCCCTCTTTTCATTATATCACCGATTGCTTCACCGGAAAAGGTCACCAGCTTGCCGTCGTATAACCCGGCATTATCGATTAAATCGCTGCTGCTCAACGTCTGGGAGAAGGCTGCTCCGGGCGAAAAAACCAAAAAAACCGCACTTAAGATAACAAAAAATATTTTTCTCATTTCCCCTTGATCCTGGCAAAAATAAAACCCAGGATGGTAAAAACCGACATAAACTCCAGACGGCCGACCCACATCTGCAGGATATAAGTAATTTTAAGTGCCGCCGGCATGCCGGTCCCGGTAATACCGCAGGACAATCCCACGTTGGCTGCCGCGGAAGTGGACTCAAAAAGCGCCCCCAGAAACGGATAACCGCAAGACATCCCCACCAGGGCTCCGAAACCGTATAAGATGATATAGGCTACGGTGATCAATAAAGCGCCCCGCACCAATTTATCCTCCAAAAACACGTCACGGATATGGTGGAATTTTTCGATTACGATCGCCCTCTCCGGCATAATGATTCTTTTTAAATCCTCCTTAAAAGCCTTAAAGATAATCCCGATACGCAACATCTTGATCGCCCCGGTGGTCGAACAAACCGCTCCCCCCAAAGACATCGCTAAAATCATTCCCGCCAACGCCAACGGATTCCAGTCCGCGGAAAATTGCGGGGCATAAATCGTCTGAAAACCGGTCCCGCTATGCCCGGAAATAAGCTGGTAAAATCCTTTTCGGAAAAGAACGATCGCTTTAGGATAAACACCCGTCTGGAACAATCCTACCGCGACCAGGGAAAAAATAGCAACGATAGAAACAAAAAGGGTCCGCGTTTCGATATTCCTCACAAGCTCTTTACGGTTTCCTGCCCAAAGATGATAATGCAGCTTAAAATTAAGCGCTCCGAAAACCATTAAGATAACGGTAATCGTTTCATAGGCGAAACTGTGGTAATAAAGGATACTTTGCGACTGGGGACTGAAGCCCCCGGTATCAAAAGCCGTCATAAAAATACATACACCGTGAAACAAAGAATTAAATGGTTTCATCCCGATCAATATCCCGGTCACCCCCAGGGCCAGGGTTCCTAAAACCAAATAAACAATGCTTACCAACCAGATAAATCTGGAGGTATTGATAACGTTCGGCAATATTTTTTCTTCCCGCGCCTCCCCTACGTACATTTTAAAAGCGCCGGAAAAACCGCGCACGAAAAAAGAAAGCGCGATCACCACGATCCCCTGCCCTCCCAGGAACATAATCCAATGGCGCCAAAAGTTATGCGTATACGAGATATGTTCCAAATCCTGGACAAGAACCAGCCCGGTAGTGGCAAATCCGGACATCGCGTCAAAACAGGCGTCCAAAAAAGATTTCCAATGGCCGCTTAAATACATCGGGATCGCGCCCAAAAGCATCGCCGCCACCCAGGAAAGGCTCACCACAATCATTCCTTGCATCCAGTTTAAATCCTTGTCCGTCCGGCAGACACAGACAAGAATAAGACCGAGCATCACGGAAATTTCAATGCCGACCAAGAAATCCAGAGCGGGATTGATTTCCCAGCAGCATAAAGAAATAAAAATGGGGACAACCATCGCCAGGGCCAAGCCCATGATAATTTTCCCCAGGTAAAAACCGATAATTTTAACGTCTTCGAGTTGAGGTTTAAGGATCATGGCTTGAAATACAGCGCCCAGCAGATAAAAAACGCCGCCAGCATGATAACTAGAACATAGAAAATTTCCGTGATAATTCCGAAAACCGCATTTAAGGCAGGTTTAAATCTCATCTTTTTACAGCTTTCCGGCTAAAAGGCTCAAGAGCTGAGGTTCGTTGCCGATCATGGTAAGCGCGATAACATCATCCCCCGTCTTCAGCACGGTATCGCCTTTAGGCAGGATAACTTCTTCGCCCCGCACGATCGAAACCAACACCGCATCCTTGGGCAAAGATATATCTTTTACCTGCCGGTTAATCACCGGGGCATCATCCGGAAGGTCCACGCGCACAATCGCGAGCTTACCCCGTTTAAAACTCATTAAATTCACGAAATCAGAGAAAGATACCTCTTCTTCAATAACCTTGGCGATGATCTTGGTGGAATCCACCGGGACGTCGATGCCCAGCTCGTTGAAAGTATGTTCGTTATCAGGGTTGTTTACCCTGCCTACTGTACGCTGCAGACTAAACCTTTCCTTGGCGAGCTGGCAAATAATCAAATTGTCCTCGTCGTCCCCGGTCACCGCCGCCAGGACATCCGCCCTGGCAATACCCGCTTCTTCAAGTATTTTAGGATCACAGGCGTCGCCGTTGATCACCAGAACATCCAATTCTTTGGCGATATCTTCGCAGACCTGCCGGTCACGGTCCACAACACTAATAGTATGCTTTCCCTGGCACAGCCTGCGGGCCAGAAAATATCCTACTTTGCCTGCGCCGACGATTACGATATACATTTTATTTTTCCTTCAAGCCTTCTTTTAAATGAAACTTATCCCGGACTTCCTGGAGGCTGGAGACCTTCAGCACGCCCATCAGGATATCCTTGTTCTTGAGGACGGTCTTTGGCTCCGGGATTACCACCCCCTGCATCCGCCGTAAAGCCACTACAATAAAATCCCCCGGGATGTTGATGTCCTGGATTGTCTTGCCCACCAGTTCATTTTTTACCTCAATCTCGATTACCCCAAGATCCTTGGTTTCAATAAGATAACTGGAAAAGCGGCTTTCAATAATCTTGTCCCTTAACATCGAGGAAAAAAGCATCGTCCCGCTGATAATATCCAGCCCCAGGGAAGAATAAATATTGGCCCGTTGGGGGTCATATACCCTGGCGATGACTTTAGGGACGGAGAAAATTTTTTTAGCTACCTGGGCGCTGATAAGATTTGTATTGTCACCGTCAGTTACCGCGCAGAAGGCGTCCGCCTTTTCGATTCCCACCTGCTTAAGAAGAGCCAGGTCGAAACCATTGCCTACCATCGTCAAGCCGTTAAAGGTATCCCCGAGGCGCTTAAGCGCTTCATGCGATTTATCGATCACCACCACATCATGGCCTTCCCCGGATAAAAGCTTGGCCAGCTCTGTTCCTACCCTTCCGCAACCGACAATAATAACATACATTCTTTATGCCCTTTGAGGTAATAAGTAAAGAGTCTTACTTTTTTACAGTTTCCACCAGTTTTTTAAAGGCCAGAGTATCCTTTACTGCCAGCTCCGCCAGGATCTTGCGGTCGAGGGCAATCTTGGATTTTTTAAGCCCATTCATGAATACGCTGTAAGGAATCCCCGCTTCGCGGCAGGCCGCGTTAATCCGGACAATCCAAAGGCTGCGAAACTGGCGCTTCCTGTTCTTACGGTCACGGTAAGCATAACGGAGGGCGTGCACCAAAACCCTTTTGGCCTGCTGGTATTGCTTGCTGCTATCGCCCCAAAACCCTTTAGCCTGTTTTAATACTCTTTTCTTTCTTTTGCGTGATGCAACGCTATGACTAGCTTTTGCCATTATTATTCTCCTTATCTACGTAAATAACACCGGCGCAATTCCGATTAGCGCCGGGTGTAACCCCTGCCTGAACAAAACCGGGTGTCTGCCACGAGGCCACACTGGTGTAACACCTTATAAACACCC
>JAQTRM010000015.1:19163-25914 GCA_028711825.1 Candidatus Omnitrophota bacterium | reverse complement strand
ACTTTTCCGGGACCGAATTCGACAAATTCTTTCACTCCTTCGGCAAGGATCAACCTCATAGAATCTTCCCAAAGCACGCTGCCGGCGACCTGCTGGATCAAATTCTCCTTGATCTCCCGGACGCTGGACGAAGGTTTACCGGTAAAATTTGAGATCACCGGAATAGAAGGCAATGAAATCGTAACTTTTTCAAGTTCCAGGGCGAGTTTCTGCGAAACACCTTTCATAAAAGAAGAGTGGAACGCCCCGCTGACATCCAGGATCACCGCCAGCTTGGCGCCCCTTTCTTTAGCCAGAGGCTGCGCTTTAGTGATCGCCTCAACGGAACCCGAAATAACCGTCTGCCCCGGACAATTGATATTGGCGATCTCGGCGCCTACTTCGGAGCAAAGCTCTTTTACCTTAGGCAAATCCATCCCGATCACCGAAAGCATCTTTCCGGGATGCGCCTCCGCTTCTTCCTCCATCGTTTTCCCGCGGCGCCAGACCAGGTAAACCGCGTCTTCAAAACTGATCGCCCCGGCGGCAACCAAGGCGGAATACTCTCCCAGGCTTAAACCCGCCACATAACTGCCGGATGAAAGATTCCTGCTTTTATAGACATTCCAGCAGGCAACCGACATCGTCACGATCGCCGGCTGGCAATTATCGGTTTTGGTCAACTTTTCGATGGGGCCGTTAAAACAGAGGTCGCTTATCGAAAAACCCAGGGTTTTATCCGCCCGCTCAAACACGTCCCTGGCCTCCGGAAAGGCATCATAAAGATCCCTGCCCATGCCCACATATTGGCTGCCTTGTCCTGCGAATAAAAAAGCGGTTTTTTCTTCCATTTTTATAAGTTTATTACGCAGGCGCCCCAGACAAGCCCGCCTCCGAAGCAATCTAAAAGAACTGTATCGCCTTTTTTAACCCTTCCTTCCTTTACCGCTTCAACCAAGCCGGTAATCGTGGAAGCGCTGGACATGTTTCCGTATTTTTCTATATTAAGGTATATTTTATCTTCTGAGATACCGAGCCTTTTGGCCACCGCCATAATGATCCGGGAGTTCGCCTGGTGAGGAACGATAAGGTCGACATCCTTAAAAGTAATCCCGGCCTGTTCCAAAGCTACCTGCGCGGCTTCCGTCATCGTCCTGACCGCTATCTTAAACAGTTCATTTCCCTGCATCTTGATATAATGCATCCGGTTCCTGACGGTTTCTTCGCTGGCCGGCATCCGGGAGCCTCCGGCGGGAAGGTTCAGAAGGTTCAGGTTTGAGCCGTCACAGCCCAGGTAAATTGAAGCGATTCCCCCGGATTTAACCTCGGATAGAATACACGCCCCGGCGCCGTCACCGAACAAAACACAGGTATTCCGGTCTTTCCAGTCGGTAAAAGCTGAAAGTTTTTCCGCTCCGATAATCAAAACGTTTTTATAGGAACCGTTTACGATAAATTGATAGCCGATGGAAAGGCCGTAAACAAATCCGGCGCAGGCCGCGGAGATATCAAAGGCGGCGGCTTTTTTGGCGGAAAGCGCGTTTTGCACAATCGACGCGGTGGAAGGCATCGGCATATCGCCGGTGATCGTGGCTACAATAATCAAATCGAGATCCGCGGCGGATAATCCGGCATCCTTAAGCGCTTCCCTGGCCGCTTTTATTGCCAGGTCAGACACCGCTTCGTTTTCCGAAGCGATCCGGCGCTGCTTTATCCCGGTCCGCGTAGTAATCCATTCATCGGAAGTCTCGACCATCTTTTCCAGGTCGGCGTTCGACAATATTTTTTCCGGCAGGCATTCCCCTAAACCGATAATCCCTACTTTTTTCAACAAAACTCTCCTTCTCTTAACTCACCAACCCGCGAACTCAAGAACTAACCCTTTAACGCTTCAAGTATTTTCGCGTTAACCTGCCGCTCGACTTCTTCCTTGGCGACACGGATCGCGTTCTTGATCGCCCGGATATTGGAACGCCCGTGTCCGATAATTACCACCCCGTTAACACCCAAAAGCAGCGCTCCGCCGTATTCGGCGTAATCAACTTCTTTTTTAAAACGTTTCAGGCTGGGGATCATAAAGATCAGGCCGATCTTGCCCCAGATATTGCTCAAAAGATGCCTTTTTAAAAATGTCTGCATCGCCTCGGCGGCGCTTTCGGAAACCTTCAGGGCGACATTTCCCACGAAACCATCACAGACAATAATATCGCACTTGCCGCGAAAAAGGTCTTTCCCTTCCACGTTGCCGATAAAATTTACCTTGCTCTTCTCCAGGAGTTCGTAAGCCTCGCGGATAAACTCCGTGCCCTTCTTTTCTTCTTCGCCGATATTCAACAACCCCACGCTCGGGTTGGGTTTATTCAGGATATTCTTGCAGTAGGCGTCGGCCATAATCCCGTATTGCAGTAACTGGGAAGGCTTCGGGTCGATATTCGCCCCCACGTCGATAATCAAAGAATTCCCTTTTAAAGTCGGAGTAACGATCCCGATACCCGCCCGCTCGATACCCGGCAGCATCCTTAACTCCAGGGTCGCCGCGCAGACTACCGCCCCGGTATTGCCGGCGCTGAAAAAAGCGTCGGCCTTCCCCTCTTTCACCAGGCTCAACCCCACCACGATCGAGGAATTTCTCTTGCGCCGGACACTGTTGGCCGCCGGCTCGCACATCTCGATCGCCTCGGTGGCGTGTTGCACGGTAATACGGTCGCCGGTATACTTGGCCTTTTTAAGGAGAGCCTGAATCTTCGGCTCATCCCCTACCAGGATAACCTCAATATCATATTCCTTGACCGCCGCCAGACTCCCGTCGATTACGACATCCGGAGCATGGTCCCCGCCCATAGCATCTACGACTATTTTCATCTAAATCCTCCCCGGTTAACGGGACTTTTTCTTCTTTTCTTTAACCTTCACTTCCATAACCTGGCGCCCGTCATAATATCCGCAGATCAGGCAGACCTTATGCGGAAGTTTTAATTGTTTACATTGCGGACAAGGGACCAGGCTGGCTGCCTTGATCTTCCAATGAGTCCGGCGTTTACGGCCGCGCGCTGCAGAGTGTTTACGTTTAGGTAGAGCCACAGTGACATCCTCCTTCGTTTTTGTTTTTACCGCACTTTAGGCAGATCCCCTTGCACTCCGGGCCGCATAAAGGCTTGATCGGATAATCCAGTATAATCTCTTCACGGATTTCCGGGTTTAAATCAATAAAGTTATCCTTACCCTCCAACGGATAATTTAATCTCACCGTCTTTTCAAACTCCCGCTCAAATTCCTCCAGGCAACGGGAACATTCGGCTGAAAATTTACCTTCAATCTTCAGGTCTACGGAAAGCGCGTTGGTGATCCTCTCCACTTTCGCTTCTAATTTTAAAGGAGCGCGAAATTTTATCAGCTCCGTATCCAGGTCCAGCTCCGAAGGATCGACCTCTTCTTTTAAACACAACCCCTCCGGCGGGACCCGATTAATAATTATCTTCAACTGTCGGCCTCTTTTTAAAAAAAATCCCGCCCTGCCCCTTTAAAATCCGGATCAGGGATAAAAACCGTTTCCCCGAAAAATATCTTTAAAAAATCTGCCCCGGGTTTCATCCCGGTGTTCTAGGCAGGCAGCCTGGATGCGGACCTAATTCTTCCGGCGCAGTTTTTTCCGCAGGGCTTGTCCCACAAAATCCGGGACAAAACAGGATAAATCCGCCCCCAAAGCAGACGCCTCTTTAATCAGTTTGGCGGATAGATAACTGTAAGATTCATGAGGCATCAGGAAGATCGTTTCAATATCGCTGGAAAATTTACGATTGGTCAGCGCCATCTGAAACTCATATTCAAAATCTGAAAGCATGCGCAGGCCGCGGATCAGGACTTTAGCCTTCATCTTATGCGCCAGGTCCACTACCAGGCCGTCAAACTGGATGACCTTTACCCCATCCATATCCTTAACCGCCTTTTTCAGCATCCCCGTCCTCTCCTGGATGCTGAAAAGAGGTTTCTTCTGCGGATTATGCGCCACCGCCACGATAAGATCCGGGAATATTTCACGCGCCCGGCAGATCAAGTCTATATGACCGTTGGTCACCGGATCGAATGTCCCCGGATACAAGGCAATCTGGCACATTTTTCAGCCTTTCTTCCTAAAAATCGAAAGCCAAGTATCTCCATACTTAGCCTCTTTAATCAAATCCAGCTTTAGACAGCCGCATTCCAGCTGTTCAAGCCTGGAATGCTGCACTAAAACCAGGCCATAGTGGGCTAATATATCATAACCCTCCAGGGTTTGCAAGATTTTTTTTCCCAGCCCCTTATTATAAGGTGGATCGATAAATATAATATCGAACTCTTTCTTATCCAGGCTCAACAGTTTCACCGCCTTCTCCGCTTCCAGGTGGTATAACCTGCATTCAGCGGCATTTAAAAGCTCGATATTGCGCCGGATCGCCAGAACAGAATCCCTGCTGCTTTCAACCAGGGTCAATTCGGCGGCCCCGCGGGAAAGCGCCTCGAAGCCTACCGCGCCGGAACCGGCATAAAGCTCCAAAAACCTCAAGCCGCTGATATCTCCCATGATATCGAAAACCGCCTTACGAACCTTATCCTGGGTAGGCCGGATGCCTCTGGGTATATGTAATTTACGATTACGGTATTTTCCTGTAGTTATACGCATGGTCTTCTCTTTTTGTTTTGCCTTCGCTGAAAGCTGATGGCTGATAGCTGACAGCTGTTAACCTACCAGCATCAGCTTCTCATACTCCGGGAACCGCTCAAGAAGCTTGGTTTTCAGCAACTGGTGCGGCCGTTGTTCCAATTTAACATCATCTTTAAGGATATTAACCGCTTCTTCCCGCGCGGCTTTCAATAATTGCATCTGGGCAAGCGGATCGGCAATCTTAAGTTCCGCCAGGCCGTGCTGCCTATTCCCGAAGAACTCTCCCGGGCCCCGGATTTTAAGGTCTTCCTCGGCGATACGGAAACCGTCGACAGAAGCAAGCATCGCCGCCAGGCGCGCTTTGGAATCCTGGCTTTGCTCATCGGAAATAAGCAGGCAAAAAGACTGCAAATTCCCCCTGCCGATCCTCCCGCGCAGCTGGTGTAACTGGCTTAACCCGAAACGTTCGGCCGAAGCGATAACCATACAATTGGCGTTGGCGATATCGATACCTACCTCCAGGATGGTGGTCGCTACCAAAAGATCAAGCTGTCTATCCCGGAATTTTTGCATAACCTCTTCCTGTTCGCGGGGTTTCAACCTGCCATGAATTAAACCGAGGCGGAAATCCTTAAACACCCCGCCTTTCAATTCACTGAACATCTTTTTCGCGCCGGCAATATCCAAAGCGTAAGAATCTTCAATCACCGGATAAATAATATAACCCTGCCTGCCGTAATTAAGTTCCTCTTTTACCAGAGAATAAGCCCTTCCGGCATCTTTAAGGCCGAACTTCATGGTTTTCACCGGAAGCCTCCCCCCGGGAAGTTCGTTGATCACCGAAATATCCAGGTCCCCGTAAAGGGTAATCGCCAGGGTGCGCGGTATCGGAGTGGCGGTCATGATCAGGACATCCGGGTTACTCCCTTTTTTCGGCAAAAGCGCCCTTTGGCCGACTCCGAATTTATGCTGCTCGTCTATTACGATAAAACTCAGGTCCTTGAAAACCACCTCCCCGCCCAACAAGGCGTGCGTTCCGATTATCAGGTCGGCCTCTCCTTCTTTTATCTTACGGCACACCGCTTCCCGGTCTTTTCCTTTCCCGGTCAAAAGGACTACCCTCAATTTACGCCCTTTAAAATCCAGCCTTTCCAGCTGGGATGATATTTTATCATAATGCTGGCGGGCGAGTATCTCGGTAGGAGCCATGAAAGCGGCCTGGCGCAGGCTCTGCACCGCCGCAAGGCACGCAGCGGTGGCAACCACTGTTTTTCCCGAACCGACATCCCCCTGAAGCAGGCGCTGCATCGCCTGAGACGATTCCATATCGGCCTTGATCTCCCCTAAAACTTTTTGCTGGGCGGCAGTCAGCCGGAAATCCAGGCCGGAGATAAAATCCCGGACCAGCTTGCCTTCTACGGAGTGGCTGATCCCCGGATTATCCTTGCGGTTAAACTTCCTCAACATCAGCGGCAGCTGAAAAAGTAAAAATTCCTCAAAACTTAAACGCTGGTGCGCCTGCTTCTGCAGATCCGTGTCCTGCGGAAAATGGATATTCAACAGGCTTTGCGCCAGGTTCAGCAGGCGGTGGCGGCTGCGCATATCAAAAGGCAGCGGATCATTGATCTTGGGCAAAAATTCATCCAGAGCGCTCTTGATCAGCCGGCGCAGGCCGCGCTGGCTGAATCCCGCCGGCAGGGAATATACCGGAACGATCCTTCCGAGGCTTAATACATCCGCCTCTCCCCCCTCCAGCATCTCAAACTCCGGATTATTCATCTGCAGCCTGCCGCCGTAAAGTTCGGGTTTCCCGTAAAGGATCAAAGAGGCTCCGGGCTGCAGGTAAGCCTTGATATACGGCTGGTTAAACCAAACACAGGAAATCTTGCCGGTATCGTCTTTTAATACCGCTTCGGTAATACTGAAAGAACGCCGGCGCCACGCCCGGCGCTGGACCGCGGTCACAACCTGGGCCTTAATGGTAAAAGACTTTCCTTCTTCAAGGCTACCGATCCCGGCAAAATTCCTGCGGTCTTCATAACGGCGCGGAAAATAATACAACAGGTCCTCGACCGTATTGATTCCTTTGCAAACAAAATTCTTTGCCCGTTTCGGGCCGATATTTTTAAG
>JAQTRM010000015.1:0-19063 GCA_028711825.1 Candidatus Omnitrophota bacterium | reverse complement strand
GGCTACCGATCCCGGCAAAATTCCTGCGGTCTTCATAACGGCGCGGAAAATAATACAACAGGTCCTCGACCGTATTGATTCCTTTGCAAACAAAATTCTTTGCCCGTTTCGGGCCGATATTTTTAAGATATCTTACGGATTGATTAAGCATAACGGCGAATATTATACTATAAAAATAGCGTCTCTTCTACCCATTATCTCGTTTTCAGCTGTCAGTCCTCAGCCATAAGCCTTCAGCTGTCAGGTAAAAGCAGAAAAACAGAAGGTAGTAGGTAGAATATGGGAAAACCAGTATATAGTAGCTAGTATATAAAAAACAAAGATCAAAGACCAAAACAAAAACATATCTTTATTTACTTTTATCCTAGCTACTAGCTACTAACTACTGGCTTTTCGCCTTTCCCTACATTCTACCTGCTAACTACTACCTACTGACCTTTTGCCTTTGTAAATAAAGGGGACGGTTCTATTTTTCTGCGGAATAAGATTAAAAAATAGAACCGTCCCCTTTATTTTTTAGTGTTTCGGACTTAGGATCTCGAGTTTAATAATAGTAGCCTTAGCTGAAGACTAAAAGCTGAAAAAATTATTTTTTGGGGTACTTGAAATCCGGCGTTTGATATGGCATACTTACTTTGCAAACGAAAGGTGGATAACACAACCAGGAGGCTAGAAAGGATAGCGGAAGCTATTAGGCCTATCACCTACAAAAAACCCCGGAGGGTCATCCCGGGGATTTTTGTTGTATAAAAGCTTTGCACCAGGAACCGTTTCCTTCAGAATCAACTGTGCCGCAACAACTTACAAGCTAATTGCCAAATAAAATGCCTAAAAAACATTCTATAACCACGAAAATTACGCGTTTTCCGGACCTTATTTAAGAGTTGTCCCTGAAAGCAGCTCTCTTGCCCCATTCCTATCTTGTATATATACCTCCGGGACGAACTCCATGGAATTCGGGATAAGATCTTCGATGACTTTTTTAAGACGCGACTGCTGAAGGGAATTTTGACGGTCGAAAACCGGCTCCCGGCTCAGGTCGTTAAGAAGCAGGATTACCGGTTCGTAGGCGAATTCAAAACCTTTTAAAAGATATTTTATCAAAAGGTCGAGATATTCCGGCTTATCCTTAAAAACGGAAACCGCGCTCTCAAATGCGATCTTCCCCCATTCAAAATCCACCTTCTTGCGGAGCAGCGCATAAGCAGAGGAATACTTTATCATCCGGGTCTGCCCGGCATCAAGCCTGATAGCGTTATTCACGATCAGCTCCGATAACTCCGTATATTTAAAAGTTTTAAGCTCCTGGTGAATATCAATAGTCAAAAGATCGAAAAGATAAGACCCGTGCACCCGTGAAACAGCTTGAGCAGTGGCGCGCTTTAAAAAATCCTCCACCGCCTCCCAGATAATTTTCTCTTCCTCGCGGATAAAATTCAAGGAAAGGATAACGCAGGACTGCCCCTCGCGCAGCGCTTTATAACGGCGGACCTTCTCTTCATCGCGCCCGGTATAAAGGATTTCGTCAAAAAGAGGCATAAACCGGAAAAGGTTTGAATTTTGAAAACCGTAATTAACAAGATCCATCTTCGCTCGCGATCATTTATTTGGAAGTTTTTTTTGTTTTTTCCCTGAACAGGAATCGGCGGCGCGCTTTAATTCGCGCTCAAGGGGATAAGGAGGGATAAACCCGAGAACATCTTTAAGCCTTTCGATACTATAAACACGGTCTTTATAAAAGAAACCCAACTGCTTTCCGATAAGCGGAACGGACTCCAGAAGGCTCCCGGAAAGGCCAAGCCTTGCCGGAGGCTTCGTATCCCAAGAATCGGCGAAAATCTTAAAAATATCCCGCACCGAAAGGACTTCTTTATCCGCGATATTAAAAGTCTCCCCCAGGGCAGCAGGGTCGCCCATGCAGCGCAAAAGGCAAGCGGCAAGGTTGGAAACTGAAAGCAGGTGCCAGCGCTTGTCGGGAAGATAGGGAATCGGCAGGCGCAACCGCAGCAAACCGGCTAAAAAATTTGTCATATGCGGCTCACCTTCACCGTAAACCATGCAGGGCCTTAAAATTACCGCCGGAAGCCCCTTTCCAAGATACTCCCGGACAACAATCTCCGCCTCCATCTTGGAAATACCGTAATTATTGGTAGGTTTATATGGAAGCTTCTCGGTAAGCGGAATTTCCGGATTCCCGGAATTAACGGCGATGGAACTAAGATAAATAAATTTGGCGGCCTTGCGTTCGAAAGCCAGCCGGCAGATATTTTTTGTACCTTCAAGATTGACGCGCCGGAGTTTTCCGAGCCCGTAGTTGCCTACCAGCCCCGCGCAATGAAAAACAATACCCCATTCACCGGCGACGGAATTCAGGGATCTTTTATCCGCAAGGTCGGCATAAACCAGCGTTACCCCGTTTTTCTTCAGGAAAGCGGTATCAGAACTCTTTCTTACCAGCGCCGTGATATCGGAATGCCCCTTACCAAGAAGTTCTTTCACCAGCGACCTGCCGATAAACCCCGTCGCCCCGGTTATCAATATTTTATTATCCATAAAACCCCGGAAAAACCCGCCCCGCACTCACGGCCGGTTAACTTACCAGGTTCCCTTTCTTTTTTAATACCCAGGCCACTTTGCGGGACCTCGGCGAGCGGTAAGAAATAATCTTTTCCAGTAACCCTACAGGATCCTTATCGATTAAGATCGTCTTTCTCTGCTTCTCTTCCAGGAATTCTTCGGCGGATGCCCTCCCGATAAACTCGATAAGCTTGTCGTAATAACCGGCGGTATTAAGCAAACCGCAGGGTTTACGGTGTATCCCGAGCTGGACCCAGGTCAGGGCCTCGAAAAACTCCTCGATCGTGCCCAGGCCTCCGGGCAAAGCGATAAAACCGTCCGCAAGGCGCGCCATCTCCGCCTTACGCTCATGCATCGAACCGGTTACCCGCAGGCTGGTGACCTTGGCATAACCCAGCCCCGCCCGGGAAAGCTGGCGGGGGATCACCCCGATCACTTCTCCTCCGGCCTCAAGACAGGATTTGGCAAGACGGCCCATGATACCGACTCTTCCGCCGCCGTAAACAAGCCCGATCTTCCTCTGTGCCAGGGCCCGGCCCAGGAGCGCCGCATCCCGGGAATAAGCGTCTTTTGAACCAAGGCTCGATCCGCAAAATACACATATCCTTTTCATCGCTTTCATTTTCCGTTTCTTATTTGCTGTACTTCTTGATGCACTCGATCAGCTTGCGCGTAGTAATAGGCTTGGAAAGGATCGGACGCCCTCCGATAATTCCTCCGCTGGCGCCGGTATCCTGGTCCGTGGCGATCGCGGTCAGAAAAACCACCGGGATATCCTTGGTATCCTTATTTTCCTTAAGGTTGTTATAAACCGCCGGGCCGTCGATATCCGGCATCACCACATCCAGCAGGATAAAATCCGGCTTAAAAGCGACCGCGGCGCCTACCGCGTTTAACCCCGAAGTCAGGTTTTCCACCGCATACTCCCCCGTATCCTCAAGGTTCATCTTGACCATCTGGCCGATTACCTCTTCATCGTCGATTACCAATATTCTTTTTTTAAGCATTTCCCCTCCTTACGCTTTAAAGGTTACGATCGCGACCGCGCCCTTGCCGGAATCGTTATTCCTGATCTGAATCTTCCCGTTATGCATCTCCACAATATTCTTTACTACCGATAAACCCAGCCCCGTCCCCCCTTTACCGCGTTTAGTAGTAAAAAACGGGTCGAATAATTTATTTAACGCCTCCGGGGAGATACCCGACCCGCTGTCCTCCACTTCAATAATAATTTCCCCCTCTTCCTCCTCAAACCGGGTTCTCAGAATTATCCTGCCTTCTTCGGAACTGGCCTGCAAAGCGTTCATCAATAAATTTATCACCACTTGCTCGATCTTATTCTTATCGACAGTGATCCCGGGGATGCCCGGCTGCAATTCCTTTACCAGGCGGATGCGCTCCTTATCGAACTGATGTTTCATCAGCGCCAGGCATCTTTCGCAAAGCAGGTTTACGTCTTCATGTGTCATCTCCAGCTTCGAAACCCGGGAAAAATCCAGGAGGCCGCGGATGATACTATCGGCCCGCCCTACCGCATTCTTGATATTGCCGAATACCATGCGGATATTGGCGTCCGGGGGAATCTTCCTTTCCAGATATTCCACCCCCTGGATAATTATCGTAAGAGGGTTCTTTACCTCATGCGCCACCCCGCTGGCCAACCCCCCGACCACCTGCATCTTCGCCGCCTGGATAAGCTGCTCCTGGGTCTCTTTCAGCTTGGCATAAGCGGCGGTAAGGTCCCTGGTGCGCCTGGCTACCTGGGTTTTCAGGATCACGCTCAGGGAAATAAACAGCAAAAGGAGCCCGAGGGCGGAAACGGAAAACCAGAACAGAAAGCTCAAAAACCGCCTGGCCTTGGCATTCCCCAGCCATTTATCGATCACCCGGTAGTAATAAGAATTCTTGTCCTCTTTCATCAAAGAGATATCCCGGTCGATCGCTTCCAGCAGCTCCTGATTCTTGCCTTTCTGGGCCGCGACAAGAGAATCCTGAGGAGAAAAAACAATCGCCGTCCGTTCGATACCATGCCCTTGTCCGTAACGCGCCCCGTAGAGCCTTCCCACTACTCCGATATCGGCCTTCCCTTCCTCCAGCATCCGGAACACCCCCGGGTAATCGCCGGCTTCGATAAATTTACATTTAATATTAAAAGCCTTGGTAAGCTTCCTGAACTCCAGGTAAAACATGTCGTTGCTTACCCCGGCAACGATCTTATCCTTGATATCCAGGATCGACCGGACCCCCGACTCCCGGGTCGCGTACGCCTCGCCCCAGTCGGAGATAAACGACTCTTTGGTAAAATCATAAAGCTTGCTCCGTTCATCGGTATAGATAATATCGACCAGGAGATCGATCTGCCCGGATTTAAGACGCTCCAGGCACTCCGGCCAGGAACCGTAGAGATACTCGATCTTCCAGCCTTCTTTCTGGGCGATCTTATCCAGCAGGTCCACGCAGATACCCTGGGGATTTTTATCAGGCCCGGTAAAAACAAGCGGGGCATCCTCGTAAATCCCGACCTTGACCGGAATAAGAGTATCCGCGGCATATAGGTTGGCGGCGAATAAAATAAGAGCTAAAAAAAATAATATCTTTTTCATAATATTCCTCTCCGGGGACACTTCACTCCTAAGCTCATTAATTACCGGCAGTTAACGGGAAACGGTCCCTAGATATCTACTCCGAAGACCTTTCTAATCCCCAGGCCGATGAAAAACGTAAAGGCGGCGATACTTAAACTTAAACCCGCCATCTCCGCGAACCTCTTCTTAAAATCCAGGCCTTTAGCTACGGAGATATAATAAGTAAAAGCCAGGATCACAATCAGCGCCGCCGCTACCGTAAGCCCGAGACCGAAAAATATATTTTTCACCAGGAAAAACGGCAGCACTAAAAGGATTACCGTGCAGATATAAGCGATCCCGGTATAAACGCTGGCCTTCACCGGGTCTTTATCCGTATTTTCCTGCTTGGTGGATAAATACTCCGAAGCCGACATTGACATCGAAGCGGCGATTCCCGTAATCAACCCCACCACGCCGATCAGGCGGGAATTCTGCAGCGCCAGGGTAAAACCCGCCAGCGCCGCGGTCAATTCCACCAGCGCATCGTTCAGCCCCAGGACCATGGAACTCACATACTTCAGGCTCTCTTCGTCAATCAGGCTGATAATTTCTTTTTCGTGCTCTTCTTCGTCATGGATAATCGAAGCCACCTCTCCGCCGCCATCCTTGATGCTGCCGTAAGCATCCTGGGCGTTATCCTCGGCCGATTCCATAAGCTTCAGGCCGAAATTAAGGCCGAGAAAACGGCAGATCCTGGTGAATAAAAAAATCTTTAACCTGTCCGGAGGAACATCCCTGCCGCTTAGGCCTTTAAAAAACTGGTAATGCCTCAGCTCCTCGCCGGATATCCTTTCAAGGATCCCGGCGTGTTTTTTATCTTTCACAAAACCCGACAGGTAGCGGTAAACCAAATGGTCGGTTAACTCACTTTTTTGAATCTTCAAGATAAATTGTTTATCATCCATTATCAGATCCTCATTTAAAATAAGCCATAGTCTGCATCCGGGCCAGGATATCCCCGTTCTGGTTTCTTACCTCCACCTGATAGGTCCCCAGTTTCCGGCTTCGCGAAACCAGGACGGCCTCGGCGGTAAGCTCATCCGCGGGCAAACCGGTCTTGATAAAATTTACGCTTGAATTGACCGCCAGGCCCGGGTTGCCTCCCGCGTTAGCCGCCAGCGCAAAGACGTAATCCGCCAGGGTAAAAATAACCCCTCCGTGGACGAAACCCGCCCCGTTCAAAAAATAAGGCTGCACCTTAAGCCCGGCCCTGGCATGGCCTTCCTCGCAAGAAAGAACCTCAATTTTAAGATGCTGGGCGAATTTATCGTCCAACGCCGGGTTTTCCGCAGACATTGTAAATCCTCCTTAAAAGTTTTACAGGCTCTCGATTTCCTTCTTTCCCAGGACGCGAATATTATTTTTTGAAAGGACCGCGATCGCTTTATCCGGATCGTCAAAACGGAAAACCACGATCGCGTTATCGGCGTTCTTTTCCACAAAGGCATACATATATTCCAGGTTAATATCATGATCGTTGAATATCTTCAGCACATCCGCCAGCCCTCCCGGATGGTCTCCCACTTCCACCGCTACAATATCGGTGATCGAAGCGACAAAACCTTTCTCTTTTAACGCCTTCAGCCCTTCCTGCGGCTTGTCCACCACCATCCGCAGGACACCGAACTCCTCGCTCTCGGCGATCGTGAGGGCCTTAATATCGATACCGGCCTCACCCAGGACTTGCGCCGCTCCGTAAAGCCTGCCTTTTTTATTTTCCAGGAATACCGAAAGCTGGGTGATCTTCATAATCTCTCCTTTTAGATGTTTCTCTTATCGATAATGCGCTTGGATTTTCCTTCGCTGCGCTGGATCGATTTAGGTTCCACCAGGCGGACCTTCACCCCGACGCTTAATACGGATTCTATCTCTTTAGCGATGCGGTTCTCGAAATTCTGCAGGTATTTGATCTCATCCGAAAAAAAAGAATCTTTTAACTCCACCAGGACCTCCAGCGAATCCAACCCGTTCCGGCCGCGGTCCACCACCAGCTGGTAATGCGGTTCGGTCCCCTCGATCGCCAGGAGGACCTCCTCGATCTGGGAAGGAAAAATATTAATCCCCCGCACCACGATCATATCATCCGTGCGTCCCAGGACCTTGCTGATACGCGGAGAACTGCGCCCGCATTTGCATACGGAATAGTCAATGCTTACGATATCCCGCGTGCGGTAACGCAGAAGCGGCATCCCGGTCTTGGTAAGCGGCGTCAGCACCAGTTCCCCCGGATATCCCGGCGCCAGCGGCTGAAGGGTCTTAGGATCGATTACCTCCGGGTAAAAAACATCCGCGGCGATATGCAGGCCTTTTTTATAATGGCACTCGCAGGCCACCCCGGGGCCGATGATCTCGGACAGCCCGTAGATATCGATCGCGCTCATTCCCCAGCGCTGTTCGATTTCCTTGCGCATCGCCTGGCTCCAGGGCTCAGCCCCGAAGATCCCGATCTCCCAACCGTCCTCTGCGGCGGATATCCCCATTTCACGGGCGGTCTCCGCCATATATAAGGCGTAAGAAGGAGTGCAGGCCAGGATGCGGGGCTTAAAATCATGCAGGATCTTAAGCTGGCGTTTGGTCTGCCCGGAAGAACAGGGAATAACCGTAAGGCCCAGTTTCAGGCTGCCGTAATGCAGCCCCAGCCCTCCGGTAAAAAGCCCGTAACCGTAAGCGACCTGGATCATATCCCCCGGAAGCGCCCCGGCGCAGCAGAGAGAACGCGCGATCACCTCCGCCCAGAGGTCGATATCCTCCTGCGAATACCCCACCACAATCGGATTCCCGGTTGTCCCGCTGGTAACGTGCAATTCACGGATCTGGCCGATTTTCTTAGAAAACATCTTAAAGGGATATTGTTCCCGCAGATCGTCTTTAGAAGTAAAAGGAAGTTTCCTGATATCTTCGATCGAGGAAATACTCCCGGTGGAAATCCCGGATGCGGCCAGCTTCTCCCGGTAAAACCCCGGGCAAGCGCTCACCCTCCCCACCAGTTCCTTAAGCCGCTTTCCCTGCAATTCCCCCAGCCCGCTCCGGCTGAGACATTCGGCTTGTTCGTTAAAGATCATTGCGCTTCCCTTCTTTTCTGCCCGTTAAAAAGAAGAATTTATTTTCAGGCTTATCTTTTTTAAGTTTTTCATTCAGAGCGTCGAGCCAGTCCTGCTCCTTGACCGGCAAAAATGAAGACAAGACCCCCAAAAGATATGAATTCAGGAATATTTTTTTATTGCCCACCGCCAGGTTCGCTTTTTCCAGGTAGCAAAAAAGATCCTTCCCTCCCGGCCTTAACTCCTGTTTTAAGCGCGGATATTCCTCCGCGTTGAAACATACGATGATATCGGCCTCCTCCTCCGGCGGCAGCGGCGAATAAATCCGGCTGCCGAAACGCACGTATGACTCCACCGATCCCCCGCGCTGGGACATCCCTTTGATCTCCGACTTCTTTACGTGGTATCCGCCGTGCATCGCAGCCAAAGAACAGATCTCCGCCGCGGTCAAAACCCCCTGCCCTCCGACGCCGTAGAATAGAATATTAATCGTCCGGAACGGCCTCTCCATCACTACCGCCCCTTTCCGGGCGCAATCGCCCCGCTTTTACAAACCTTTCGGCATAAACCGCATCCGGCGCACAGGACCTCATTGATCACGATGCGGCCTTCTTTTTCCGTGATTGCCGGGCAATCCAGGAGCAGGCACTGCCGGCATTTCACGCATTTCCCCTGGTCGATCCGCATCGCCGGAGCGCGCCGGCAGTCGATCATCCTGCAGGGAAAACGCGCGATGATCACCGAAAGGGCATCCTCCCCCAGTCTTAATTCCAAAATTTTCCGCATTCCTTCGATATCGAAAGGATTAACCACGTCGACATTATCCGCGCCCGCGGCAAGGCAAATCTTCTCCAATGAAAGCTTTTTGGTAATCTTGCCCTGCAGCGTCAAACCGGTAGCCGGATTCTGCTGTCCCCCGGTCATCGCGGTAATCGAATTATCCATGATCAGGATCACCCCTTTTGTCCCGTTATAAACGGCGCTTATCAGCCCGCTGATCCCGGTATGAATAAATGTCGAATCCCCGATCACCGCCACTGCCTTATACTTTTTCTGCATCTTGCTGATCCCCTCAAAAAACGGGATACTCGAACCCATGCAGGTCTGCGTATGCAAAGCGGCCAGAGGTTCCAGCGCTCCCAGGGTATAACAGCCGATGTCTCCGGCGACAAACACCCCGGATTTTTTAAGCACGTAAAACGCCGGGCGGTGCGGGCAGCCGGGGCACAATAACGGACGGCGCGCTTTCTGCTGGCGCAGGCGGCGTTCCTTCTGCGCCATGATATCCTTAACCGCCTGGGGGCTCAATTCACCGCAGGCCCAGGAGGGTTTTTTACCGACGGCGCGGATACCCTCCTGCTTCAGTTTCTCCTCCAGAAAAGGTTCCAGTTCTTCGATCACATATAACTTTTTAATTTTAGCCGCGAAATTTTTTACTTTTTTAACAGGAAAGGGGAAAGACATTCCCAGGGTAAGGAAAGAAGCCTCCGGATAAGCTTCCTTGGCGTATAAGGCGGAGACCCCGCTTACCAGAAACCCAACTTTACGGTCTTTCAGCTCGATCCGGTTCAACTCCGTTTTCTCGGAAAAATCCTTCAACATTAAAATACGTTTTTCAAGGTCAAGGTGCCTTAACCGGGCGTGGCCCGGGATCATCACGTATTTCAAAGGGTTCTTTTCAAGCTCCCTGTCGGGCAGGACATTGCGCCCGAAACAAGCGCTGAAGGACTCCTTGGTATGGGAAACCCGCGTGGTGAGGCGGAAAAGAACGGGGGTATCATACTGCTCGCTGATCTTGAAAGCTTCCTGGATAAAATAATATGCCTCCGAGGGGCTGGAGGGTTCGATTAAAGGGATCTTGGCGTATGGGGCGATGCGGCGAGTATCCTGTTCATTCTGGGAGGAATACATCCCGGGGTCATCGGCGACCACCACCACAAAACCCGCGTTAACCCCGCTGTAGGCGGTAGTCATCAGGGGATCCATCGCCACATTCAAACCGACGTGCTTACAGGCGGTCAGCGCCCTGCGTCCGGCCAGAGACGCCCCGTACGCCGCCTCGTAAGCCACTTTTTCATTAACCGCCCATTGAGCTTCCAGCTCGGAAAAATTACCCAGCGTCTCCAGGATCTCCGTAGAAGGAGTCCCCGGATAGGCGGAAGCAAAACATACCCCGGAAGCTAACGCCCCCCAGGCAACCGCTTCATTGCCGGATAAAAAGGCTTTTTGTTTTTTAGAAACATAATTCATTAAAAAAACCGGCGGGAATTTCCGTAAACAATAAAATTACCTTTACAGAATAAACTCGCGGCCCTCGTAAAATTGAATATTTTGATTTATTTTACATCCGAGAGGTAATTTTTACAATCAAAATCGGTTCATCGCGGGGACGTCCTTTCAAGGGACACCCTCTCATTCTATAACTATTTAAAATACAAGCATTTATCAAACTGGTTTATAAATAATATATCTCTTTTGTGGTATATCCACGCAAACAGGGACACTTCACTCACAACCCAAGATTACGCAAATAGTTAGAGGGAACCGGTCCCTGATCGTCAAGATTAGAGATTATCTCTTCGATCTCCTGCCGGGTGCGGGCGCCGGAAACCTTTTCTCTCAACCTGCGCACCTTGCGCATTCCCTTGGTATACCAAATACAGAATTTACGGAAAAGAACCACTCCATTCCTTTCTCCGTAGAAATCTATACAGGTATCCAGGTGCCCCCGCATCACTTCTGAAACTTCTTTCCGCTTCGGACTCCGGGGCGCTTTCCCTTTTTTAAGATATTCTTTAATCTCAGCGAATATCCAGGGATTCCCCAGCGCTCCGCGCGCCACCGCCAGGCCGTCGCATCCGGTCTCTTTAATCATTTTCGCTGCCAGCGCTCCGGAAAAAATATCACCGCTGGCGATCAAAGGAATTTGTATTGCCTTCTTTGCCTCCCTGATAACATTATAATCAACCTGCCCGCTATATCCCTGCGCTTTAGTCCTGCCGTGGATAAATAATGCGTTTACGCCGCAATCTTCGGCGATCACCGCGATCCGGCGGGCATTCACCGAAAAATTGTCCCATCCGGCGCGGATCTTCACGCTTACCGGCGTCCAGGAGTTCTTAACCACGAGCTTCAATAAGCGGCGGAATTTATCCTCGTCCTGCAGTAACGCCGCCCCTTCCCCGCGGCGCACCACTTTTTTGGCGGGGCATGCGGCGTTAAAATCCAGGATATCGAATTTATAACCTTTCAAAACCTCTAAAGATTTTAAAATATATTTTTCCTCGCAGCCCAGGATCTGCAGGCCGAGCGGTTTATCGGAAGGCAGGGTTGAAAGCATCTGTCTGGTCCTGCGGCTCTTATGGCTGATCGAACGGCAGTTGATCATCTCCACGAAAGCCAGCTCCGCCCCGAATTTCCGGCAGAGCATGCGGAAAGGAAGATCAGTTATCCCGGCCATGGGAGCCAGGATAAGATTAGATTTTAATTTGAGTTTACCGATTTTAAGCATTTTGTCGCGGTTTCATCCTTCAGCCAAGTTCGGGGACAGTCCCGGGGACTGTCCCCGAACTTCTCAGGCTTTAGATTTTGTTTTTGCTGACAGCTGAAGGCTGACGACTGAAAGCTGAAAGATTACAAAATATATTTATGATCTTTTACGAGTGGATGGCTTTTTATCTCTTCCACGACCTCTTCGGGGATGCCGGGCTTGCCAAGTTTATAATACATATAATTCTTATACCCCTCCACTCCCGGCTGGTCGAAAGCGTTCAGGTTGAACAACTCCCCTTCGAACGCCACCGCCATCTGAAAGAAGAAAAGCAGCGCTCCCCAGGTGTAAGCGGAAACCTCCGGAAGGATAATCGTGCAGTTCGGGCGGTTTTGGCGGACCAGCGCCCATTCGGTGGCTTCCTGCGCCAGCTGCATCAGCGCGGAAAAATCCCTGCCGGAAAGCAGTTCGCCTTCCCCGGGTATTTTCAGTTCGGAATTAAACTTCTCAACCCTGATAAAAGTAACGACTTTGTTATTCTCCCCTTCGACGTTATTCTGCTGGATGGAGTGCAGGTCGTTGGTCCCGGAGGCGGAGATCGGCGTTCTGCCCCGGTTAAAGATATCCTGGCGGTTGGCCTCCCAGATCTCCCTGCCATCCGGCCCCGTCTGAATCTGGCGGTGGTATTTCTTCCCCAGGCTTTCGGCCAAAAGCTGGATATACCAATCCGCGGTGGATTTCAGGGTCTGCGAAAAAGGCATAAGGACCGCCAGGGATTTGGCTTTCTTCTGGTAAAGGATATAATGCAGCAAGGCGTAAAGGTAAGCCGGGTTTTTCAAGGGATCATCGACGCTGCAGCGGGAGAGCATACCGCGTGCGCCCGCGAACAGGCGCCTGATATCCACTCCGGACAGCGCCAGGTGCAGCAGCCCCATATTAAACTCCGAAAATCTTCCTCCCACCCCCTTTAAAAGAGGCAGAGAACGAAAACTCAACGGGTCCTTGCCTTGTTCCAGGTTTACCCTTTTACGCAAAGAACCCTTCTCCGGGTCGGTAATCGCGACAATCTGCCTGCCGTAATTTACGCCCGCGCCTTTTTTCAGCCAGGCCTCGGCCAGGATAAGCGCGGCCTTGGTTTCGGTCGTCTCCCCGGACTTGGAGATCACTACCACAAAAGTTTTCTTAGGATCCAGATTGTCAAGCAGGATACTTAAAGTATCCGGATCGAGATTATTCCCCTCAAAATAAACGCGCGGGCCGTTTTTTCTTACGCGCTCAAAATCATTATAATAGGGCGGGCACAAAGCATCCTGCGCCGCCTTTAACCCCAGGTAAGAACCGCCAATCCCCAGAAAAATGACATTCTCGTATTCTTTCGCGATCTGCCGGGCAAGGCTCTCGATTTGCGCGATATCTTCCTCGCTCTGCTCGGGAAGCTTCACCCACTCCAGGCTCAAATTCACCCGCGATAAAGGATCGGCGATAATTTTTTTCAAATGCCGGGATGCCTCCTGCGCCAAAGCCGCCGCCGCATCAAGCTCCTGGGGGGTCACCCCGTGTTCTTTAACGCTGAAACTGAATAAATTATTGAAATCGAATTTCAACTCCGTTTCCATTTCTTCTCCTGTTTAAATTTTATCCGCGAGCTTCAAAATCAGCTTGCGGGTTTCGGGCCACCCCAGACAGGGGTCCGTAATAGACTGGCCGAACTTCCTGCCTCCGGGCTCCTGCCTGCCCTCAACCAGATAACTCTCCACCATAAAACCCTTCACGATCTTTTTTAAATCTTTCGATTTTCCCAGGCTGTGCATCACCTCTTCGGCGATCCTGGACTGCTGGCGAAAATCCTTGCCGGAATTGGCGTGGTTGGTATCCACGATCACCGCGGGATTGGCAAGCCCGCGCTTTAAGTAAATCTGCGTAAACCGCATCAGGTCTTCATAATGATAATTCGGGATGCTCCGGCTGTAATGGTCGATCGCGCCGCGCAGGATACAATGGCTTAAACGGTTCCCGATTGTTTCCACCTCCCAGCCGTTGTAGATAAAAGTATGCCCGGACTGCGCCGCCTGCACGGAGTTCAACAAAACATTAAGGTCCCCGCTGGTGGGATTTTTCATTCCTACCGGAATATCCAGGCCGCTGACGGTCAGGCGGTGCTCCTGATTTTCCACCGAACGCGCCCCGATCGTAACATATCCCAGAAGGTCGTCAAGATAGGGGTAATTTCCCGGATAAAGCATTTCATCCGCGGCGGTAAGCCCCGATTCTTCAAGCGACCTGAGATGCATGCGGCGGATTGCCTTGATCCCGCGGGTAATATCCGGGTCGCCGGAGGCAACCGGGTGCGTGAACATCCCCTTATATCCCTGGCCGGTAGTGCGCGGCTTGTTGGTATAAATCCGCGGGATAAGGATCAGTTTATCCTTAACCTTGTCCTGCAGGCGCCTTAACCTCACGGTATACTCGCAAAGCGCATCCTCATCATCGGCCGAACACGGCCCCACGATCAGCAGCATCCGGCGGTCGAGATTTTTCAAAACCCTCAAAATATCCCTGTCGCGCGCCGCTTTAACTTTTTTAAGTTTTTCCGGCATCGGCATCTGGCGGGAAATTTCGGCGGGAGTCGGGATTTTATGCAAATAAGTAAAACTCATCGGTTATTGCTGGATAATCTTTACCGTGGTGCGCTCCCCGTCTTTCCAGGGCCAGAGCATCGCCATGATAATATCCTCTCCTGAATCCTTATAATATAAAGTCTGTCCCGGCATCAACCCTCCCAGGCCTTCCACCTTCTGGCGCACTTTATGCTCCAGCCTATTCTTGGAAGGATAGACCGGATCCCCCAGAAGGTCTTTCAATTGCCCGCTGATTTTCTCCAGTTCCCGGCCGATAGCGACACCCTCAAAGAAATTATCGCAGTCGGTGCGCAGGGTTTCAAAGTTGAACATCTTCATGTCTTTCCTGATTTGCCCAAAATCCATCTTTCTCCTCCGTAATAACGGCTTACGTTTAACTCAATTTTATTATTATAACATGCCCCCGGCAAGATTGAAAGATTCTTCTGCAAAACCAAAAAATAAAGGGGACGGTTCTATTTTCCTGCTAAAACAAAGTTAAAAATAGAACCGTCCCCTTTATTTCTAATTGCGGATTACGATTTTGCTGATACCTGACGACTGAAAGCTGATAACTGAAAACTCATTTATTCCCACGATAAGGTTTTAACTTTTCCATAAAAACAGGGTCGATCACTCCTCCCAGAGCGATCACCTTATCCGCATGCATCACCGCCGCTTCATACTGCTTTAAGTTGAAATAAAACACCGCCAGGTTAAAATGCGCCGCGGTAAAATCCGGGTCCAGCTTCACGCATTTCTCCCACAGCCCGACCGCCCTGGCAATCTCGCCTTTCTCGGCGTAGCCTGCGGCAAGATTATTGTAAGCCTCCGGATAAAACGGGTTCAGCCTGACCGCTTCTTCAGCCGCCTCAAGCGCCTTCTCCTTCAATCCCAGGTTATAGTAGGCGTTGGAAAGATTGTAATAGGCCGAAGGAAGGAGCGGGTTTATTTCCAGGGCCTTCAGACAATACCCTTCCCCCTCCCGGTTCTTGCCCAGCGAAATATAAACGCTGCCGATATTATTATAAGCCTCCGCGTAACGCGGATTTATCCGGATCGCCTCCTGGTACATTTTTATCCCGCCGGCGCTGTCTCCGGCATCAGAAAGAAGATTTCCCAGGTTATAGTAAACCTTGGTGCTCCGGGGGGCGTATTTCAGGGTTCTCCGGAAAAAAGATATCCCGGAGTTCCAGTAATCATTCTGCCTGAACGTAAGATAACCGTATCCGGAAGCCAGGCAGGCGAATAAAAACAGCGGCAGCGCTTTTGCCTTATGCCTCCGGTAATAAACCTCAAAAATCCTCCCGACAACCATAGCGAAACCTATCAAAGGCAGGTAAAGCCAGTGTTCCGCCATATAAGAATTGATCGGGTAAAGGTTGGAAACCGGGAATAAAGTGACCAAGAACCATAATATTGAGAAACAGGCCAGGCGGCTTGAATCGCGGATCCTCACGGCGGCGAAAACCAAAATAAAAATCAAGGCTGCTCCCGCTATCGCTCCGGGATTACGGAATCCGAATAAAAAATTACCGTATTCCATATGCAGGTCAAAAGGAAGAAAAAGGATCCGGAGGTAATTGGCGAAAGCGACAAAAAACCCCGGCAACCTCTGGATAAGGGTAGACTGGGCCGGGACGTCGTAAAAAACGCTGGCCATAAAAATAAAACGCGAGAATATATAAACCGCCCCGATTGCCAGGCAAGGCAGATAGGCCTTAAACCTGAAGCGTTCCTTAAAGGCGTAATGGTAAAGCAATAAAAGCGCCGGGAGGATTATGGCGTTTTCGCGGGAAAGCAACGCAAGGATGAAGCTCAGCGACATTGCCAGCGGGAAAAAAATATTATTCTTTTTCAGGGAGCGGATATAGAAAATGAAAGACCAAAGCAGAAAAATCGCCGCCAGGGAATCCGCCCTGCCGGAAATGTAAGAAACCGCCTCCACCTGCGCCGGGTGCGCCAGGAACAAAATTCCGGCGAACAAAGCGAGCGTCCTGCGGCAAAAAAGTTCTTTTACAAACCGATAAACCGTCAAAGCCGCCAGGATATGCAGGATAAGGTTGGTGAGATGGTATCCGAAAGGATTCAAACCCCAGAGAGAATAATCTATAAGGTAGGTAAAAACCTGCAGCGGGCGGTAAACCATCGATCCCTCCCCGATCCCCGCCCAGATATTACCGGTAAAAATACTACCGAGATTACTCCAACTCCTGAGATAGAGATTATCCCGCACCAGGCCGGCGTCATCCCAGATAAAGCCTCCCCGCAGCGAATTGAAATAAATCGTAAAACCGAACAGGATAATCAGAAAAACAGGAAGGGCGGATTTAAATCTGGCGGAGGAGCCGAAAGACATGATTTAAATTATCTTAAGAAGATTCAAGCCGGTTCTCGGATCGATTTCTTTGTTGGCTTTTACCCCTTTAAGCTCCAGGATAACCGCCTCAACTACCAGGAAAACCCGGGAATCCCCGCGCACGCACCCGGTGAGAACCTTGTTCTTTTTGCCCATGCTGGCATGGATATGTATTTGCGGGCCTTTGGTATTGGTAAAAATTGTCCCCAGCCCCATCACTTCCCAGCCGTCTTTGAACGACAGCATATTGGCATCCGGGGGAATTACCGGTTTGCGGGGGCCGGCGGCGAGTTCGCCCGCCCTCAAAGCCCCGATAAAAATTATCGAGGCGGAGCGAATCTTTTCTTTCCTCGCCAGGTCGCTTATCCTGGGGATCAGAATATCGTTATTATCGAACTTTACCAGAAAAACTCTTCCGATTTCGCCTTTAGTATATTTCATATCCGTTTTAAACAGTATCGGGTTTAATAAGGAGAAAATGCCAGGCTGTAATAATTAAAAATACTCGTAAAAGACTTCAACAGGACAACGCCCATAAAATAAGACGCCGCGATAATTACAACACTGGCCACGGCCTTGGTCTTTACGCTGAAACGGGGATTTATCCAGACCAGAGGCAGCATCAGCGGGCCGACGCAAAGAAAAGACACAACCAGCGGCCAGGTTTTAAAATACCACTTTTCCTGTTTTTGCTGATCCATGTTTATTTTTTTTCGCCGGATTTGGCTCTGGCGATCCTGGCTTTATGTTCCAGGCAGAGGACATCGGCGATCGGAGAGATCTTTCCCCCTTCATAGGGAAATTCCTTGCAGGTTACCGGCTTCAACGCGTAATCCACCTTATGTATCCTGCAGAGGCCGTCGGTATCCAGGAAGACACACTGTTCATCTTCATAGCTGGTGCCCACCTTATACCCGGAAGGAAATTCCTTGTCGATCTCCAGGTGAAAAAAATCCCCTTTGATCCCGCTCTCAAGGATCCTCTTGGCTTCCTCCAGATCGATCCAGGCGCCCATCCGGCAGCAATCCGATTGTTTGCTGCACTTGCCGCAATCGATTTCGTCCTTGACTTCTATCTCTTTACACATAGCTATATATTATACTCTTTTTTTCTTAATTCAAAAGAATTTTAAGCTGCGCGCAAATTCAAAGCCCGCGGCCCTTTGTCGGATTTTTCAACATCATAAGAAACCGTTTGCCCCTCGCTCAAATCTTCGAATTTTACTTCAGAAAGCGCGTTCTGGTGGAAGAACACCTCTCTGCCGTCGGTATCGTCGATAAAACCAAATCCCCTCTCGCGGACTATCTTCTTGATCTTTCCCGTATTCATTTTTTCCTCTCTGCCCCAGAAGGGCATCTTGCGCGGGTGCGCGCTTGCACTACACAACACCCGGCGTTTATAATGAATTACGCCGGTGTACGCCTGTGCGTAAAAAAAACAGCCTGGCATCTAGATTCTAGACGCCAGGCTGTTTTACCAGGTCCAGCTTACAGTTTAACTACATTCGTAGCCTGTTCGCCCTTGGGTCCTTTTTCAATGTTGAACTCCACCTCTTGACCCTCAGCTAAAGATTTATATCCTTCACCCTGGATCGCGCTGTGATGAACAAACACATCGCTTCCGGATTCAGGGGTAATAAACCCGAAACCTTTCTGGTCAGAAAACCATTTCACTTTGCCTTTTGCCATTATTCACTACCTCCTTCCCTCTAAATTTTAGTAAATAATGGCGGCTCGACTAAGCTCATGTTACGGGCTTTCTCACCACCGCCCCAGGCAGGATAAGCATAATTGCGTATCTTTACCCGAGAACGGCAGAAAATAAAAACCGCGAAGGTTAGATTTTTAAACCTCGCGGCCTACAAACTTCTAATCCTTTATTCACTACTCTGTAAGTCTAACACAGATTCATAATTTGTCCAGCATTATTATGCTTATTTTTCAGTCATCAGCTCTCAGCCTTCAGCCGTCAGCTATCAGTCTTCAGCTAAGAACGAAGAAACAGAATATAGAATACGGTAGGTAGAATACAAGAAAACCAGTATATAGCAGTAGATAGTATAAAATATATCTACCGACTATTGCTTTTTGGTTTTCCCTACATGCTACATACTAACTACTACCTACTGACTATTGCTTTTGGTTTTACCTACATTCTACCTACTAACTACTACCTACTGATCTTCTGCCTTTGCTGAAAGCTGACCGCTGAAAGCTGACGGCTGAAATCAGTATCTAAAATGCACAAATATTCTTCCGAAATTCTTATCGTCTTTCTCGATGCGGTGATAAAGCTTTTTTATCTCCGGCTGTTCCAGAAAACGCAGCACGCTTTTCTTCAGCTGCCCGCTC
>JAQTRM010000067.1:2491-5995 GCA_028711825.1 Candidatus Omnitrophota bacterium | reverse complement strand
AAGAACCATACCGGAAAAAGCGTGCTCCCGATCACCGTCCCGAAAGACAAAAGATAAACCGGCCAGCTTTCTTTAAAACGGGGAACAATATATATCAGCAGGCAAAGGATAACCAGGCTTAAAGCGGCAAAGATGAATTTTACCGTCATCACCGAAGAGAACATCGCGCTTACTTTTTTCTTATGTTCCCCGATGAGAGCCATTGAACGGGTGGCCGAAAGGCTGAAGCCGTAATCCGTAAGGATCATAAAATACTGGACAAGGCTCTGCGCGAAGGCGATCAGCCCGAATTTATCGATCCCGATCACCCGGATAAGGTAGGGCAGCACGATAATCGGCAGGATATAACTGATACCCTGCAGGGTAGTGAGAGAAATAAAATTACCCAGGACGATCTTTCTTTCCTGATGTGTGACGATTCCGCGAGCCATTGCGACTAATTTACACTTTAATCCGTTTAAAGTCAATTTTAAATTTAACCAGGAAAAGCGGTTACGATTTCCGTATTTTTGTGTTAAAATAAAATAATGATCAGCCAATTCCTGAACACAGTAAATCGATATTCTCTCCTCAAGAACGGGGAAAAAGTGCTGGTAGCGGTTTCCGGGGGGCCGGATTCGCTTGCCCTGCTTTTAAACCTCTGTTCTTTACGAAGCCGCATGGGGATAACCCTGCATATCGCGCACCTGGACCACGGCATACGTAAAGGTTCCTCAAAAGACGCCGATTTCGTAAGAAAAATAGGAAAAAAGCTCGGTATCCCCGTAACTGCGGAGCGCCTGGCGGGCCTGAATAAAAGAAAAGGTTCTCTGGAAGAATTACTGCGCTGCAAAAGACAGGATTTCCTTATACGGACCGCCGAGGCGGTAAAAGCCGGAAAAATCGCCCTCGGGCATAACCTCGACGACCAGGCTGAAACCGTGTTGATGCGTATCCTGCGCGGGACCGGACTTTCCGGCCTCTCCGGGATCGCCGCAAAAAGAACGATCCGGGGTAAAATTTTTATCCGACCGCTGCTTGAAACTTCACGCCTGCAGATCGAATCTTTTTTAAAAAGAAATAAGGTCAGGCCGCGTATCGACCCCACGAACCGCAAAGACTTATTTATGCGCAACAGGATCCGCCGCCACCTGATACCCCTGCTTAAGAAAAAATATAATCCCAATATTACCGGGGTTCTCGCCGGACTGGCGGAGAGCGTCTCCTGCGATTATGAATACCTCGAGAAAATCTCCCGTAAAAACAGAGGGGCGTCGAAAAAAATAGACCTGCAAACAAACTCGAGACTGCACCCGGCAATCCTGCGCCTCAGGCTGCGGCAGGCGATCCGCGAAATCCAGGGGGATACGCGCCGGATAACTTTTCGCCACATCAAAGAACTGGAAGACCTGTTATTTTGCCGCAAAACCGGCTCGATCGTAGACCTCCCGAAGGGAATTTACGCTCAAAAGTCGAAAAAATACCTCATTTTCCATAAACGCCTCCCATAAAAGACTTGATTTTACTTTTTTTGAGGATATAATAAAAACCTAACTTACCATCCAAGTTCCTTACTAACCGGAGAAATATATGGCTGCGGAAAAAAAACATAAATCCAGTAAAAACAACATCATGAAACGTTTTCCTATCGGCTGGGTGCTGATCTTTTTCCTCCTGATCATGCTTTTTAATTCATTCAATAATTTTTCCGTAGGAGGAGTGCCCAAAGAGATTACTTACAGCCAATTCTACCGCACCCTGAAGGATAACCCGGAAAGTATCGTAAAATTAAGCAAAACCGAAAGCCTTCTGCAGGGAGAACTTAAAGATAACTCCAAATTCTTCGTTAACATGCCGGACAACGACCCGGAGATGCTATCCCTGATGCGGCAGAATCTCAAGGATTTTGAGATCAAGCCCGCCCGGACATTCTGGATCTCGCTATTGTTAAACCTCGGGCCGATATTGTTATTGATATTTTTCTGGTGGATGATGGCGGCCCGCGGAGAACAGCTGGGGACGCGGATCATGTCCTTTGGAAAAGTCAAATCCAAAATCCAGAGCAACAACGAAAAAGCGACTTTTAACGATGTGGCGGGGGTAGATGAAGCGAAAGAAGAATTGAAAGAAGTGATCGAATTCCTGAAAGACCCCAAGAAATTCCAGAAACTGGGGGGCAAGATACCCAAAGGAGTCCTTCTGGTGGGCCCTCCCGGATGCGGGAAAACCCTTATCGCGCGCGCGGTGGCGGGTGAAGCCAATGTTCCGTTTTTCAGCATCTCGGGATCGAATTTCGTAGAGATGTTCGTAGGGGTAGGTGCCAGCAGGGTCAGGGACTTATTCGAACAGGGGCGCAAGGCGGGGATCGTATCGGGAAAAGGAGCGATTATCTTTATCGATGAGATCGACGCGGTAGGACGCCTGCGTTTTTCCGGGATCGGCGGCGGAAACGATGAGCGTGAACAAACTTTAAACCAGTTGTTAGTCGAAATGGACGGATTTGACGGACAACAGGGATTGATCCTGATTGCCGCTACCAACCGTCCGGATACTCTGGACCCGGCGCTCCTGCGCCCGGGAAGATTCGATCGTAATATCATCATCACCCTGCCGGATATCCAGGGGCGGGAAGAAATACTTAAAGTGCACACGCGCAAGATCAAACTTGCCGAAACGGTGGATTTAAAATCCGTAGCCAGCCAAACCCCCGGGTTTTCCGGAGCCGACCTGGCAAACCTTTGTAATGAAGCGGCGTTGATGGCCGCCCGCAACAACAAGGAAGCGGTAGAAGAGATTGATTTCGACAAATCGGTCGAAAGGGTGCTGATGGGCCCGGAAAAGAAAAGCCATATCATGTCCAAGAAAGAAAAGGAAATTACCTCTTTACATGAGTCGGGACACGCTCTTTTGTCGCTGCTCCTGCCGGAGGTCAACCCTTTAAAGAAAGTTTCCATCATCCCGCGCGGACTGACCGGCGGATACACCTTTACCCCTCCGCTGGAAGACCGGCACTACTGGACAAAGAAAGAACTGCTGGCTGAAATCACCATGATCCTGGGAGGAAGGGCTTCTGAAGAATTGAATTTAAACGAAGTAACCACGGGGGCGCAAAACGACCTGGAAGTGGCTACCGCCATGGCCAGGCGCATGGTTACCCAGTTCGGAATGTCCGAGAAACTGGGGAACCTCACCCTGGGCAAAAGAGAAGGAATGGTTTTTCTGGGGCGCGATATCATGGAAGAAAAAAATTACAGCGAACAAACAGCGCACCTTATCGACGAAGAGGTAAAACAAATCATCGATAATGCCTACAGCAGGTCCCTGGAATTATTGGGAAATAACCTGGAAAAACTTAAACTCCTCTCCAATACCCTCCTGGAAAAAGAAGTATTAAGCGGCCAGGAGGTAAAAAAGATACTGGGAATCGAAAAAAGCGATCTTACCTGAAAAAATGCGTATCCTCCGTTTTTGCGGCGAAAAAGAAATAAAAGGGATAATGCAAAAAATCAAGGTAGACCCTTACGG
>JAQTRM010000067.1:0-2391 GCA_028711825.1 Candidatus Omnitrophota bacterium | reverse complement strand
AAAAAAATCACGGTCCCCGTCTCGGTAGATACCGATAAACCGGAAGTGGCGAAGGCGGCCCTGGAAGCGGGGGCGCAGATGATCAACGATATTTCAGGTTTACGCGACAGGCGCATGGCAAAACTTGCCGCGCGCTATAAATCCGCGGTAGTAATCATGCATATGCTCGGCAAACCGGTAAACATGCAGCGCATGGCCCGTTACCGCTGCCTGATCGAAGAAATATCGGATCACCTGAAAAAAGCGGTGGAATCGGCGCAGGAAGCGGGGGTGCGGCCCGAAAAAATCGTGATCGACCCCGGGATAGGTTTCGCTAAAACCAGAGAGGATAACTTCGCGGTCATCAAACACCTGGAAGCATTCAAAGCCCTGGGCAAGCCGCTGCTGATCGGACCTTCGCGGAAGAATTTTATCGCTAAAACCCTGGGGAAAAACCCCGCGGCGCTGGATCTGGGCACCGCGTGCGCCTGCCTTATGGCAGCCGAACGGGGAGCCCATATCGTGCGGGTACACGACGTAAAAACGGTCAAACTGTCTTTAAAAATGATGGAAACGGTGAAAAATTCCCATGCATAATATCGCCCTCTACTGGAAACCGGCGGTTGAAATCGTTATCCTCTGGTATTTAATTTACCAGATTATGCTTTTTTTCGAGGGTACGCGCGCCTTGCAGGCCTTAAAAGGAATTATCATACTCCTGCTGGCCTTCCTGATCTTTCAAAGATTTGATTTTGTGGTTTTGAAGTGGATTTTTGAAAAACTCTTCGGGATATCGGTCATCGCGATACTAATCATCTTCCATCCGGAAATCCGCATGGGTCTGGCCCAGCTCGGGAAACGCCAGATCTTCAGGAACATCCTGAAAGAAGAAGATATTATTATCCTCGGCAGGCAGGTAGTGGAAGGCTGCGAGAACCTTATAAAAAATAAACTGGGCGCCCTGATCGCGATTGAAAAGAATGATTCGCTGGTCGCTTTTATCCAGAGCGGGGAAGCGATCGATTCGCGCGTCTGCGCCGACCTTATCGAAGCGATCTTTACCCCCAATAATCCGCTGCACGACGGAGGATTGATTATCAGCCGCGGCCGGATCGCCGCGGCCGGATGCATCTTCCCTCTGGCGTTAGGACAGGAATTAAGCCGGGTATTCGGAACGCGGCACCGGGCGGCCCTGGGCTTAAGCGAAGAAACCGATGCCATTATTATCGTGGTTTCGGAAGAAAGACATGACATCTCAGTCATCCACCGCGGCAGATTTTATAAAGACCTCGGTCCGGTACAGCTGGAAACAAAAATAAAAGAACTCCTAAAAGAAAATGAAAATAAATAAAATACCTAAAGATATCTTCCTGCATTCTATCCGTTCGCTTTCCATTCACCCCTGGTTGAAATTGATCTCTTTTTTTCTGGCGGTAATCATCTGGTTTTACGTCAAGGGCGAAGGAGCATAAAACCATGCCCAAACTAGGCGTGAATATTGACCATGTAGCTACTTTGCGCCAGGCACGGGGCGGTAACACCCCCGACCCGGTTTACGCGGCTTTTCTGGCCAGGTGCGCCGGGGCCGACAGCATTGTCGCTCACCTCAGGGAAGACCGCCGCCATATCCAGGACCGGGATGTAAAACTCCTGAGCAAAGATATCGGGGGCGCTTTTAATCTGGAGATGTCGATTGCCCCGGAGATACTGGAAATCGCCTGCCGCATCAGGCCGCACCAGGCGACCCTTGTGCCGGAAAAACGGAAAGAACTTACCACTGAGGGAGGGCTGGATGTAGTAAAGCGGTTCAACCCGGTCTCCCGGGCGGTAAAAAAACTTAAAAACCGCGGGATCAGGGTAAGCCTTTTTATCGACCCGGACGAAGAACAGATTGAAGCGGCATTCCGGAGCGAAGCGGAAATCATCGAGCTGCACACCGGACGTTATTCCCTGGCGGAACCCGCAAAGGAAAAGAATAAATTTTTCCGCCAGCTGGTAAATTCCACGCGTTACGCCAGAACCAGAGGGCTGACCGTAAATGCCGGACACGGGCTGGATTACGCCAATGCCGGACAAGTCGCCGGCATTGAGGGAATCTATGAATTAAATATCGGATACTCTATTATTTGCAAATCTGTTTATATCGGCCTTCCGGAAGCGGTGCGGCAGATGCGCAGACTGATCAGGTAAAATGATAGGAACCGGGGTAGATATAACCGAAGTAAGGCGAATCCGCCAGGCAGTGGAAAAATGGGGGGAGGATTTTTTAAACCGTGTTTTCACCCCGCTGGAAATAAAAAATGCCAGAACCAGAGTTTCGTTTTACCAGCACCTGGCAGGAAGATTCGCCGCCAAAGAAGCAGTCTTTAAGGCCGCCGGGGATGACCAGCTCTCCTGGCAGGATATCCAGAT
>JAQTRM010000066.1:4222-6047 GCA_028711825.1 Candidatus Omnitrophota bacterium | reverse complement strand
TAAAAATGAGGGCTGAAAACGTGGATTTTTTCTACGGGAAAACCCAAGCCCTTAAAAATGTTAATTTGGATGTTTATGCCCATAAAGTTACCGCGATGATCGGGCCTTCCGGCTGCGGTAAATCGACCTTTATCCGTCTTTTTAACCGGATGAACGAACTTGTTCCGCATACTGTTCTTTCCGGCAGGATTTTTCTGGATGATCTTGAAATTAACAGCCGCCTGGTGGACGCGGTGGATATCCGCAGGAGGGTGGGGATGGTTTTTCAGAAGCCCAACCCTTTTCCGAAAAGCATTTTCGAGAATATCAGTTACGGTTTAAAGGTGAACGGGATAAAAGACAGGGATTTTATCGAACAAAAAGTCGAGGATTCTTTGAAGAAAGCGGCGATCTGGGGAGAAGTCAAAGACCGGCTGAAAGACAGCGCCTTAAGGCTTTCCGGGGGGCAGCAGCAGCGTTTATGCATCGCCCGCTGCCTGGCAGTGGAAACGGAGGTTATCCTGTTTGATGAGCCTTGCGCCAGTCTGGATCCTATCTCAACCGCCAAAATAGAAGAGTTAATCCTGGAACTGAAAAAGGATTACTCCATCGTGATCGTGACGCATAATATGCAGCAGGCGGCGCGCGTTTCCGATTATACAGGATTTTTCCTTCTTGGGGAACTGGTTGAATTCGGAAAAACGCAGGAAATTTTTACCGCTCCCCGGGATAAAAAGACAGAGGCTTATATTACCGGAAGGTTTGGGTAATTGCGTTGCATAAAAACCGGAGATGTTTGCTTTGTTTCGTAACCGCGCTTAAAATTCTCTTCGACAATTTTAGCGCACTCTCAAGGTCTCGTTAGATAAAAAACTGGAGGTACTCAATGCTGAGGCATTTAGACGAAGAATTAAAAGAATTACATAAGGATATAATGAAAATGGCGACCTTCGCCCAGGAGGCGATATTTAAGTCCGTGGAATCATTAAAGAACAGGGATGAGGGGCTGGCGCAGGAAGTAATCGATAACGACAACCGTATTGATGAGCTTGAGCTGTTGATTGACGAGAAATGTATTGACCTTATCGCGCGTTACCAGCCGATGGCCGGGGATTTAAGGTATATTTCTACCGGTATGAAAATTAATTCGGAGCTGGAAAGGATTGCCGATATCGCTTTGGATATCGCCCAAAGATCCCTGGATTTGATGCATAAGCCGCTGCTTAAGCCTTTAATTGATATTCCCAAGCTTTCGCAGGTAGCGCAGGAAATGGTGCGTGATGCGATAGATGCGTTTGTGAAAAGAGATTCTCAGCTTGCCCGGAAAGTGGTTTTGACGGATGCCGAAGCCGACCGCCTGCGGAATCTCGTGCAGGATGAAATTGTAGATGAGTATCTCGGGCGCGACCCTAAGACCGCCGACCGCGCGGTGGCCCTGTTGCTGATCGCGCGTTACCTGGAAAGGATCTGCGATCATACCACTAATATTGCCGAAGACATTATTTATATGGTTGATGCCAGGGTAGTCAAACATCATCCGGAAGAGTTGGGATAGAAGGCCGTCAACTCGGTGTTTTCTCAAGAAAATAATTCTTGCCATGATGTTCAGCTGTCAGACATCAGCGCTCAGCTTTCAGCTACAACCAAAGTAAAAAAACATAAACAGATTGATAACTGCTGAACCGGTTTTGTTTTTGCTGACAGCTGAAAGCCGATGGCTGATAGCTGGAAGGCAATATCCCCTTGACCCCCCCAGTTTAGTGGTATATAATCCAATCAATATCATAAATTACCTATACACAGCAAATAAATATCATTAATCTTTCATTTAAGGCGTGCATGGGAT
>JAQTRM010000066.1:0-4122 GCA_028711825.1 Candidatus Omnitrophota bacterium | reverse complement strand
TCATTAAAGGAGCATAAAAATGGACGAAATTTTAGAAATTCTGGAAAAAGACGGCCGGATGAGCCCGGAGGATATCTCCAAAATGACCGGCAAGAAACCCGCGGATATCAAAAAAACGGTCAAGAAATATGAAAAAGAAGGTGTAATATTAAAATATAAAGCGGTGATCAACCGTGAATTAGTAAGGGAGAATGACTCTGAGGTCAGGGCGTTAATCGAGGTAAATATCGTTCCGCAGAAGGATTTGGGGTTTGATAAGATCGCCGAACGCATTTATTCTTTTCCGGAGGTTACCAGTTGTTACCTTATCAGCGGGACTTATGACCTGCTGGTGGTAATTGAAGGGAAGAATTTACGGACCGTATCGAATTTCGTGGCGGAAAAACTTTCCTGCCTGGAACATGTGCGCGGTACCGCAACACATTTCCTGTTGAAGAAATATAAAGAAGACGGTGTGATCTTGAAACATAAACCGGAAGAGAATAAGAGGATTGCAATATCATATTAAGCTGTCAGCCTTCAGCTATCAGCTTTCAGCCATCGTTTATAACTATAGTTTATCGTTGAAATGAAGAATATTATTTCTAAAAAAGTCCAAATTATGCAGCCTTCCGGCATCCGGGCATTTTTCGACCTGGTGCTGGGGATGGAGGATGTGATATCTCTGGGAGTGGGGGAACCGGATTTTGTTACTCCCTGGCAGATCCGTGAAGCGGGGATCTATTCCCTGGAACAGGGTTTTACCAGCTATACCTCGAATAAGGGCCTTTATAAACTGCGCCTGGGTATCCAGCGTTATTTAAAGAACAGATACGGCCTGGAATACTGCCCGGATAGCCAGATTTTAATTACCGTCGGGGTAAGCGAAGCGCTCGACCTTTCGTTAAGGGCGATCATTAATCCCGGGGATAAGATATTGATTCCGGTGCCCAGTTATGTTTCCTACGGCCCGATGACCGAACTGGCAGGAGGCCGTCCGGTTTATCTTGATACCTCCCGGTCCGGATTTAAGGTTACCCCGGAAATCTTAAAGAAGAATATTGATCCCAGGGTGAAGGCGATTATCCTGAATTATCCGACCAACCCTACCGGCGTTTCTTACCGCCGGAACGAACTTTCAGAGATTAACAAGATTCTTTTGAAAAATAATATATTGTGTATCTGCGACGAAGTTTATGGGGATTTGACTTATGATTTCGAGCATACCGCTTTCCCGACCCTGCCTGGAGCCAAGGCCAATACTTTATACCTCAACGGTTTTTCCAAGGCATACGCGATGACCGGGTGGCGCGTAGGTTTCGCCTGCGGACCGGAAGAAATTATCTCGGCAATGACCAAGATCCATCAATATACGATCATGTGCGTTTCGATTACCAGCCAGATGGCTGCCGCAGAGGCTTTAGTAAGCGCCAAGAATTCGGTGGAACAGATGAAACGCGAATACCGGCGCAGGCGTGAATTCATGACCGGCGAACTTAATCTCCTGGGGCTTGAATGTTCCAGGCCGCAGGGGGCTTTTTATCTTTTTCCCTCGATCAAGGGCACCGGGTTGTCTTCAATGGAGTTTTCGCGTAAATTACTGGATGAAGAAAAGGTCGCGGTTGTCCCGGGAACCGCTTTCGGACCTTACGGCGAAGGGTATATCAGGATTTCTTATGCCTCCAGTTTTGACAATCTAAAAGAAGCTTTAGCCAGGATAAAGAAATTCTTAGAAAAGAGGAGATATGGCAACCAAAAAAAAGGATAATTTTAAAATTTACATTAAGCAGATCGAAGCGATCTCAAAGGTCGCCAACCTTATTACTTCAGGGATGTATCTGGAAGAATTACTGCGGCTCTTAGTCCAGGTAACCGCCGAGATTATGAATTCCAAGATTTCTTCTTTGATGCTGCTGGATCCGGATAAAAAAGAGCTTGTCGTGAGGGCTACCCAGTCGATTTCCGAGGCTTATAATAAAAAACCTAATATTATCCTGGGAGAGGGAATTGCCGGGGTAGTGGCGCAAAACAATAAGCCTATTTGTGTAGAGGATGTTAAAGCGGAACCGCGTTATCTCAATCGGGATATTGCCAAAAAAGAGGGGCTTTGTTCTCTGGCTTGTGTACCGCTGGCGGTAAAAGGCCGGGTGATCGGGGCTTTGAACTGCTATACCTCTAAAAAACATAAATTTTCCAAACATGAACTGGATATCCTAACCGCACTGGCTAACCAGGCTGCGATTGCCATTGAGAATGCCGAATTGGATTTAAGGGCGCGTTCAGCTGAAGAGGCTTTAACTACGCGCAAACTGGTTGAAAGGGCAAAAGACATCCTTTCCCAGGAGGCTAATATCCTTCCCTCTGAAGCTTACCGCTTGATCCAGAAGCAAAGCATGGATATGCGTAAATCCATGCGTGAAGTAGCCGAGGCAATCATTTTAGCAAAAGAAATAAGGTCTAAGAAAAAATGAAGAGCAGCGTCCCGCTGCGCGTAGCAATCGCGCAAATCAATTCTGTGGTCGGCGATTTAAGCGGAAACGCCGCCAAGATTCTGCAGTATCTTAAAGAAGCGGAGCGCGCCGAAGCGGATATCGTTTGTTTTCCGGAACTTGCGCTTTGCGGTTACCCCCCCGAAGATCTTCTTTTAAAGCCGAAATTCATCAGTGACAATACCGATACCTTGAAAGAATTGGCCGGAGAGGTCAAAAAAAGTATGATCGCGGTATTGGGTTTTGCTTCCGGAACGGCCAAAAAAACTTATAATGCCGCCGCGGTGATCTATGGCGGGAGGGTTAGAGGGGTTTATCATAAGATCTTTTTGCCTAATTACGGAGTTTTTGACGAAAAACGTTATTTTTCCCCCGGAGCCGCGCCTCTTGTTTTTTCCGCCGCGGGTTTTTCATTCGGGGTGAATATCTGCGAGGATATCTGGTATCCCGAAGGCCCGACAAAGATCCAGGCGGAAGCGGGGGCAAGATTAATCCTGAATATTAACGGTTCACCTTATTACGCCTCCAAGCTGAAGGAAAGGCAGGCGGTAATCGCAAAGCAAGCCAGGGCTAACGGAGTTTTTGTGGTGTATGCCAACCTTGTCGGCGGACAGGATGAATTAGTTTTTGACGGCCAGAGCATGATTGTCGATCCCCGGGGGAAAATTATTGCCAGGGCGCAGGCATTCAAGGAAGAGTTGTTAATCAGGGACCTGAAGGTGCCGGCGGGTAAACCCGTACTTACCCGGAACCGGATCGATATTCCGGAGTTTAAGATTACAGAAAAAAACAGCCTTGGGAAGATCCGCAAGCCTGAGCCTTTGTCTCCGGTTGCCGAAATTTACCAGGCGTTGGTTTTAGGACTCAAGGATTACGTTGTAAAAAACGGTTTTCAAAAGGTGATCATCGGGTTAAGCGGGGGGGTAGATTCTTCTTTGGTAGCGGCCCTGGCGGTTGACGCCTTGGGCAGCGGAAATGTTGCCGGTATTTTTATGCCTTCGGAATATACCTCAAGCCGATCGCGTAAAGATGCCTTAGCCCTGGCGGAAAATTTAAAGATTAAGTGTATTACGATTTCGATAGGAGGTTTGTTCCGGGAGTATCTTTCGGCGCTTAAACCTTATTTTGCCGGTATGGGGCGCGATACCGCCGAAGAAAACCTCCAGGCACGCATCAGAGGGAATATTCTGATGGCTTTTTCCAATAAATTCGGCTGGCTGGTCCTGGCTACCGGTAATAAATCGGAGATGAGCACCGGTTACGCTACTCTTTATGGAGATATGGCCGGAGGCCTGGCGGTAATAAAAGATGTGCCGAAAACATTGGTTTATGGTTTATCGCGTTACCGGAATTCAATCCATAAAGTCATCCCTCAAGAGGTGCTAACCAAGGCTCCCACCGCCGAACTCAAGCCCCGTCAGAAAGACCAGGATACTTTGCCTCCTTATGATGTCCTGGACGGAATCCTTAAGGCTTATGTTGAAGAGGATAAATCTTTAAGGGAGATTGTCGCCTCGGGCTTTAGCGAATCGGTCGTGCGTAAGACTGTCACGATGGTCGACAAAAATGAATACAAACGCCGTCAGGCCCCTCCGGGGATTAAGATTACCCCCAAGGCCTTCGGCCGCGACCGGCGTATGCCGGTTACCAATAA
>JAQTRM010000014.1:18346-26864 GCA_028711825.1 Candidatus Omnitrophota bacterium | reverse complement strand
GATCGCCCAGACCGCCGAATCGGCGGTAGTAGCCTTGGAGTCATTAATAAATGTTACGCCCCGGGTCTCCCCGACCTCTTCCATGCGGTGCTCGATCCCTTTAAACCCCGCAAAGACCTTTTCGTAAACCTGCGGGCTCACCCCGAGGATCCCGGCTACCGCCTCAACCGCTCCGTAATTCGGGTTTGCCCTGCCGTATCTGGAGAAAAAAATAACCTTGGAAAGCGCTTCGCTTGAAACAGCTTTTAAAACGGGGTCATCGGCATTAACCACCAGAAAATCCCCGCGGTCCTGGTTCATAAAGATACGTTTCTTGGCATCCAGGTATTCCCGCATACCCGGGTAACGGTCGAGATGGTTTTGTGTAAGGTTCAAGATAAGGGCAACCTCGGGCTTAAAAGTTTTGATCGTTTCCAGCTGAAAGGAACTTATCTCCAGGACCGCGAAATCATCCGGCCCCATTTTTTCGACTTCGCCGCAAAAAGGATTGCCGATATTGCCGCAGACGAAAACCTTTCTTTTATCCGCTTCCAGGACCTTGCCGATCAGGGTGGTAACGGTAGTCTTGCCGTTGGAACCGGTTACCGCTACGATCCGCGCCGGGCAAAGAATGGCGGCCGCTTCCACTTCCCCGATTACGGGACGCCCCGCTTCATGCGCCCATTTTACGCACAAGGAATCCGCGGGAACTCCCGGGGATACCACCACCAGATCCGCCCGCAGCACCGTATCGCGGTTATGGCTCCCCAGTTCTATCCTTACCTTATGCGGATCAAGCATCCCGGCTGCCTGGCGGGTCCTGACATCATCTTTGATATCGGTAACCGTAACTTCCGCACCCAGGCCGCAGAGAAGCCTGGCGCAGGCAACACCCGAACGCGCCAATCCCACGACAAGAACTTTTTTACCTTTGAAATAATCGACGTTGCGCATAATTTAAATCCGGCCTCCCGCACCCCGCCTAAAAAATATTAACGGATCTTCAGGGTAAGGAGAGTAAACAAAGCGAGCAAGCTGGCGATAATCCAGAACCTCACGATTACCTTATTTTCCGGCCAATTCAAAAACTGAAAATGATGGTGCAAAGGAGCGATCTTAAAGATGCGCCTTTTGGTAAGTTTATAGGACCCCACCTGGAGGATCACTGAAAGCGCCTCCAGGACAAATATCCCTCCGACGATCACCAGGAGGATTTCTTTTTTGATCAATAACGCTACCGTCCCGATCGCCCCTCCCAGGGCCAGGGAACCGATATCCCCCATAAAAATGCTTGCCGGGTAACAGTTAAACCATAAAAAACCCAAACCCGCCCCCACGATGCTGGAGCAGAAAATCGCCAGTTCTCCCGCACCTTTAATATAAGGAATAAGAAGATAACCGCTCAAATTAAAATTCCCGGATACGTAACAAAGCACGCTGAAGGCGGCCGCCACCATCACTACGATACCGATCGCCAGGCCGTCCAGGCCGTCGGTAAGGTTAACGGCATTGGAAGAACCGGCGATCACCAATATCACGAAAATAATATAAAGCCCGTCCAGGTTGAAGTTGACCCCTTTTAAGAAAGGAATCTCCAATCCAACATCATGTCCGCTGTAAATAAGGATCAAACCGAGGATGATGCCCAGGAGCACCTGGCTGGCAAACTTCAGGCGGGGGGACAAACCGAGAGCTTTCTTTTTTACCTGCTTCAGGTAATCGTCGGCAAAACCGGTCACCCCCAGCCAGATGGTGCTGAATAAAACTATCCAGACGCACTGCTGGCTGATATCCGACCAGAGCAGGGTGGAAAAAACCACCGCCCCCAGGATCAGGATCCCCCCCATCGTGGGGGTGCTCTGCTTGTGCTGATGCAGGTCGTCCAGCCTGAGGCTGTCGGCTTTATTGATCCTCTCGCCGACTTTCATTTCCTTCAGCTTCCGGATCAATAAGGGCGCAAAAATCAGGCTTAACAAAAAAGCGGTGAGCGCCGCCATTGCCGCGCGGAAAGTAATATAACGGAAAATATTAAAAAAAGAAATGCAGTCCCTGAAGGGATACAGAAGGTGATAGAGCATTAAACCTTAAAAACCTCTTCCATTTTCATCGAGCGCGAACCTTTGACCAGGACCAGGTCGCCCGGCTTAACGGATATCGCGCCGAACAATAAATCCCTGGCCTCTGCGGAATCGGCGCAGCAGAATATATTATTTTTATCAAACCCTCGTTTCCGGCAGGCAAAAGCGGTAATCCGGGCCAACCCGCCTACCGCCACCAGCAAATCACAATTATTAGTTATACTCCAAGCGATTTGCCGATGCAATAACTCTTTTTCCCTCCCTAATTCAAGCATATCGCCCATTACCAGTATTTTTCTTCCCCTGCACTTAAGGGCGCCCAGGGTATTTAAAGCCTCCCCCATCGAAAGAGGGTTGGAATTATAAGTATCGTCTATAAAATCCACTCCCCTAAGGATAAAAGGGCGGAACCTGCCCCCGGGAAACTTGAATGCCGCCAGCCTCTTCTTGATCGCCGGATAGCTCATACCCATAATCCTGCAAACCGCGATCGCCGCCAAAGCGTTATAAACGTTATGCGGAGCGGGTGTGGATAATTCAAAAATGTGTTTTGAGCCTGCCTCAAACCTCAGCTTCCCTCTCTCTACCTTGATGCCGGAAGCGGAAAAATCGCTCTTTTGGCGGACGCCGTAAGTAAAGATATTTTTTATACCTTCGCCGCATAAATTACCCGCCAGAGACGGACACGGCTCAGTATCAATTCTAAGCATGCCCCGGTATTTAGACCGGGGTATGCGGGAATTGATTTTCATGCCGGAGCAAATCATCTTCCGCAGCATCGGATCGTCGTTGTTAAGCAGGGCGATCGCGGGATGCGCGAGATTCGAAAGCAAAGCGCTTTTTTCCCGGGCAACGCCGGATAAATTTTTCAGGAATTCCAGGTGGCTCGGACCGATATTGGTAATAACGCCGATATTGGCCCCGGCGATCCGGGAAAGATAATCCACCTCCCCGAAATGGTTGGTCCCGATCTCCACTACCGCCAGATCATCTTTTTTACTGAGCCGGAGCAATGTCTGCGGAAGGCCGACCTGGTTATTTTTTGTGCCTTCGTTTTTAAGCACCCGGCGGTCCGCCGCAAGGATCCAGGAAATCATCTCCTTGACGGTAGTCTTGCCGTTGGAGCCGGTAACCGCCACCACCGGCAGGCCGATCTTTTGCCTCTGGAAAGCGGCAATCCTCCCCAGGGCGACGGTGGTATCTTTAACGCAAATTACCGTGACGGCGGCGGGAAGAGGAAGCCCCGGATTTTCGCTGACGATAATGCAGCGGGAATTTTTCTTCACCGCTTCGCCGATAAAATCATGCCCGTCAAAATTCCCGCCTTTCAAAGCCAGAAACGCCTCTGAAGACTTAAGGCTCCGGGTATCGGTAGAGATGCCGGAAACTTTATCGCCGGACCCTTTTCGAACCAGCCTTCCCCCTGTCGCTTGAATTATTTCATCAACTTTAAACATTCACTGATCACCTTTCGATCGCTGAATTTCAATTTTTTATTTTTTAACACCTGATAATCCTCATGCCCTTTGCCGGCGACCAGCAAACAGTCATCCCGGCCGGCCATCAGCAATCCTTTGCGGATCGCCTCCTTCCGGTCGGCGGCCACCGCATAATTACGTTTCCGGATTCCTTTAAGGATATCCCGAATAATCATTCCCGGGTCTTCCGAACGCGGGTTATCGCTGGTGATAATCGCGAAATCCGCAAGATCCGTGGCGATCTTTCCCATTAAAGGGCGCTTAAGCTTGTCCCGTTCTCCTCCGCACCCGAAAACCACAATAAGCCTTCCTTGAACCAGGGGCCTTAAAGCTCCGAGCACGTTAAAAAGCGCGTCCGGAGTATGCGCGTAATCTACAAAAATCCGCTTTTCATTTCCTCTCCCGGCCGGTTCCAGGCGCCCGGGGACTTTCCTGAATTTCTCAAAAACCGCCTTGATATCCTCAAGCTTGAAGCCTTCGGAAATCCCCCAGGAGGCTGCGGCAAGAAGGTTGTAAATATTATGGCGCCCCACCAAAAGGCTTCTTATCTTGAGCGCCTTACCCGGAACGGCCAAAGTGAATTCCGTCCCGGCAATACCGAAAACGATATCCCGGGCCATGACATCCGAATCCCTGCGGATACCATAAGTCATTACCCCGGCGCCAGTCAAACGCTTAAGTTTCCTGCCGCAGGCGTCGTCATTATTGATGATCGCCGTGCTCCGGGCGCTCAAAGAGCGGAAAAGTTTCGCCTTGGCCAGAAAATAATTCTTTAGATTCTTATGATAATCCAGGTGATCCTGGGTAAGGTTGGTAAAAATCGCTTTCCTGAATTTTACTCCCGACACCCGTCCCTGGTCTAAAGCGTGCGAAGAAACCTCCATCGCGCAATATTTCACCCCGTCCTTGAGCATCCCCGCGAGCAGTTCCTGCACCCGCTCCGGCCCCGGGGTGGTATTCCCGGCGGCGAATTTTTTCCCTTTAAAACGATAGTTGATCGTCCCGATCACACCGCAGGGATAACCTCCCCCGGCGGCGATCGCTTCGATAAGGTAAGAAACGGTAGTCTTGCCGTTGGTCCCGGTAATCCCGGCGATCCGCATCTTCGCGGAAGGGTCGCCGTAGAATTCCCGCGAGGCGCGCGCCAAAAACTCCCGGCAATTACCGGTCTTCAGGAATCCCGCTCCCGGCGCGCTCTTTTTCAAGTCCGAGATATCCTTATCGACTACAATCAAACGCGCCCCCCGGGCGAGGGCTTCGTCGATAAAGCGCCCGCCGTCCAGGGAATTTCCCCGGACCGCCACAAAAATATAATCTTTTTTTACATCTTTTGAATTCGCGGTTATCCCGCGCGCCCCCGCCAAACCGGAAACTCTGGTCATCTGGACGCCTCCGCCGGTATCTGGTTTCCCTTTAAATAACGAATGACGTCGCCGGCCACTTTTTTAAAAACCGGCGCGGCAACCACCCCCCCGAAATAAGAAGGATGCGGTTCGTCCACCATGACCACGATTACCAGCAGAGGATCTTCGGCAGGCGCGAAGCCGATAAAAGAAGCCACAAATTTATTATGGGAATAACTGCCGTTAGGTTCAAGTTTCTGGGCGGTCCCGGTTTTTCCGGCGGCGCTGAACCCCTGGACTTTGCCGAGCCTCCCCGTCCCTTCCTCCACCACGCCGGTAAGGATCTTTTTTATCCTCATCGCGGTATCTACGGAAATCACCTTGCGGACAAAAACCGGCTTATTCTGTTTTATGACAGTGCCCTGATTATCGCGTATCGAATCAATGATATAAGGCTTCATCAACTGCCCGCCGTTGGCGATCACTGAAATCGCGCTGGCCAGCTGCAATGCGGTCACCCCCACCTCCTGCCCCATCGGCACCGCGGTAATCGAGGTCTTGGACCAAAGGCGCGGCGGCCTGATTATCCCGGAGATCTCGCCCGCAAGGTCTATCCCGGTCTTGTTCCCGAAACCAAATGCCTTGATATACCGGTATAAGGTATCCGGCCCCAGAATCTGGGCTACCTTAACCGTCCCGATATTGCTGGACTCCTCGATTACCTGGCGGAAGGTAAGGTTGCCGTGAGAGGTATGGTCGTGCAGGATGCGCCCGCCTACCCGGTAAGCGCCGTTTTCACAGAAAAAGACATCGTTCTCGCTGACTTTTTTCTCTTCCAGCGCGGCGGAGGCGGTGACAATCTTGAATACCGATCCCGGCTCGAAAAGGTCGCAGATTGCCCGGTTGCGCATCGCGTCTTTATTGACCCCGGAACGGTCGTTAAGATCATAAGTGGGGCGGTTCGCCATCGCCAGGATCCTTCCGGTATAAGGATCCATCACCACGATACTGGCGCCTTTGGCATGGAAATCGCAAAACGCCTTTTCCAGCTCCCTTTCGGCGATATACTGGATTACTTCGTCAACCGTGAGCACCACATCCAGGCCGTCCTGGGGCAGGACCATCTTCTCCCAGATATCAAGTTTCCTCATGCGCGCGTCGCGCAGGAAAATCGCCCATCCGGGAGTTCCCCTTAAATAACCGTCATAGCTTCTCTCTATCCCTTCCAGCCCGATATTATCCATGCCGCTGAAACCGATGATATGGCTGCCGAGATAGCTGTTCGGATAGATACGCTTGGTCTCTTTGATAAAACCCAGCCCCTTAATTCCAAATTTTTTGACCTTTTCGGATTTTTCCGGGGTAAGCTTGCGTTCCAGCCAGATAAAAGCTTTATCGCGGTTCAGCCTTTCGCGGAAATACTGGCGGTCCGGGCCGAGCACCGCGGAAAGTTCCTCCGCAACCTGGTCTTTATTTTTAATGATATTAGGCTCGGCATAAAGAGAATCCATGGACATGTTGAACGCCTGGGCCTTGAGATTGCAATCATAGATCGTCCCGCGCCGGGGCTCAAGCTCCATGAGCTTGTTATGCTGTTTCCTGGCAATTGCGGTAAGGTAGTTTGCGCGGAAAAACTGGATAAATAAAAGCCGGCCCACGCAAAGCAGCAGGAGGATAAAAAAAACCAAGAATACCGCCTTACATCTCCGGCGATAATTGCTGATATACACTATTTTCCTTTAGGAATAATTAGTATTAGGGGTTAATCGTTTTTGCCTGGGCTTCCCGTTTCAGGCTGAAAATCCTTGCCAAGAGCCCCTCGGAGGCGTGCTGCCGGCTTGCCAGCCTCAAGCCGCCCGGAGAGGAAACGAATTTTACGAAACGGTAATTGTCAGGCATCTGAAAATCATTGGTGCTGTTGATGCGCGCACCGATATTTACCAGGGAAGAGTTCTTATTAATGCTGTACCTTAAAGCGGTGTTCTTATCCATGAGGTCCGAAAAAACGGCCTGCTTCTTCTGGCCGAGATAGGCCAGACGGAAAATCTCGCTCTGCTGATAAACATAGAGCACAGAAAAGGATGTTATGAATACTACCGCGGAAAAGAATTTAGTCAGTCTCATTTAATTCATATCCTTTCGGCAACCCTGAATTTAGAGCTCCGGCTGGAAGGATTAGCATCCATTTCGCCGGGAGCGGGAGTCAATGGTTTAGCAGTGATAATCTCAAGTAATCCCTCGGTTTTCAGCGCGCGAAAAGTGTGTTTAATCACCCGGTCCTCCAGCGAATGGAATGAAATAACACATATTCTAGCCCGCTTTTTTAAAATATCAACGGCTTTCTTGACCGTGCCTTCCAGAATCTCAAGTTCGCGATTGACGGCGATACGAACCGCCTGGAAGGTGCGCGTCGCCGGATGGATCCGGTAATAACTCCGGCGGTAACGATGCGGGATCGCCCGCACCACCAGATCCGCCAGCTGACGGGTGGTAGAGATCGGCTCGTTCCGGCGTTCCTGGACCAGGAGGCGGGCGATACGGCTGTGCCAGCGTTCCTGCCCGAAATTCCAAAGCATCTGCGAGATCTCGTTCTCGTTAAGATTATTCACCAGGTCGTAAGCGCAGATATAACTATCCTGGTCCAGGCGCATATCAAGCGGCCCCTCCTCCTGGAAGCTGAAACCCCTTTGCGGATCGCGCAGCTGATAACTTGAGATACCGAGATCAAAAATAATGCCGTCTATCTTTTCAACCCCCCGGGCGGAAAGGACTTCATCGAGATCGGAAAAATTGGCGTGCGCGAACTCGACACTCCCTTCGAACTCCGCCAGCCTCTTACGGCAAATCCCGAGTGAATTCTCGTCGCGGTCGATCCCGATCAATCTCCCCCCCGGAGTAATCCTTTTTAATATTTCCAGCGCATGCCCGCCGGTCCCCATCGTGGCATCCACGATCGTTTGTCCCGGCTTAAGATTCAGGTATTCCAGGACCTCCTGCAGCATTACCGGAACATGCAGCAACTCATCTGATAACATTTATACATCCATTAATTTTTCTGATATCTCTTCAAAAGACTGCCGGCTGTTGGCGTAAAAATCGCGCCACAATTCCTTTGACCAGATTTCGATCCGGTTGGAAACCCCGACAATCACCACATCCTTCCTGATCTGGGCGAAATCTTTCAGGTACTGCGGCAGGAGGACCCTTCCCTGCTTATCCGGGCAAACATCTAACGCCCCGCTAAAAAGCAGGCGGTTAAAAATACGCGCCTGCTGTTTTGTAAAAGACATCGCTTTAAATTTATTCTCCTGGGAACGCCATTCCTCCTCGGAAAACATAAAAAGACATTTATCCAGACCGCGCGTAACAAAGAACTTTTCCACGAATTGGTTCTTGGCGACTTCGCGGAATTTAGCCGGCATGATCAGGCGCCCTTTACGGTCTATGGAATGTTCAAACTCCCCGTAGAACATTTTTCATCCTTCCACTTTGCTCCACTTTTATCCACTTATGTAGTAAGTATAGATAAAATCCTCCCTATTGTCAAGAAAAAAAATCCCTAAATACCGCAAATACAACACATTGTGGTTAATGGAAGAGAGAATTCTACGGGTTGTGGAAGGAAAAATCAATTCTCGTA
>JAQTRM010000014.1:0-18246 GCA_028711825.1 Candidatus Omnitrophota bacterium | reverse complement strand
AAATTTTACGGCAAGCGGCGATATCTTTTCCTATCTGGGCGGATAATTCCCCGAGATTTTTAAATTTCCGGTCTTTCCGGATCATCTTCACGAATTGTATCTCGAGAACTTTTCCGTAGATATCTTTATGGAAATCGAAAATATTCACTTCGACGCGCAACGGGCTGTCCGGGGAAACAATCGTCGGCCTTCTGCCGATATAACAAACACCGCGGTATTCTTTTTTATAAAAAACGATGCGCGAGGCGTAAATACCCGGCGGGGGAATTACTTCGTGATGCGGGTTAATGTTGGCGGTAGGCACCCCCATCAGCCTCCCCAGGCGGCTCCCGCGGACCACCGTTCCCAGAACGCTCACCCGGCGGCCGAGAAGTTTTTCGGCTTTTTTTATCTCGGATCTTTTTATAAGACTCCGGATCGCGGTGCTGCTGACCGTTATAATTCCGGACCGGGACACCGGAAAAATCCTGACCTTAAACCCGTATTTCTGGGCTTCGGAAACCAGCAGCGCGGCGTCTCCGGAAGCCCGGTAACCGAAACGGAAATTTTTTCCCACGTGCACCGCGTAAACACCGATTTTTTTCACCAGGACTTTATCGATGAAATCATCCGCGCTGACCCTGCGAAAACTCCCTCCGAAATCCGCTACAACGCAAACCTCCACCCCCAGCTCGGCGATCAGCCTCAAACGGTGCGCCAGGGAATAAAGACTTTCCTTGCCCTGCGGGTGCGGCCAAAAAGTCAAAACCAGGCTGGTGCCTTTAACCCGGCGCGCCCTTCGCACTACGGATTCCAGGATCCTGCGGTGGCCGAGATGCACCCCGTCGAAAACACCCAGCGCCGCTACCGGCCGGCGGAATTTTTTTATTTTCCTGATACCGTAAATGATTTTCATTTTTTAAATTCTTCGCCCGATAAACCGCTGAAGGCGTTTTTATCCCGCAAGGTCAAAGCCGCGCGGAAATTGCGGCAACGACTTTACGGCTGACTGCCTGAAAATTCCCGGAAACGGTGCATCCGGAAGCGGCAGGATGCCCTCCCCCTCCGAATAAAGCGGCGACTTTGTTCACGTCGACTTTGCCCTGGCTCCTTAAATTCACCCTTACCTTGGGCTCTTTTCCGGGGATCTCCCTGAATAATACCACCACCTCCACCCCTTCGATCTGCCGGCCGAAGTTCAGGACCTGATCCGCCAGATCTACCCCGGATTTTACGGACCCGGAAAATTCCGGAACAATCCGGAAAACCGCGATTCTTTTCCGGCCGAAAAACTTCATCTTTGATAAAAAATCCACCAGCAGTTTCGCCTGGCGCGCCGGGATATTCTCGTAAGTTTTCCGGTAAACCCCGGCAACATCGATCTTGTATTTCATAAGGTCCGCGGCGGCGGCAAACGTAAAAGCGGAGGTATTGGAGTAATGAAAAGACCCGGTATCCGTCATGATCCCGGTATACAAAACCAGGGCGGTATCTTTATCGATCTTAAGGCGCATGCGCTTATAAAGCCTGTAGATCATCTCCGAACAGGACGATGCCTGGGGATCAACCCAGTTCACTCCTCCGAAAAACCGGTTGCTGATATGGTGATCGATATTCAATACCGGCTTACCTTCACGGTTAAGCCGGTAAACATCCCCGGTGCGCTTGAGGTCGGCGCAATCCAGGGTCACCAGGCAGTCGAATTTAAGGTGCCGGTCCGCTTTCTTCAGGCGCCGGATACGGTTTATCCCGGGAAGAAAATCATAACCGTAAGGTATACGGTCATCGCTGAGAATCACCCCCCGCTTGCCGAGCTTCCGGATCAGATTATAAAATCCCAGCTGGCTGCCCAACGCGTCCCCCTCCGGGCTGGTGTGAGCGGCGATCAGGAAACGGTCATATTTCTTTAACGCTTTACAAACCTGGTTTATTCCCATCTTCCTCCTTTATCCGGTTTAAGATCTCCTCGATCTTCACGCTGTATTCCACGGAGTGGTCTTCGTAGAAAGCGATTTCGGTGGCAAAGCGCAGGTTAATCCTTTCGGCGATCAGGGTGCGGATATAACCCAGCGCAGAATCCAGGGCTTCTTTGGTCTTCTTGCGCGCGTCTTCCGGTCCCAGGACGCTGTAAAAGATCTTGGCGTTTCTTAAATCTTTGGAGAGGTCCACTTTCGTAATCGTCACAAAACCGACGCGCGGATCCTTGATCTGGTCATGGATAATAAGGCTTACTTCTTTTTTGATCGCCGCTTCAACTCTTTCATGTCTAGGCATTCTTATCTGCTCCGTTCATTTTTAGCCTTCTCTGCTAACTTTTTAATGAGCGCCAGCTCCATACGGCGGTTTGACAACTTGCCGTTAAGCTTGGCGGTTAACACCCGGGTAAAAATCCTGCGGTATTGCGGACCGGGCGAAAGCCCCAGGCCCCCGAGATCTTTCCCCGATACGCACAACCGCATACCGTTATACACCTCGAAAAAATCCGCAAGATACTCCCGCGCCGCCTTATTCCGGCAGGAAGCGCTGAAGGAGATAATCGTTTCGTAACTCAAAGGTTCAAGCAGCGAGAATATTTTTGAGGGTTTAAGGCCTTTTTTACTCAAAGAAACCGTCAGCCTTCCGCGCAGACGATAATAGCTGAAGATCCTCTTTTCTTCGCCCTTGCGCAGCCCCAGGCGAAGCACCGCTTTTCTCCTTTGAGAGGGAGAAAACGGATCAAGCAAGAGGATAAAATATACCAGCCAGGTGTCGAGCCTGCGGCGCAAAGGAAAATTTTTCTCAAACCAGAGGATGCGGCAGGCCGCCGTCTTTAACAACGCCTCCGCCTCCGGGGTGAATTTTAAACCCGCTCCGATAAAATCCAACCCTCTTAAAACAGAAAGAGTTTTCAGCTGGCCCGGGACATCCTTTTCCTTCAGCATCAGGACCAGTTCATCCCTGAGGCGGTGCGGAGTTACTTTCTCCAGCCACCCTTCTTTTAACGCCTCTTTCATCAGAAGAAGCGTCTTCGATTCAATCCTGAACCTGAAACGCCGGCTGAAACGCACCGCTCTCAATATCCGCGTGGGATCTTCTTTAAAACTTAAATCGTGCAGGATGCGGATCCGGCGCGCGGAAAGATCCTTTCTCCCGCCGAAAGGATCGATCAGGTCACGCTTTCCCCCGGCGATATTAACCGCCATGGCGTTAATCGTAAAATCCCTGCGTTTAAGATCCTCGGCCAGCGGTCCCGGCCGGACTACCGGCAATGAAGCGAAAGCCGGATAACTTTCACGGCGCGCGGTAGCGACATCCAATTTCAGCCCGCCGGGCAGGGAAAGCGTGGCGGTCCTGAAACGCTCATGGACCGTAAGGGCCGATTTTAATTCCCCGCAAAGGCGGCGGGCAAAAATGATGCCGTCGCCTTCGACAGCGATATCAAGATCCAGGTTGGGCACTCCCAGAATAAGGTCCCGCAGGCATCCGCCCACCAAATAAGCCGGCATCCCGGTCTCGCGCGATACTTTCGCCGCCTGAACGATAATATTTTTTAACTCCGGCGGCAACTTTTTAAAATAATCTGCCATTGCTCACTCCGTCGACTGCTGTATCCTATCGCGCTTTACGGACGCGGATGGAATGCCTTGTGAATAGACTTCAGGCGCTCCTTATCAATATGCGTATAAATCTGGGTAGTGGAGATATTGGAATGCCCCAGCATCTCCTGCACCGAACGCAGATCCGCCCCTCTTTCCAAAAGATGCGTGGCGAAAGAATGCCTCAAGGTGTGGACCTTGATCGGCTTTTTGATCCCGGCCTCTTTAGCGTACCGCTTGATCATTTTCCAGACGGATTGCCGGGAAAGCTTTAAACCGCCGCGGCCGAGAAAAAGAAATTCGGAACTCTTGCCTTTTAAGAAACGCGGCCTCGATGCCTCCAGGTAACGCTGGATACCGTAAATCGCTTTCTTGCCCAGAGGGATGATCCTCTCCTTATTTCCTTTCCCGATGCAACGCAGGAAACCGATCTCCAGGTTTACATTATCGGATTTTAAACCGCTTAGCTCCGATACCCGCATCCCGGTAGCGTAAAGCGTCTCCAGGATCGCCTTGTCCCTTACCCCCCGCCAGTTACGCGTGTCCGGTTGGACGATGAGCGACTCCACCTCGTTGAGGGAAAGAGTATCGGGGACTTTCTTCCATAACTTAGGAGAATCCACCAGTGCCGTGGGGTCGCTTTTTAAGATCCTTTCCCGTGCCAGGAAACGATGAAACATCCTTACCGCCGCCAGCCTCCGGGAAATACTGGTAGGAGAAATCCCCCCGGATTTTTGAAAGAGCATGAACTCTACCACATCGTTCTTGGAAATCTTGGAAAGAAGCGTTATTCCGCGCTTTTCCATAAAATCCAGGTAAAGATTAAGGTCCGCCCGGTAAGCCGAGATAGTATTCCTTGCCAGCGCGCGTTCTACCGAAAGATAATCCAGGAAAGAATCGATAAGTTCTTTCATTGCGCTCGCGGCAGGCAGCCGTCATTTTCCCTGCCGATAGTGGTAGCCGGCCCGTGCCCCGGATAAACTTTAGTTTCCGGCGGCAATACGAAAAGTTTATTCCGGAGCGAATCTTCGATCTTTTCAGGATCCCCTCCGGAAAGGTCCGAACGGCCGATCCCGCGGTAAAATAAAGTGTCGCCGGTAAAGATAATCCCTTTTTGGGGCTTTTCCATCAAAAGGCCGATTCCCCCCGGGGTATGCCCGGGCAAATGGACCACCCTTAATTCTATATCGTCCAGGCGTACAAGATCATCCTCCTCCAGGATCTCGATCCTGGAATGCACCTTGCAGGCGGCGGAAAAGATCGAAGAAAGATTCTTTTCGGGATCCTTAAGCATCTCAAGATCATCACGGTGTACGTAAACCGAAACACCGAACTCATCATCCGCTCCGATATGGTCGTAATGCCCGTGGGTATTAACCACCATCTCCGGAGTAAGGTTATGCCCCCTCAAAACCGCCCGGATCTTGGAAACATCGTCGCCGGGGTCGATGATTATCGCCCGGCCGCCCGGCCTGGAAGCCAGGACATAACAATTAACCTGCATCGGTCCCACTTTTACCGTTTCCAGGATCATTTAAGATAATTCCTTATTTTAGGATAAACAAACCCCAGATGCACATCCGCTTTGATGTTTTCGGCAATGCGCGCGTTCCGGTAGTTATCGCTTCCGTAGATGTCGCCTTTGATGTCGGATAAAAGACGGTTCATCCTGGAGATTACGGGGTCGAAATTCACCCGCGCCGCGTCCACCAGCATCATTTTCATATTTACCAGGTTTTTCAGAGCCTCCTGGGCACAATCAACCTTCTTCTTGCGGCTAAGCCCCTGGTTAAGGGCATTGATCAATTCATCCTGCCAGGATCCCCAGTAAAGATAATACTGCCGGTAAAGCTCCTCCTTGCTCATATCCGGACCTTTATATTCTTCCGGGGCCAGCACCATCTCCACCCCCGCCTGCTGCTTCTTGGATTTACGGGTAAACTTGCGCACGAAAGACTCGCATCCTAAAATTTCCAGAAGCAAAAAACAACATAATACCGCCGCCCCCGCATTTTTGATCCCCATCCCGGCATCTCCTTTTTTCATCAGCTGTCATCCTGTCCAGTTATCCCGCCCCTTAAACCTGAAAGGCGGAAAAATTCTTCTTCGTCGATAATCTTCACCCCCAAAGACCTCGCTTTTTCAAGCTTTGATCCCGCATCCTCCCCGGCAACCACGAAATCGGTGCGCCTGCTTACGCTGGAAGAAGGATTCCCCCCGCAGCGGCGCACTGCCGCTTCCGCTTCCTGGCGGGAAAGGCCTTTAAGCTGTCCGGTAAAAACAACGGTCTTCGCGGCAAGCTGCCCGGACAGCGGTCCAGCACCCTCTTCTTCCCAAAGGGTATTCACCCGCTCCTCCTTAAGCCTCCGGATCAGCTCTTTATTCTGCTTCAGGCGGAAATAATTAAAAACCGACTCGGCAATCACCTCCCCGATCTCCGGGATCCGGTCCAGATCCTGCAATTTAGCGCGCATCAAATTATCCAGGCTCTTGAATTCCGCGGCCAGGGTGTAAGCGGCTTTCTGTCCGACATGACGGATACCCAGGGCAAAGATCAGGCGCGCCAGGGAACGTTTTTTGCTGCTGCGGATCGCCTCCATAAGATTTGCGGCTTTTTTTTCTTTGAACAGCTCAAGCTTCAGAAGATCTTCGTGCCGGAGCCGGTAAATATCCGTAAGGCTTTTGATACGGGCAGAACTCACCAGCTGCGCGATTACCGCCTCCCCCAGCCCTTCGATATCCAGGGCTTCCCGCCCGGCGAAATGCAAAAGCGCCCTCTCAAGCTGCGCCGGGCAATCGGGGTTGATACAATGATAAGCCACATCCCGGTCCTTTTCTTTTACAACCCTGCCGCCGCAGGCCGGACATTTTTGCGGAATACGATAAGGCCTGCCGCCGCCTTTCTCCACCACCTTTACTACTTTAGGAATCACGTCCCCGGCGCGTTCAATGAGCACCCGGTCGCCTTCCCTCACCCCCAGCCTTTGAATTTCATCAAAATTATGTAAAGTAGCGTTACTGATCTTTACCCCGGAACATTCCACCGGCTCAAGCTGCGCGGTGGGAGTAAGCACCCCGGTGCGCCCGACATTAACCTGGATCGAAAGAAGCTTTGTCGTCGCCTGGCGGGCGGGAAATTTATAAGCCACCGCCCAACGGGGGGCGCGGGCGGTAAAACCCAGTTTTTTCTGCTGGCCGAAATCGTCCAGCTTTACTACTATCCCGTCGATTTCATATTCCAGCTCATCGCGCTTTTCCTGCCAAAGCCGGCAATACGCGATCACTTCCTCGATCCCCCGGCAAATCTCGTAGCTTGTGTTAACCCTGATTCTCCATTCCTTAAGCCGCGACAAAAAATCATACTGGCATCCGATATCCCCTCCGGGATAGGCCCCCGGGGAATGCGCGAAGAAACTAAGCCGTCTTTTAGCGACAAGCGAACTATCCAGCAGCTTCAGAGAACCGCTGGTGGCGTTGCGCGGATTGGCGAAAAGCGCTTCGCCGTTTTCGGAACGTTCCCGGTTAACCTGCAGGAAACCATTCTTGTCCATATAGACCTCCCCGCGGATCTCAATAAGCCCCTCCGGGTATTTCCCGTAAAGCTGCCGGGGGACAGCCCTGATAGTCTTGATATTGGAGGTCACGTCTTCCCCGCTCTGCCCGTCGCCGCGGGTGGCGCCGATCTCCAGGCGGCCTTTGACATAGGTAAGATTGACGCTCACCCCGTCGATCTTTAACTCCGCCACATAACGGTATTTTACGCCTTCTCCCAGCCATTTACGCACGCGCTCATCCCAGGATCTCAACTCTTCGATAGAGTAAGTATTATCCAGGGAAAACATGCCGGTATGGTGCCGCACGGATATGAATTCTTCGTTGATTACGGGGGTTAAACGCTGGGTAGGTGAATCCGGAAGGCGGTACTGCGGGTAGCGGTCCTCCAACTCCTTGAGTTTACGGAAAAGATCATCATACTCCCTGTCCGTAACTGTGGGCTGGCTTAAAACATAATACCGGTAATCGTGCTCCCGCAGTTTTAAACTTAATTCTTCGATCTCCTCTTTAATCCGGATTGGCATTTTATACGTTCGCCGCATGAATTCCCCGGCGCCTTAAGGCCGGAGGATGAAAACGGCTCAGCATTCCTTCGATGCGCTCAGGATGCTTCAAAGAATGCTTAAGCGCAATCGAAGCACAATCCTAAGCAAATCCCGGTGTTAAAAACCGCGGCAGCCGGGGATTAATTTTGAGGATGGCTAATACCTGACCCTGAAATCGCGGAACTCTCCGGTAGCCGGAAGCCACTCGATATCCGCATTTTCAATTTGTTGAAAAAAACGCCGGCGGATTTCCTCTAAAAAAATTTTCAGGATATCTTCTTCGGCTTCCGCTACCGCTTCGACCCTGAAATCCTCAAGGTTCTTTACCCACCCGCCTATCCTGCTGCGGCTGGCGATATCATAGACGGCGTAACGGAAACCTATCCCCTGCACCCGGCCCGAGTAATAAACATGCGCCTGTTTTTTCATCGGAATTCGGAGTTAAACCGCGCCCGCCACAAACCTTGGCGGGTCCGCCAAGAATTATGGCGGAAACCTTCCCTCTTTTAAAATGTCGGGGCGACAGGACTTGAACCTGTGACCTCAGCGTCCCGAACGCTGCGCTCTACCAAGCTGAGCCACGCCCCGCAATACGTATTGCGTACCTGCGCAATTCCGATCTGCGCGGGGTACGCTAATTTAATCTAGGTAGAGGTGCAGGAAAAAGCAAAGAAAATCAAATTCTTAATAAACCCATACCTCTACTTCTTTATTATCTATCGCCTACCAATCTATATATAGACAGAGATAAAGGCAAAGAAAAACTTACCTTAGTCCCCACCACAAACTCCCGAAATATTATGTAAGTATACCAGAAATCCGGCGCCTGTGCAATATAAAGACTCTCAGCTATCAGTCGTCAGCTATCAGCTTTCAGCAAAAGAAAAAAGCAGCAGGCAGTAGGTAGAAGGTAGGAAAAACCCAAAAACCAGTAGATAGTAGTTAGTATGCAGGGAAGATCAAAACCAAAAACAAAGGTAAAACCAAAAATCTATAACAAACAGTCGAAACAGAAAAAGTTATTTCTTTATCCTATTCCAATAGCAGTTTTTGGTTTTATTCTTTGAATTTCCCTATATTCTGTTTTTCCGCTTTTATACTAACTACTGCATACTAGCTACTGTTTTCCCTGTATTCTACCTACTACATTCTACATTCTGTATTTTCGCCCTCTTGGCGAGGATATCGAATTCCACATTCAGCCTTGAGGAAGGACCCGCAAAAGATAAAGTGGTATTCTTAAAAGTATGCGGAATGACACAGATCTTAAAACCTCCTTCGCATACCGAGGAGATCGTCAGGCTTATCCCGTCGACGGCAATCGAACCCTTGGGGAGACAATACCCCCTGAATCCGGCGGGCACGGAAATTTCGAATTCCCAGCTTCCCTGGCGCATGCTCTTGCGGCGCACCAGCCCCGGGCAGTCGACATGCCCCAGGACAAAATGCCCGGAGATCCGTTCTCCCGCTTTCAAGCTGCGCTCGAGGTTAACCGCCTGATGCTGCCGCAGCAACCCCAGGTTGGTATCCGTAAATGTCCGGCGCATCATTTCGAAACCGAAAATTCCCCTCCCTATCTTTACCACCGTAAGGCAAACGCCGTTAACGGCGATACTGTCTCCGATCTTTGTATCCGTCAGGGTTTTTTCGGCGGCGACCTCCAAAAACACCACTCCCGTCCGGGGCGATATTTTTTCTACTCTTCCTAATTCTTCGACGATCCCCGTAAACATTACCCCACCCTGGCGCTTACCAGCAACTCTTCGCCGAAACGCCTGATTTTTACCTCGCGCAGCCTTATCGCCTGATCCACCCGTTTTACCCCGCTTCCCATCACTGAAGATATCGCGCCCTTGCCCCCGATAATCTTGGGGCTGATAAAAAACATTATCCTGTCGACCAGCCTCTCATCGAACAGCGAACCGATGAGAGTGCCTCCTCCTTCAACGATAATATTACTGATCTGCAAACCCGCCAATTTCTTTAAGGCATCGACCAGATTGATTTGCCCCTCTTTTTCCTTAACCTCCAGGATCTGCGCCTTGGCGGCAAGCTTCCGGCGGTTTTCCGTCTCCTGCCCGGGCCGGCTGGGCAAAGTCACAATGATCACCCTGCTGTCTCCGGCGAAGATATTTGAATCTTCGGAGATACTTAAATTACTGTCGATCACGATCTTGGTAAGCTTTTTTTTGGAAAACCAGACGTTTAAATTCGGATTATCGCGCAAAACGGTATTGACCCCTACCATGATCGCGTCATAATTATTACGCAGGCGGTGGGCGAACGCCCGCGCCCGGTCCGAAGTAATCCATTTGGAATCTCCGGTCCGGGTGGCAATCCGGCCGTCCAGGGATTCGGCTACTTTTACCGTAATAAAAGGCATCTTGGAAGTAATATACTTTATAAAACTCTCATTTATTTCCGCCAGCTCCCGTTCCAAAACCCCCGCCCTGACTTTTATGCCGTTTTGCTTGAGCAGCGCGATCCCTTTGCCGTTATTTAAAGGATTAGGATCAACCATCCCGACCACCACCTCTTTAATGCCGCTGGAAATCACCCGGTCGACACAGGGAGGAGTGCGCCCGGTATGGGCGCAGGGTTCAAGCGTAACATATAAAACGGCTCCCTTGGCCTTCTTGCCCGCTTCATCCAGGGCCGTAATCTCGGCATGCGCCAAGCCCGCCCGGGCATGGAATCCGCTGCCGATGATCCTGCCGTTCTTTACCACCAGGGCGCCCACCAAAGGATTGGGAAAAGTCCTGCCTTTGGCTTTAAGCGCCAGCTTCAAAGCAAGCCCCATATAATACTCATCGCTTTTTTTTATCATCTCTTGCCCCGCCTTAATTCCTCCACCAGCTCAAGCGGGACCTTGATCATCCCGAGCTTGATCTGCGGCTTGGCGCTGCCGTGGAAATCCGTCCCGCCGGTAACCAGAAGCCCAAATTTCTTCGCCAGGTCCAGGTAGAAATTTACCATCGACTGGGAGTGCTCCGGATAATAAACCTCCAGACCGTCCAGGCCGCAGCGCGCGAATTCACCGATCAGGTCATCGTCGTCAAGAAGATACGGGTGCGCCAGGACCGCCCGCCCCCCGGCGGCTTTGATCATCCCGATCGCCTCCGGCACCGAAATACGGAAACCTAAAACGTAAGCCGGGGATTTATCCCCGATATATTTACGAAAGGCTTCGGCGGTTGAAGAAACCAGGCCGTCCTTTACCATTGCCCGGGCAATATGCATCCTTCCCACCGTAGCCTTGCCGGCGATGCCGAATACGGTTTCCGGATCAAGTTTTATCCCCATTCCCTCCAGGTTGCCGATAATCTTATAAACCCGCTCCCGGCGGTTAAGCCGCACCTGTTTTAATTTTTCGAGCAGCCTTTCATCCCGGTAATCGATAAAATACCCCAAAACATGCACTTCCCGGTTTTCATGCTGCGCGGTCAATTCGATCCCCGGGATCACCTCCAGCCCGGTACCGGAAGATGCGGACAAAGACTCCCCCACCCCCTCGGTTGTATCATGGTCGGTAACCGCCAGGGCGGAGATCCCGCGGGCGAGGGCCTCTTTGACAAGCTGGCCGGGGGTAAAGGTGCCGTCGCTATGCAGGGTATGAATATGTAAGTCCGCGAACTTCAAATTTTCCTTCTTTCTTTTTGTGTTTTCTACCAGCGGCAGATTGCTTATTTTTCCTTTTCGATCTTCACCTGATCCAGTATGGCGTTGACGAATTTACCTGCCTCCTGCCCTGAATATTTCTTTGCCAGTTCCACCGCTTCATTAATGGCAACCTTAGGCGGTATATCCTGGCGGAATAAGAGCTCAAAACAACCCAGGCGCATAATATTACGGTCCACGAACGCCATACGTTCCAGCTGCCAATTGGCGGCATACCGGCTGATCTTCCGGTCGATCTCTTCAATATTCAGCACCACTCCCTCGAACAGCTGGGAGGAGAACTCTTTCATCTCTCCGGAAAAATCATGACGCTCTTCACCTAAAGAAAAATTCTCCAGGACCTCCTCCCATTTATTATGGGTGATATCCGCCTGATAAAGCATCTGCAATACATACTCCCGCGCCTTACTGCGTTTACGCATTAAAAAATCCCCCCTCTTATTTCAAATTTTCCGTAAGGTTTACCATTTCGATAGCCGAAAGCGCGGCATCGCGGCCTTTATTCCCGTCCTTTGAACCCGCACGCTCCACCGCCTGCTCGATCGTATCGGCGGTAATCACCCCAAAGATCACCGGGATCCCGGTTTCCAGGGAGATCTTGCTTATCCCTTTGCTGACCTCGGCGGCGATATAGTCAAAATGCGGGGTAGACCCGCGGATAACCGTGCCCAGGCAGATTACCGCGTCGGTCCCCTTCTTGCAGGCGGCCTTCTGGGCGGCCAGCGGTATCTCAAAAGCGCCCGGGACCCAAAGCAAAGTGATATCTTTATCGTCGGCGCCGTGCCGGATAAGCGTATCGCGGCAGCCTGCCACAAGCTCTTTTGTCATCAAGTCGTTGAACCTTGAAGCTACCACCGTAAAAGTTTTTCCCTTGGCGATCAAATTACCTTCGATTACTTTCATGTTTCCTCCTTTTTTTAAGCTCTCAGCCTTCAGCCGTCAGTTTTCAGCTAACCCAGCAGGCCTCAAACAAGATTAATTTTATGCCCCATTTTATCTTTTTTAGTTTTCAGATACTTATAATTCGCGGCGTTGGGGGCGATTTCTATCGGAAGGCGCTCCACCACTTTAAGCCCGTACCCCTCCAGGCCGACGATCTTGCGCGGATTATTGGTCAACAGCCTGATCTGTTTGACACCCAGGTCGACAAGAATCTGGGCCCCGATGCCGTAATCCCTCAAATCCACCTCATAACCCAGGGCCTCATTGGCTTCCACAGTGTCCATCCCCTTATCCTGCAGGTTATAAGCGCGCACTTTCTCTACCAGTCCGATCCCCCTGCCTTCCTGGCTCATATAAAGGATTACACCCTTTTTTTCTTCCCCGATAATCTGCATCGAACGCTTAAGCTGCTTTCCGCAGTCGCAGCGCATAGAGCCGAAGGCGTCCCCGGTAAGGCAGGCCGAATGCACGCGCACCATTACCGGTTTATCGTCGAGATTCCCCATGGTAAGCGCAATATGGGTCTGTCCGTTGGTGAAGTCGCGGTAAACGCTCATGCGGTAATTGCCGAACTCCGTGGGCAACTCCGCGGTAGCCACCTTTTCGGTGAGTTTTTCATTGCGGCGGCGGTATTCAATCAGGTCGGCCACCGAACAAATCTTAAGGTTGTGGCGTTTGGCAAATTCAAGCAGCTGCGGAAGGCGCGCCATTGAACCGTCGTCATTCATGATCTCGCAAATCACCCCCGCCGGATAAAGCCCGGACAGCTTCATAAGGTCTACCGTAGCCTCAGTATGCCCGGCCCTGACAAGGACCCCGCCTTTGCGCGATTGCAGGGGAAAAGTATGTCCCGGACGCACCAGGTCTTCCGGCTTGGTCTGGGGATTGATCAGGACTTCAAGAGTGCGGGCCCGGTCGAAAGCCGAGATACCGGTAGTAACTCCGCGCGCCGCATCGACCGAAACCGTCCAGGCGGTAGAAAGAGGGTCTTTTTTATACCCCTGCTTCTGCCCTTTCCCTTCGAACATCGGGCGAAGCTCCAGCTCGCCGAGCCTTTCCTCCTCCATCGGGAAACAAACTATCCCGCGGCCGTGTTTGACCATAAAATTTATGTGTTCGGCCCTGGCAAAAGAGGCGGCCATCATAAGGTCCCCTTCATTTTCACGGTCCTCATCATCCACCACAACCACCATCAAACCTTTTTTAAGGTCCTGAATAATCTCGCTTATCGAATTAAACATTTCTTTATCCCTCCGAAAAAACAAAAAACCCGAAGACAATTCTCCGGGCTACTGATCTTTCCCGCCAGGCTTCCCGGCGGGTCCGCCATGAATTATGGCGGAAATCTCCTTCCATCTGGACTTTCGGCAAAACCGTTTTTTCGGTTTGCCGCGCGTTCACACGCAACCATCGGCTCTGGAATCTCGCCAGATCTGTCCGCCACCGTTTCGACGGCGGACTCGCGGGCTTTCTCATCCGGCCTTAAATTAAAGGCCGAAACGCGCTTTTCAGCGCTACCGCCGGTAAGGGATTGCACCTTGCCCTGAAGATTAATTGTTGTTATTTTAACATAAAAACCGGGCTTGTCAATACAATTAAAAACCGTTATAATCTATACCGTAAGCGGCGAAAAGGTATTCAAGCGCCGGTAATTCGTCCGCATAAGAATATGGAAAAAACACTCGAACTGATCCATAAAAACCTGGTTCGGAGCAAAAAAACACTGGCGGTAGCCGAATCCTGCACCGGAGGGCTGCTTTCCGCCGCCCTTACCAGCCTGCCGGGATCTTCGGCATACTTCATCCTGGGAGCGGTAACTTACCACAACAAAGCGAAACAAGCCGTCTTAAAAATACCTTTAAAAACGCTGAACCGTTATGGCGCGGTTTCCCGGCAAACCGCGCTGTTGATGGCCGTGAATATCCGGAAAAAAACAGGCTCCGATTTCGGGCTAAGCGTTACCGGGATCGCCGGGCCGTCCGGGGCAACACCCGGCAAGCCTCTGGGGACGGTATATATTTGCCTTTCCAAAAACAACAAAACCGACTGCCGTAAATTCATTTTCCGCGGCAGCCGCCACTCTATCCGCAGACAATCGGTTCAAAACGCTTTAAACCTGTTATGCGCGCATTTATCGCCATAGAGATCCCCGCTAAAGTTAAAAAACAGATCGGCGCCTTCCAAAAAGGCCTGACCGCCGCGCTTCCCGCTGCCAAGATCACAAAACCGGAAAACCTGCACCTGACCCTTAAATTCCTCGGAGAGATCTCCCCTTCCCAGGCAGAAAATATCCGAAAAATAATTACGGAGGCCGCACGCTTAACACCGCCTTTCCCGCTAAAGATCAAAAATGCGGGGGCCTTTCCAAATTACCGCAGACCGAGAATAATCTATCTGGAGGCGGATGATTCTGCGGGCAGGATCGGGCGGCTGGCCGGAAGGCTGCACAAGGCAAAGGCCGAAAACACGGATCCTGACAACAGAACGCCTTCTTTCAAGGCACATATCACCATCGGGCGTTTAAAAAGTCCTGGTTGCGGGGAATTAGAAGAAATACTGAAAGAATTGGAGAAAAAGAATCCGGTGCGGAACCTGGAATTCGAAGCCGCATCGGTCGGCTTATTCCAAAGCATACTTTGCCCCGAAGGACCGATGCATCTTCTTCTTGAAAGATACGCGTTAGGAAAATGATCAGCGGGAAAGAAGCAGCCCCAGACGCAATACGATATTGGTATAAACCCCTGCCGCAAGGTCATCCGCCATTATTCCGAATGCGCCGTGGCAATTCTGCAGCCTGGATGCAGGATAAGGCTTAAGGGTGTCTAAAATACGGAAAATCAAAAAACCCAGGATCACCACCCGGGGTTCAGAAGGCATGAAAGCAAGCCCCACCAGCATTCCGGCGACCTCGTCGATCACAATATATCCGGGATCTTTCCGGTTTGACATTCTCTCCGTCCGGCCGGCGGTTAAAAACCCCAGGACAATTACCGAAACGGCGGCCAGGAAATAAGCCGGCGAGGAGGCGTCCCGCAGCAAAAAAAACAACCCCACCCCGAAAAGACTGCCGAAAGTGCCGGGAATCAAAGGAAGATATCCGATAAAAAAAACGGTGCTCACTGCCCCGGACAAGGAAGAAACCGTATCTTTGATCTTCATAAACGGGCGATCACCTTGCGGTTCTGCCAAAGGTAAGACAACCCGGAATAAAGGGTCAAGGCCACCGTAAAGATCATCAGGAAAAATATTCCCCGGCGGAAAATCTTTTCCCAGGCGGGATTCCAGGTGTAATATTTCAAAATAATCTCCTTAAGCAGGATAAAACCCAGGATAATGAAAATCACCGCCATCTGCACCACCGTCTTATGTTTCCCGGCGCGCGCCGCCGAAAGCACCTTCCCCTTGTTTAAAGCAAAAAGCCGCATCGAAGTAATAAGGATCTCGCGGGAAACAATAATCACAAACATCCAGGCGTCGATCAGCTGCAGCTGCACGAAAGCCGCAAACGCCGCCAAAACCAGTATCTTGTCGGCGATAGGATCCATCAGCCTGCCGAAATCCGTAACCATATTGCGGCGGTGCGCGATCATGCCGTCCAGGTAATCCGAAATTGCCGCCAGGATAAAAACAACCAGGCTCAATACCTTCGGCCAAAGCCCGTTACAAAACAAAAAAAACATAAAAATAAAAGTCAGGAATATCCGCCCGACGGTCAAACGATTGGCAAGATTCATTTTGCACCCTCTTTCAGATTTAAAATTCTACTTTTGTTTGTCTACCCCCACTAAATCATATTCCAGGGTATCGGTAATCTCCGCCCGGATGAATTCGCCGGGCTTTAAGACCCGCCCGGATTTAATATAAACCACGCCGTCCACTTCCGGGGCGTCATATTGAGTGCGGCCGAGATAATCCGCGCCTTTTTTCTCCTCAATCAGGACCGGAATGATTTTACCCAGGAAGCCGGAATTTATTTTTCCGGCAATCTCCTGTTGGGCCGACATCACCCGGTTAAACCTTTCCTGTTTTATCCGCCGGGGGATATGCCCTTTAAAACGGCAAGCGGGAGTCCCTTCTTCGCGCGAATAAATAAAAGCACCCAGTCTTTCAAACCCGGTATCCCTTACAAAATCTAAAAGTTCTTCGAACTCTTCCTCCGTTTCCGAAGGAAATCCCACGATAAGCGAGGTACGCAGGCAAACTCCCGGGATAATCTTCCTGATCTTTTTGACCAGCGCAGATATTTTCTCCCTGTCTGCCCCCCGATGCATCATCTTCAGGATACGATTATTGATATGCTGCACCGGCAGGTCGATATATTTACATACCCTGGCGGAAGAAGCGATTAATTCCAGCAGTTCATCGCTTACCCTCTCCGGATTCAGGTATAAAAGCCGGATCCAATCGATATCCGGAGTGGCGCCGATGATCTTGCGCAAGAGTTCCGGCAGCAGGCTTTTCCCGGCCCGGTCCACCCCGAAACCGGTAATATCCTGCCCAATAATATTAAGCTCCGAAATCCCCTGCCGGTTAAACAGGCGCGCCTGCCGGAGAAGACTCTCTTCATCCCGGCTTTTTAAAGGCCCCTTGATCTCCGGGATCACGCAATAACTGCAGCGGTTCAGGCATCCTTCACAAATCTTCAGGTATGCGTAATGCCGCGGCGTTAGGGCAAATCTTCCTTTAGGTTCCCCCGGCTCCGGCGCGCCGACAAAAGCATCCACTTCCGGCAATTCTTTAAATAAATCCCTGTATCTCTGCGCCAGGCACCCGCAGACAATTATCTTCTTTATCCTGCCCTGCTTCTTTAATTCAACAAGGTCCAGGATCGCCTCAATCGATTCTTCTTTCGCCTCCCGAATAAAAGCACAGGTATTGACCAACACTACCTGTGCTTTAGAGAGATCTTCAACCAGTGAATACTTTTTCGCTTTAAGCCGTCCGGCGATCTCCTCGGCATCCACCAGGTTTCTCGGGCAACCCAGGCTGAGGATACCGATTTTTTGCTTCATCTGGAAATCTTCAGGCCTTCTTTATTGATCAAAACGTTCTTTAAAGGCTGACCGTTGCGCCCAAGATTATTAAAACGCTGGTCGTTAACCTGCAGCTCCACCGCCCCGGCATTCCCCAGCGACAACTCCGCCTTCTCAAATACCTTCCAGGTTTCCGAGCGCCCGCGCGCGAGCACCCCGTGAAAAACGGTCTTTCCGTCGATTTTGACCGAGATCCAGGACTTCCCCCGCGCGAATATCCCCAGGGTAAACCCCGAGGCCAGGTCTTGCCCGAATTTCGCGGTTTTAACCCCGGGTTTAGGCGCGCTTACCGCCGGAGAAACAAGATGCGCCTTGCCGGGATTTTTATGCGGGCGCGAGAGAATAAAACGCACCAGGCGCATCCCGAAAAAAACAATAACCACCGCCGCGAGCACTAAAGCGGCCTTCTTAAAATTAAAATGCGGCTTAAGCGATCCCAGTTTAACGGAAGCCCCTTTAATATAAGACGGTTTTTTTTCGATCCGCGAACCGATCGGCTTACCTACCGCGGCGTTCAATGCCGGCTTCGGCTGTTCCCTTTCTTCAGGCCGGCCGATAAAATCCCCGGCATCCAAACCCAGGCAGCCGCAATAAATCTTGATAAACCCTTTAAGATAAATCGGGCTGAGATTGGAAATACTGTCCCCTTCTATCGCGCGCAGGATATTCAGGTGGATCTTGGTCTTCTTCTGGATATCCTCGAGGCTTAGACCTCTTTCCTGGCGGATTTTTTTAAGCCGGGCACCGGCTGTTTCAAGGCTCATCTCTTCTCCATCCCTTGCCTACATAGGCAACACCCGCGCAATTTTCGCCACGGGGCGAATACCGACGCAATACCTCTTAGCGTCGGGTACATATCTGCGCACCAGTCACTGACCAGCGCGGGGTGTAGTTATCAAGGCAACACCCGCGCAATTTTCGCTGCGGGGCGAATACCGA
>JAQTRM010000065.1 GCA_028711825.1 Candidatus Omnitrophota bacterium | reverse complement strand
ATAAGCTTATCGCCAGGGCGGAAGAGGCCCCGGTGGTCAAATTGGTGGACCTTATTATCCGTCAGGCGATCAACGAACGCGCCTCGGATATTCATATTGAACCTTTTAAAGACAGGATTTCCCTGCGTTATAGGATTGACGGTAAGCTTTACGAGATACCGCCTCCGGCAAAGCACCTGCATTTGCCGCTTGTCTCCCGCGTAAAAATCCTGGCCAAACTTGATATCGCGGAGAAAAGGCTTCCGCAGGACGGGGCAATCCTCGTGCGTATCGACGACCGTCCGATCGACATCCGTGTTTCTTTGATCCCGACCATTTACGGGGAAAAGGCGGTTTTGCGAATCCTGGACCGCGGAGGGGTGATGCTGAACCTGGATTACCTGGGGTTCGATCCGCAGCAGCTGGAGCAGGTGCGCAAGGCGATTTTTTCTCCTTACGGCCTGGTCTTGCTTACCGGCCCTACCGGAAGCGGAAAATCCACTTCGCTTTACGCTATCCTGAATGAGATTAAAAGCCCCGCCAAAAATATCGTTTCCGTAGAGGACCCGGTTGAATACAAGATGGATGAAATCAACCAGGTGCAGGTTAAGCCGGAGATCGGCCTGACATTCGCGGCCGCGCTCCGTAGTTTTCTGCGCCAGGACCCCGATATCATGCTGGTCGGAGAGGTTAGGGACCTTGAAACCGCGCAGATCTGTATCCGTTCGGCGCTTACCGGCCACTTGGTTTTAAGTACTCTGCATACCAATGACGCGCCTTCGGCAGTAAGCAGGCTTATGGATATGGGAATTGAGCCTTATATGCTGGCGCCTTCTTTGCTTTTGATTGTTGCCCAGCGCCTGGTGCGCAGGTTGTGCCCTGACTGTAAGGTGGCTTATGAGCCTACCAGCGCGCAGCTTAAAGGGGCTTCGATCAAGGCGGAATTAATTTACGGGCCTAAAGGCTGCTCTAAATGCAATAATACCGGTTATAAGGGAAGGATTTGTATCGTGGAGGTCCTGCCGATTACCCCGGATATCCAGGATTTGATCAATCAAAGGGCTTCTTTTCAGAAGGTGCGCGAAGTCGCTAAGGCGGCGGGAATGAAATCCCTTTATGAGTCGGGGATCAAAAAGGTTGAGGACGGTATTACTTCTCTGGAAGAAATTCTTTCTACCACTTTAGGAGCTGACTAATGCCTAAGTTTTATTATATCGCCAGGAATCGCGCCGGCAATAAAGAGACCGGGGTGGAAGAGGCGCTAAGCCAGGAGGAGGCGGTAAGCAGGGTCCAGGCCAAGGGACTTATCGTGGTAAATGTTATCCCGGAAGGGAATGAATCCTTCGGCGGATTACAGAATGAAAATGTCGTAAAAGTCCGGTTGAAACCCAAGCATGGCAGGGTGACCCGGGAAGACCTGATGCTTTTTTGCCGCCAGTTATCGACTCTTATCGGAGCGGGGGTAACAATCCTGATGAGCCTGGAGATTATCTCCAAGCAGGTCGCCAGCAGAAGGCTTTATGATGTATGCCTGGATCTGAAAAAGAACATGGAGGCGGGATTAAGTTTTCATGAGGCCTTGGCGCTGCACTCCCGGGTTTTTTCCGACCTCTGGGTTAACCTGGTGGAAAGCGGGGAGGCCAGCGGGAACCTGGCGGTGGTATTGAATCGTCTGGCCACGTATCTTGAAAAAGAAGCGGAGTTCAGGAACAAGATTATCTCCGCGCTGATTTATCCGGTGATCCTTTCCCTGGTAGGGGTGGGTGCTTTATTGTTTTTATCCTTAAAGATTATCCCTTCTTTCGCCGAGATCTTCAAGAGTTTCAATATCAGCCTTCCGGGGCTTACCCAGATGCTGGTGAACTTCAGCGATTTTTTAAGAAGGAATATTTTTATGATCTTTCTTTCCATTACCGCCTGTGTGCTTATTTTTCAGAATTACATCAAGACGAAAACCGGGAGGATGAATTTCGAAAAAATGCAGATGAGGCTTCCGGTTTTCGGGGAATTTTTTCTCTCCCTTAATATTGAACGGTTTTCTTCGGAAATGGCCACTCTTTTGGAGTCGGGGGTCCCGATCCTTTATTCCCTGGAAATTACCGGACGGAGCGTGAACAACCTGATTATGGCCGACATCGTCCGCAAAATCAAGGATGATGTCCGCGAGGGTAAGCCGATGCGGGATTCTTTGGAACGCAGCGGTTTTTTCGAACCGATGGTAATCCAGATGGTCAGTATCGGCGAGGAGATCGGCGAACTTCCGCAGATGTTCAAGAGGATCAATTCTTTTTACCAGGAATATTGCGATACCTTCCTTGCCCGTTTCGTAGCGATGTTCGAACCTTTCGTGCTGGTTTTTCTCGGGGGGGTGATCGGGATAATGGTCATCGGGATGTTTCTGCCGATCTTCGAACTGGCGAAACTTAACGGATAATTGTTGACTATTTCCTTTTTTTAGTGTTATAATCTAAAAAAGAATTTAATCAGGGGCAAGAAGATAAGAATAATAAGGAGGAAACAAATGAAGAGAGGTTTTACGCTTGTCGAGTTAATTATCGTAATCATTATTGTTGGTATCCTGGCATCTATCGGTTTAACGCAATACAATAAAGTTGTTGAAAAGAGCCGCGCGGCCGAAGCCAGGATGATCCTGGGAACGTTAAGGACCGCCGAGATCGCCGAATATAACGAAGGCGGCGCTTATGTTACGGCTTCAAGTTTAGGTGTCGGCGCCCCGAGCTCCTGCGCCTCGACCCATTATTTTTCATATGCCTGCACTACTGACGGGACTTGTACCGCCACCAGATGTATCACCGGAGGCAAGCCGACCCAGGGGACGACTGGCTGGACCAAGAGTTTGTCGATTGACGGAGTATGGGGAGGAACTGCTGGATATTAATTTAAGATAATTAACTCAGGAAGCAGGGGCCAATGTTGAAAAAAAACGGTTTCACGCTGATCGAGATAGTGGTGGTATTGACAGCGATAGGAATCCTTTCCGCATTGGCCTGGCCGAATTACGTGGCGATCAAAGAGAAGACTTTGAACCGGGAGGCCCGGGCAGTGCTCCTTCTCCTGCATACCGCGGAAAAAAATTATAGAATGGAACACGGGAAATACTATCCTGAAACCACTACCGTCAGCGCTATTCCCGAGATCAACCAGAATTTAAAATTAAGCATACCTTTGGCTACGAACTGGACGTTCACTCTGGACACTACCACTTCCGGTTCGGAGTTTGTACAGGCTGCACGCAGCGGTTCAGACAGCAGGGTTTGGAAATCTTATCTTCCCGATGAATTTGAGCTGAGCTGCTCCGGGGGGAGTTATTGTTCTTAGCGTAAATTATTCTGTTAAAGGTATTATAATTTGCGCAAAAAAATGGTATAATTTAATCAGGGGCAAGAAGATAAGAATAATAAGGAGGAAACAAATGAAGAGAGGTTTTACGCTTGTCGAGTTAATTATCGTAATCATTATTGTTGGTATCCTGGCATCTATCGGTTTAACGCAATACAATAAAGTTGTTGAAAAGAGCCGCGCGGCCGAAGCCAGGATGATCCTGGGAACGTTAAGGACCGCCGAGATCGCCGAATATAACGAAGGCGGCGCTTATGTTACGGCTTCAAGTTTAGGTGTCGGCGCCCCGAGCTCCTGCGCCTCGACCCATTATTTTTCATATGCCTGTACCACTGACGGGACTTGTACCGCCACCAGGTGTACTGCCAGCGGAAAACCGACGCAGGGTACCACTGCCTGGACCAAGAGCTTGTCGATCGATGGAGTATGGGGAGGAACTGCTGGATATTAATTTAAGATAATTAACTCAGGAAGCAGGGGCCAATGTTGAAAAAAAACGGTTTCACGCTGATCGAACTGATTATCGTAATTATCATCGTCGGTATTCTGGCATCTATCGGTTTAACGCAATACAATAAAGTTGTTGAAAAGAGCCGCGCGGCCGAAGCCAGGATGATCCTGGGAACGTTAAGAAGCGCGGAATTCGCGGAATACAACGAAAACGGTTCATATGTTACCGTTGGAAGCTTAGGCGTCGGCGCCCCGAGTTCATGTGTTTCAACCCATTATTTTACATATACCTGCGCTACTAACGGGACTTGTACCGCCACCAGGTGTACTACCGGCGGGAAGCCGACTCAGGGGACGACTGCCTGGACCAAGAGTTTGACGATTGACGGCACTTGGGGAGGAACCCCCGGATATTAATTCAGGGGGTAGCAGGAAAAAATACCCATGCGGAAGAGAAAAGGGTTTAATATGGTGGAGTTGCTGGTTGTCCTGGTGATTATCGGGACGCTCGCTGCATTGGCCTGGCCGAATTACCTGGCGATTAAAGAGAAGACCCTTAACCGGGAGATCAAAGCCAGTTTGGCGCTCATCCGCGCGGCAGAAAAAATTTATAAAATAGAACAAGGTTATTATTATCCCTATTCCACAACCACCAACACGGTTCCCGATATCAACAGCTACTTGAAATTAAGCCTACCTGAAAGCGCCAGCGTCAATTGGTCGATCAGTCTGGATAGCTCCGCGTCTCCCGAATTCGCCCAGGCCGCCCGTACCGCTTCGGACGGCAGGACCTGGAAAATCGAATTTCCCGGGGAGGCCGAGCCGACCTGCTCCGGCGGGACGAACTGCCCTTAACGCAATGATTAAACAAAAAGCTTTTTCTCTAGTGGAAGTATTGATTGCCTCGGTAATTTTTTCGCTGATTATGCTGGGTCTGGCAAGTGTTTTTGTTTCCGCGGGAAAACAGATCACCCATACCCGTGAACGCATGACTGGGGCGCAATTAGGTAAACTTTTTCTGGATCCTCTGCAGCTTTTTGTGCGTCAGGATACCTGGGGTGTTGCGGGAAATGGGCTTACGGCGGGAAGTTATGCGGGGACGTCACAGAGCATAAACAGCAGGAGTTTTACCGAAGCCCATGAAGTTTCGGCGGTAGGGGGGACGGTAAGCGAAGGATCGAATTTAAGGCGCGTGGTTTCTACAATCAGCTGGGAAGAAGGTTGATTTGGCAGGATGAAAAAACCAAGGGAAGCTTTTTTTCAGGGATATCCGGATTTCAAAGGTTCTTTCAGGGGCGTATCCTTAATTGAGCTGATGATCTGTATTGTCGCGATATCGATTATGATCTTAAGCTTTTATGGACTGGAAACTTACAGCCATAAGCAGCTGATTGGGGCCGATCGGCGTTCCAAGGTGCAAAACAGCCTGGCTTATTGCATGGAGCATATGAGTAAATATGTCCAACAGGCAAGCGGTAATGCATCTTTAGGTTATCCGGCGATAGAATTGTATCCTTCTGCCAGCTCGACAAAGACCGGTTTCCAGGTGCGGGTCGATCTTAATACTCCGCATACCGCCAGTTTCGATGATGACGCTTTGATATATTATACTCTTTCCGGGAATACCTTGAGCGTCGGATGCACCGGGACATGTGGAAGTTTTACCGGGGAAGCCTTAAGCAGTAAGGTTGTCGCTAATTTCAGCAATAGCGTGATGCCCGTGGACCCCACAGACGGTTTTTATGTCGAGACGGATTATCTCGGCACCACGGTTGATATTGGGCTGGTGGGGCGTTATTATCCTGACCAGGAGTCTACCATGGAAACCCGCCAGAGCAATCCGCAGGTAGCGATGAGGGCAAAATTAATCTGCAACAATTCTTCCATAAATTAGTTTTTGGTTGTCATTTAATGTGATTTGTGTTAAATTGATTAGCAAAATCGGGTAATTTCGTATTTTAATCTTAAATAGTTAAGGGGCTGTAGCTCAGTTGGGAGAGCACCTCGTTCGCAACGAGGGGGTCAGGAGTTCGATTCTCCTCAGCTCCACCAATTTTTGCTTTGCAAAAATTGGTGAGACCTCGCCAAAACTTCCAGTTTTGGCGGGTCCACCAAATAATAAATTGATTATCCTGACCCCAAAGGGGTGCGGGGGAAAAATTCCCCCGCGATTTCGGGGTAACAGCGAACCGCCAAGTTTTGTGGCGGGGAGCGTCATAGGGGCAGAGCCCCTATGAGGAGGAGCGGTTAGCGACGACGGGTCAGGAGTTCGATTCTCCTCAGCTCCACCAAGAGTGATAGGGGGCTGCTTCAAGGACAGGACGGAAGGTACCTTCCGTCGAAAAATTGAGGCGGCGCTCTTTTAAAATACAGTTCGAACCAATCTTTTTCAGAAATTCTTT
>JAQTRM010000013.1:2117-27003 GCA_028711825.1 Candidatus Omnitrophota bacterium | reverse complement strand
GCATCTTTGAATAAACTGCCCGGCGCCTGTTTTTATCCAGAAACTTCGCCGGACACCGCGGGTTCACCCCGGCGAAAAACAAGATCTCGGCGGCGTAAATATTACCGATGCCGGCGATAAAAGACTGGTCCATCAACAAAGGCTTGATCTCGGTTTTTCTTTTTAAAAGCATCGATTCTAAATCGCTGTAAGAAAGTTCCAGAGGCTCCGGACCGAGCCTCTGGATAAATTTGAGTTTTTTCCAATCATCCAAAAGGCGCAATTCCCCAAACAGGCGCTGGTCGTTAAAATCAAGCGCCGGGCCGGATTGGAAATAAAAAGTAACCCGCCTTGCGCTCTTTTTGCTTCCCGAATCCGCCGAATTCCGCTTTCCCGAAAAGGATTTCTGAAACACCAGCTGTCCGGTAAGTTTCAAATGCACCGTAAGGAACCTGCCATCGGACAATTCCGCCACCAAGAGTTTTCCCCGCCGGAAAACATCTTTCACCTTTAAATTTTCCAGCGCTTTTTTAAACTCTCCCGGAGACGGCTGGCGGATAACCTTGGGGTTTAATATTTCAACCCTCAGGATTTTTTTACCGCACACCGTTTTTTTCAGTTCATTTTTGATTGTCTCGACTTCCGGTAATTCAGGCATAAGGCATTTTATTTAATTTTCTTGAATTCCATTTTATGGTATTCCTGCAGAGGCTTTACCCCCAAATCCCTGCGGGTCAGAATTTCGATTCCTCCGACCGTCGCCTGCGCCCCGAAAATCGTGGTAGTGTAAGGAATATTATAAAGGACCACTTGAGACCTTATTTTAACCTCGTCCTGGCGGGGGATCCTGCCGGAAGGGGTGTTAATGACCATTTGCACTTTACCGTCTTTCATAAGATCCAGGATATTCGGACGGCCTTCACTGATCTTGGGCAGAACCTTGGCCGGGATACCGTTTTTCTCCAGGACGGCGGCTGTGCCATGCGAGGCAAAAATATGGAAACCCAAACCTTTAAGCCTTGCGGCAACCGGCACAATATCTTTTTTATCCCGGTCATGCACCGAGATAAAAACATTCCCGCTCTTGGGGACCTTTTGGCCTGCGGCAACCTGGCTTTTAAGGTAAGCGCCCGCAAAATCCAAATCTATACCCATGACCTCCCCGGTAGATTTCATCTCAGGGCCAAGCATTACATCCACTCCCGGAAAACGGTTGAAGGGAAAAATGGATTCTTTCACCGAAAAATAACTGGGGATAATCTCGCAGGTAAAACCTATCTCCTTGAGCGTCCTGCCCAGCATAACCTTGGTGGCCAGTTTAGCCAGAGGAACGCCGATCGCCTTAGAGACAAAAGGAACCGTGCGGGACGCCCGCGGATTTACCTCCAGAACATAAATCTTGGCGCCTTTAACCGCATACTGCACATTCATCAACCCGACAATCTTGAGCTCCTTAGCCATAAGATAAGTCGCTTCCCTTAGTTTTTTCAGAATCTCCGGGGTTAAAGTATGTGTGGGCAGAGACATCGCCGCGTCCCCCGAATGCACTCCCGCCTGTTCGATATGCTCCATAATCCCGCCAATCACATAAGTCCGGCCGTCGCCGATCAAATCCACATCCACCTCAATGGCATCCTCCAAAAACTCATCGATCAGGATCGGATGCTCGCCGGAAACTTCGGAAGCTTCATTAATAAATCTTTCCAGCAATTCCCGGTCATAAACAATCTCCATCGCTCTTCCCCCTAAAACATAGGAAGGACGAACAAGGACCGGGTAGCCTATCTTAGCGGCAACCTCCCGCGCCTCGGCAAAAGTAAAAACCGTGCCGCTGTTAGGCTGCAGGAGGCCAAGTTTATTGATCATATGCTTAAAACGCTTACGGTCCTCGGCGATATCAATACTTTCAGAACTAGTCCCCAGAATATTCACCCCTGCCCGCCTCAAAGAAACCGCCAGGTTTATCGGGGTCTGCCCCCCGAACTGGACAATTACTCCCAAAGGTTTCTCCGCTTCAATAATATTCATGATATCCTCGAAGAAGAGCGGTTCGAAATAAAGTTTATCCGAGGTATCATAATCCGTAGAAACCGTTTCCGGATTACAATTCACCATGATACTGTTTATTCCTTCTTCTTTTAGGGCGTAAGCGGCGTGACAGCAGCAATAATCAAATTCGATGCCCTGGCCGATCCTGTTCGGGCCACCGCCTAAAATTATTACTTTTTTTCCGCCTTCCGGGCCGGGGATCCCCGCCGCCTTTCCGCTGCCTGACTTTTTCACTCTTCCTCCGCCGTTCTTATTATATTTATTGCCCCTGACAGGAGTCGAACCTGTCACTCCTAGCCTGCCGGCTTCGTCGTTCCCCAAAGGGGCTCTGCCCCTATGGCGTCTCGCCAAACGTAAATACGTTTGGCGGACTGTTACCCCGGATACGTGGGGAAAATTTGTATTTTCCCCACACCCCTTTGGTTCGACTTAAACGCCTATTATATTTATTGCCCCTGACAGGAGTCGAACCTGTACCACTAGCTTCGGAGGCTAGTGCGCTATCCATTGCGCTACAGGGGCATTTAAATCACTCCCAATTTATTGCCTGATTTTAAAACAAATTTAGCTGCTCTTCCTTCTTATCTTCTGACGAACCGTCAAATACAGAAACCACTCCATACTCGCCATCGTATCCGGGCCGGATATTAACTTTTCCTTGCCGGGCCAGCAGAACTCCTTCGGCGATTTTCGGAGGCAAGCCTTTCATCAAATCTTCGCGGGAAGCCTTAAGCAAAACATCAAACTCCGTGCCAAATTTGTTTAAATAAAGAAGATACTCCCGTTCCACGCTCACCGACCCCTTGCCCAGGCCTTTGGCGGAAGCAATAATTTCATCCAACGGAATCAGATTTTTAAAAGGTATGGCGTTCTGCGGCGTAAAACCTTCTACCCGGTCCGCTAATTTTTCCACCCGGTTTACGACTCCCACCGTCACGGATTTCCCGCACTTGGGGCATCTCCCGCCATGCTCCCTGGTCTGTGCCGGAGACCAGCATATTCCGCAGGCCCGATGGCCGTCAAAATGATACTTCCCTTCTTCGGGGAAAAATTCAATAGTATATAAAAACTTATTTTTATCTTTTTCTTTTAAAACCCTGCGAATCTCGGCATAACTAAGTTCACAGTTAAACACATTGGCTTCCCGTCCGATCTTTTGCGGCGAATGAGAATCACTGTTAGAAATCAGCGTAAACCTGTCCAGAGCGCTCAACCTCCAGTTCATCGCCGGATCGCTGGAAAGACCGGTCTCCAGGGCGAAAATCCGGGGAGTCTGGTCTTCAAAACAATCTTCGATCTTGTCAAACCCGGACATCGACCCGAAAAGACTGAACCAGGGGGTCCAGATGTGCCCGGGAACAACCATGCAGTTCGGGTCGATATCAAATACGATCCGCGCCAACTCCGCAGCCGGCAGGCCGATGATCGGACGCCCGTCGCTTGAAAGATTCGCCCCCCTGCTGAAAAGAGCGTTGTTAATCCGGTCGACTACAGCAAATGACGGGGCAAAAATAAGATTATGTATGCGGTACCCGCGGCCGCCTTTGGAGTAAATACTGCTGATTTCGGCGGTCAGCATAAAATAAATGCCGTCGCATTGGAAAAGGCCGTTCCCGCAGTCTTCCAGGTTATGCTTCAACTCCTCAAGCCACAAATGATGGGTAAAATCCCCTGTCCCCATCAAGGAAATCCCTTTTAACCGCGCCCAATGCGTAAGATGCTTAACATCCATATCCCTGCTGGTGGCGCGGGAATACTTGGAATGAATATGAAAATCGGCGATAAATTCCATTTTACCTTTGATAAATTATTTTTCCGCCGCAGACCGTATAATCCACCAGGCCTTTTAAAGAACGGCCGAGAAAGGCAGAGTTTTTGGACTTAGAAATCAGACTTTCTTTTGCCGCCGTCCAGGAATCTTTTTCCGAAATTACCGCCAGATCAGCGTAATCGCCTACCGCAAGACCGCCTCTTTCAATCCCCAGGATACGCGCGGGATTAAGGCAAATTTTACGCACCAGCTCCGGCCAATCCAAAACTTTTTCCCCGATCAATTCCGTAACGGCCGCAGCAAGCTCAGTTTCCAACCCCACTACCCCGAATTCGGCGCGTTCAAATTCAATGTCTTTCTCGTTCTCGGTATGCGGGGCGTGATCCGAAGCGATAACGTCGATCGTGCCGTCCTGAAGCCCCCGCCTGATCGCCAAAAGATCTTCCCGGCTCCTTAAGGGAGGATTCATCTTCATATTAGTATCATACCCTAAAACTTCGTTTTCGATAAGAGAAAAATAATGGGGGGCGGTTTCGCTGGTTACTTTAATCCCTGACCGTTTAGCCTGCGCGATTATCTCCACGGACTCCCGGCAACTTACATGCGCGATATGCACCGGGCTCCCGGCGCGCGCGGCAAGTTCAATATCCCGGCGGACCCTCTCGTATTCCGAAGCATTAGATATTCCGCGCAAGCCGAGGCGGGTAGAGGTAAAACCTAAATTCACCACCCCTTTGCCGGAAAGAACTTTATCCTCGCAATGACAAATCGTCAAAACCCCGGATACTCCTGCCCGTTTTAAAGCCTCCAGCATAAGTTCTGCATTGTCCACAGAAGAACCGTCGTCGCTGATCGCGCACGCGCCCGCTTTCTTGAGCGCAGCGACATCACTTAACTCCAGACCCAGGCGGCCTTTGGTAATAGTGCCGCAAAGCTGGACATTAATCCGGGCGTCTTTCTGAATCGCTTTCTTCAATAGCTCCAGGTTTTCGACAGAATCCATCGCCGGAATCGTGTTGGGCATTGCCAGGACCGTAGTCACTCCTCCCTTGGCGGCGGCGGCAGTCGCGCTGGCAACCGTTTCTTTATCTTCCCGGCCGGGCTCCCGCAGATGCACATGCATATCGACAATACCGGGAATAACGATCTTACCCGCCGCGTCGATCACGATATCGGAAGCAGCCGCGATCTTTTCCCCCAGCCGGACGATTTTATCCTCTTTTATAAGGATATCCAGAATCGCGTCGATTTTGGCGGAAGGATCAACCACCCTGCCGTTTTTCACAAGAATACTCACGCGTTAAAGCCCTTTCTCTTTTACAACTCCTCAGGCATCCGAAGACCGGGAGGCATCCCTTGCCTGGCTTACCAAAAATAAAACCGCCATCCTTACCGCAATACCATTGGTCACCTGCTCCAGGATCACGGAGTTTTTACCGTCGGCAACCCCGCTGGACATTTCAATTCCGCGGTTGATCGGTCCGGGATGCATCACCACAATATTGTCTTTGGCGCGCGCCAGCCTTTCCTCCGTAATACCGAATTTTTTAAAGTAATCGAGCTGTTCCGGAAAAGCGGTATTTTCATCGCGTTCAAACTGCATCCGAAGCACATTTACCGCATCGGCATTTTTTAAAACTTCCTCTAAATCGGATGAGGTCCCGGCGCCCGTCATTTCGATCCCGGGAGGAAGCAGCATCTCCGGGGCGCACAGGGTAACCTTCGCCCCCAATTTAGTCAAACCCCAGACATTTGAACGCGCTACCCGGGAATGGGCAATGTCACCGACAATCGCGACATTTAACCCTTTAATCTTTCCCAGCTTTTCTTTAAGGGTAAAGATATCAAGCAAAGCCTGGGTAGGATGTTCATGCCAGCCGTCCCCGGCGTTTACCACGCTGACATCCAGGGAACGCGCCAGCATATTAGCGGCTCCCGAACAATTATGCCTCACAACGATAATGTCGGCTTTAAGCGCCTGGATATTTTTCCCGGTATCGATCAGGGTTTCACCTTTCCTCACGCTGGAGGCTTCCGCGGCGATATTAATCACATCCGCCGAGAGCCTTTTTGCGGCAACCTCAAAAGATATCCGGGTGCGGGTGGAAGGCTCATAAAATAAATTTACCGCGGTCTTTCCCCGAAGGGCGGGAACCTTCTTGATCTCCCGGCTGGAGACTTCTTTAAAAGATTCAGCGGTATCAAGAATAAGGCCGATCTCTTCGGCGCTTAAATATTCAAGACCCAGGAGGTCTTTCCTTGTCCAGAGCATTACTCTTTCTCCACGATTAAAATCTCATCTTCCCCGTCAGATTCCTTAAGACGCACCTCGACAGATTCCTTTCTGGAGGTCGGGATATTTTTACCCACAAAATCCGCGCGGATCGGAAGTTCACGATGACCACGGTCGACAAGAACCGCCAGCTGTATGGATTTAGGGCGTCCGAAATCAGTTAAAGCGTCCAAAGCCGCACGGATGGTGCGCCCGGTATACAGAACATCATCTACCAAAACCAGGGCCTTGTCGTTGATGTTAAAATCGATCTCAGTCTTGCGCACTAAAGGCTGGCCGGTAGCTAAAGTCAGATCGTCGCGGTAAAGAGTAATATCCAGGGCTCCGGTAAGAACATCCGTTTTTTCGATCTGCTTTATACACGCGGCGATCCTCCGGGCAATATACACCCCGCGGTTCCTGATACCAATCAGACACAATCCGGCGCTTCCTTTGTTTTTCTCGATAATTTCATGGGCAATCCGCGTAATCGCGCGGCTAACCCCTTCCTGGTCCAGGATTTTAACTTTTTCTTTCACTTATTCCATCCCTGATAAGGTTTTCTTTACCTACAACTTTATCTATACCTAGATTACCCTATGCGCGTTGATGTGCCGCGCTACGAAGCGCGTGCCTGCGCCATACCGAACTGCGCAGGGTACACGCTAAAAAACATACCCAACGCTTAGAGGTGCCCTGCGTTTATAGGTATTATGCAGGTATGCCCTCGCGGGCAAATTGGTCCAGTGTTCGCCTCGTGGCGAAAAAAATACCCCTGGCTTAAGCTAGGCTATGCCAAGGGTTGTGTGTTTCTCACAATATTTAATCTTCATATTTTGACCTTGCCGGCCTCTCTGAGCCGATTTTAAAGGTTAATTTATTTTTAAGTATATCACCCGTATACCGGGCTGTCAATGATAAATTAAACCACTACCACGAATTCGCCGCGGGGAATGTTTTTAGAAAATTTTTCCAGCATCGCGGCGGGGGAGGCGCGCAGAATTTCTTCAAATTTCTTGGTCAATTCCCGCACCAAAACAACTTCTTTTTCGCCAAAAACCGCGCCGAGATCCTCCAGACATGGCAAAATCCTGTGGCAAGACTCATAAAATACCAGGGTACAACCGTATCCTTTTAATTTTTCCAATTTATTCCGGCGCGCGCCGGAGCGGTTAGGAAGGAATCCCGCGAAATAAAATTCGTGGCTTGGTTTCCCGGAAAGCACCAGAGCCCCGAGAAACGCGGTAGCCCCGGGAATAAAAGTAATCTCCAGATTATTCTGAATCGCCAGATTGATCAAATTATAACCGGGATCCAGCACTCCCGGGGTGCCGGCATCCGACACCAGGGCAATATTTTTACCCTCTTTTAAAAGCCCCGCCAGATATTCACCTTTGGATAACCGATTATGCTGAAAAAAACTGGTGGTAGGGATATGAATATCGTAATGCCGGAGCAGGATCTTTGTATGCCGCGTATCCTCGCAAGCGATGAGGTCGACAGATTTCAGAACCTCGAGCGCTCGATAACTGATATCTTTTAAATTCCCGATTGGGGTAGCTACAATATATAGCATATTAAACTCAATATCCTAAAACTCTAAAAACTAAAACGATGCAGTATTAATTGTGATAAAAAAGGTTATTATTCTTAAACCTATATAGCCTTATTTTGCCTTCGCTTTCTTTGCCTCTATCTATGCCTGCTTTTATTCTAGATTATTTTGATTTTTTGAGTTTTGTTATTCTGAATTTGTTTAGGATTTATCATTCCACCGTTACAGACTTTGCTAAATTGCGCGGCTGGTCTACGTCGCAACCGCGCTTAACGGCAATATGATAAGCCATAAGCTGCAAAGGCAGCGCCACCAAAAGCGGGGAAAAAATTTCTTCAATCCGGGGAATATAAATTACTTCAGATGTCAAATCCTTGATCTCGCGATCCCCGGAGCTGGCGATGGCGATAATTCTTCCTTTGCGGGAACGGATCTCCTGGATATTTGATACCATTTTCTCATAAACCTTAGAAGATGGAGTAATACATACTACCGCGCGGTATTCGTCGATCAAAGCGATCGGCCCGTGTTTCATCTCCCCGGCGGCATAACCCTCGGCCGGGATATAGGAAATCTCCTTCAGTTTCAAAGCGCCTTCCAGGGCGGAAGGATAGTTCACATTCCTCCCCAGGTATAGGAACGAACCGAGGTGCGAATGTTTTCTGGCAAGAGAAGCGATATTTTTTTGCTGTTTCAGGATTTGCTTCTGGCATGACGGAATCTTATGTAACTGTTGCAGTAATTTTTTTAATCCGCGCGCGGAAAGCACCCCCCTTACCCGGGCCAGATAAAAAGAAAATAAATAAAGCGCGGCAAGCTGGGCGGTATAGGCCTTGGTCGAAGCTACCCCGATCTCCGGTCCGGCATGAGTATAAATCAACCCGTCAGACTCACGGGTCAGGGTGGAACCCAGAACATTGCAGATCGAAAGGATTGTCGCGCCGCGCCGCTTGGCCTCCCGAATACCCGCCAGGGTATCGGCGGTTTCGCCGGATTGGCTGATCGCGATTACCAGGGTTTCCGGACCGATCAGGAGGTCCCGGTACCTAAACTCGCTGGAAACATCAATTTGGGCCGGCAGGCGGCAGTAAGACTCCAGAACGTATTTGGCAACCAGCCCCGCGTGATAAGCCGTCCCGCAGGCGACGATAAAAATATTTTTTATTCCCCGGAGTTTTAATTTCGGGATATTTTGTTCCTGGAAATAAATCTGCCCGGTTTTTTTCTTGATGCGGGAATTGATCAAATGCTCCAGGATACCGGGCTGCTCATTAATCTCCTTGAGCATAAAATGCTCAAACCCCATCTTCTCCGCCTGGCCGATATCCCAACGAATAGGCACCACCTCTTTAGGGATATGTTTAAGGTCCAGGCCAAGGATCCGGCAATCCTTTTTGCTCAACACCGCCATCTCGTTTTCACCGAGAAAAATTACCTTCTTGGTGAAACCCAGGACCGCCGGGACATCCGAAGCAAGAAAATTTTCCCCGTTCCCCAACCCCACGATCAAAGGGCTCCCCCGGCGCGCTCCCACCAGCTTGTCCGGCTCCTCCGCCGCGACCACCCCGATAGCAAAAGAACCTGATAACATTTTCAAGGCTTTGGCAACAGCGTCCTCCAGGGGTATACCGCGATAAAATTTTTCGATGAGGTGCACGATCACCTCGGTATCCGTCTGGCTGCGGAAAAAATGCCCCTCTTTGGTCAATTTCTCCTTCAGGGCTTCGTAATTCTCGATTATCCCGTTATGCACTACCGCGATTTTCCCGCGGCAATCCTGATGCGGATGGGCGTTGATCTGGGTAGGAGCCCCGTGCGTCGCCCAACGCGTATGCGCGATTCCGGCCATACCGCAGAGCGGACGGTTTTTCAGAAGTTTTTCCAACTCTCTGATTTTACCCGGGGATTTTCTTATCTCGATATTGTTTTTGGAAGAAATAATGGCGATACCGCTGGAATCATAGCCGCGGTATTCCAGGCGCTTGAGTCCGGACAGAAGAACAGGTTGAGCCTCCTTGCCGCCGATATACCCGACAATCCCACACATACCAGCACCTCTTCGACCCGCCCATGGCAGGATTTAGAATAACCGCTTGAACCTGAAATTTAATGACCCTGACGGGATTTGAACCCGTGTCGAGAGCTTGAAAAGCTCTTGTCCTAGACCAGGCTAGACGACAGGGTCAGAGTTTATTCCTCCTCGGCGATTACCGGGGCGACGCATGAAACATGATCTTTATCCTGCAATTTAATAAGCCGCACCCCTTGGGAAGAGCGGCCGGTTTCACGAATATCTTTTATCGCGCAACGCAAGAATATTCCGTTTTGAGTAATTACCATCAATTCGTCTTTATCGTTTACGGTCTTTAAGTTTACCGCCTGGCCGTTCTTTTCGGTAACCTTAATATTAATTACCCCTTTGCCCCCACGGCTAGTCAGGCGGTATTCATCGATCGTGGTGCGCTTGGCAAACCCCAGTTCGGTGACTGTAAGAATAGTAGAAGATTTTTGCGGGACGACCATATCGATGACTTCGTCTTTTTTATCCAGAGATATCGCGCGCACACCGCGGGCGCCTCTTCCCATTTCACGCACCGCCTCCTCGGAGAAACGGATCGCTTTACCCTGACGGGTCCCAATAAGCAATTCTTGTTTTCCATCAGTCATCTCCACTCCGATCAGGGCATCGGATTTATCCAAAGTAATCCCGATGATGCCTCCCCGGCGCGGATTACCATAAGCATCAAGCCTGGTCTTTTTAATCTGCCCAAGCTTAGTCACCATCACTAAATATTTATCAGGGGTAAATTCTTTTACCGGAATCGTCGAACTCACCTTAGCCAAAGACTCCATCTGTATCAAGTTAACAATCGCCTTGCCTTTAGAAGCCCGTCCGGCCTGGGGAATCTCATAAACCTTCAACCAGTGGACTTGACCTTTGTCGGTAAAAATAAGAAGGTAGTCCTTAGTGGAAGCGACAAAAAGATGTTCGCTGAAATCCTCTTCTTTTAAATCTGCTCCCGTAGCCCCCGTTCCTCCCCGCTTCTGCTTCCGATAAGAACTTACCGGAAGTCGCTTGATATATCCGCCATGGCTGATAGTTACCACAACATCTTCCTCGGCAATTAAATCTTCCACTTCTAATTCTTCGGCTTCCCCCACAATATCCGTGCGCCGGGAATCGCCGTATTTTTTTACTAAATTCTGCAGTTCTTCTTTAATGATTCCTTCAATCTTTTTAATAGAGGCCAGAATCGCCCGACATAACTCAATCTTCTTTAAAAGTTCGGCGTATTCCGCTTCGAGTTTATCGCGTTCAAGAGCGGTTAGGCGCTGCAACTGCATCTCCAAAATAGCCTGAGATTGAATTTCGGAAAGCTCAAACTCTTTCATTAAATTTACTTTTGCTACCTCAACGCTTTTAGAAGTTTTAATAACCTTTATGATCTGGTCAATGAATTTTAACGCAATTTTTAAACCTTCCAGTATATGCGCGCGCCTTAAAGCTTTATCCAGCTCAAACTGCGTACGGCGGCGAATTACTACCCTGCGGTGCTCAATATAGCAATCTAACACCTGGCGCAAATTTAAAACTTTTGGCCGATTGTCCACCAGCGCCAGCATAATTACCCCAAAAGTTATTTCCAGTTGGGTATGTTTAAACAGCTGGTTTAAAACAATTTGAGATTCAATATCGCGTTTTAATTCCACGACAATCCGCATGCCATCCTTGTCGGATTCATCGCGAATATCGGATATCCCTTCGATCTTTTTATCATCGACCAGGCCGGCGATAGATTCAATCAAAGCAGATTTCTGAACCTGATAAGGAATTTCGGTAAAAATAATCAGGTCTTTCCCGTTCTTCTGATGTTCAACCGTAGCCCTGGCACGCACCTGCAGCTTTCCCCGGCCGGTCATATAAGCATCTTTAATCCCGCCCTTACCGCAAATTAACGCTCCGGTCGGAAAATCCGGGCCTTTAATATAACGCATAAGATCTTTGATCTCGGCTTCAGGATGATCAAGAAGATAAATAATTGCTTCGCAAACTTCGTTTAAGTTGTGCGGAGGAATATTCGTGGCCATACCTACGGCAATGCCGCTTGAGCCATTCACCAAAAGATTCGGCAGTGCCGCCGGTAAGAGCAGGGGCTCTCTCAAAGAAGAATCGAAGTTTGGCCCAAAATTTACGGTCTCCTTGTCAATATCACCCAGCATTTCATCGCTTACCGCCGACAAACGCGCCTCGGTATAGCGCATGGCCGCGGCGGAGTCTCCATCAACCGATCCAAAGTTTCCCTGCCCATCCACCAAAGGATAACGCAAGGAAAAATCCTGCGCCAGCCTTACCAGTGTTTCATAAATCGCCGAGTCGCCATGAGGATGATATTTACCCATGGTTTCGCCCACGATACGCGCGCATTTTTTATAAGGTTTGGAATGTTCAAGGTTTAACTCACGCATCGCGTAAAGAACGCGCCGGTGCACGGGTTTTAACCCATCGCGCACATCAGGTAAAGCGCGGCCGACAATTACGCTCATGGCATAATTAAGATAAGCGTCCTTCACTTCATCTTCGATGCAAACCTGAATTATTTTTTCATTACGAGCATACATAACTTATCCCTAAACCTGATTTTTGTCCTTAAATATCAAGGTTCTTTACTTTATGCGCATTATCTTCAATAAATTCACGCCGGGGCTCCACCTGATCGCCCATTAAAACCGTAAACATTTTATCTGTTTCCACGGCGTCTTCCAAAGTAACCTGCAAAATAGTTCTCTTTTCAGGATCCATAGTAGTATCCCAGAGCTGCTGGGGATTCATCTCGCCCAAACCTTTATATCTTTGGATATGCATTCCTTTAGCCGCAACTTCTTTAATATAAACCAAAACTTCTTTTAAACTAAATGCCTCTTTAATATCGTCGCTATTTATAATACGGTAGACCGCTTTTATTTTCTTTTCTCCCGTTTTATCTGTGCCGGGCTTAACCGCCGACGGGTTGTTAAAATAAGTTTCGAACTCGATTCCTAATTTTTCTATTTTTAAAATCAGCTCCTCAATTTCCTGAGCTTCAAAAAGCTGTAAAACATTCTGTTCGATTTCTTTGCCTTCTTTTTCCGTTAATTCTGCCAGTTCTTTATCGGAATAAAGAAATTGGACGTTTCCCTCCACTTTAACCCTATAAATTGGCATTTTTTTGGTCTTTGTGTTCCTAAAATTAAGATATTCTGAAAAATTTACTCCCTTTTTATCTAGAAATCTTCCATGTCTGTCCAATTCTACCAAAAGCTTCAAGATCTCTTTAAATTGATTATCGGTAAAAACTAATTTATCTTTCACGCGGACTAATTTGTGTCCCTCTCGGCCTAAATCTAAAAGCATATCGTTCATCTGTTGCTCGGTTTGGATATATTCTTCGCGCTGACCCCTTTTGATTTTAAAAAGCGGCGGTTGCGTAATATAAACATGGCCTTCTTCCAAAAGTTTGGGTAATTGACGGTATAATAATGTTAAAAGCAGGGTGCGGATATGCGAACCGTCGACATCCGCGTCAGCCATCAACATTAATTTATGATATCTTAGTTTGGATATGTCGAATTCTTCCCCGATACCCGTACCTAAAGCCGTAATCATTGTACGTATTTCTTCATTGGATAGAATTTTATCTAACCGTGATTTTTCAACATTAAGAATCTTACCCTTGATCGGTAAAATAGCCTGAAACCTGCGATCACGGCCCTGCTTGGCCGAACCCCCGGCGGAATCCCCTTCAACGATATATAATTCACAAAGAGAAGCATCCCGCTCTGAACAGTCCGCCAGTTTACCAGGCAACCCCGCCCCTTCTAAAGCGCCTTTTCTACGGGTTAATTCTCTTGCTTTGCGCGCCGCTTCTCTGGCCCGGGAAGCCACAATTACTTTATCGATAATCTTATTGGCTACCGAAGGATTTTCTTCAAAGTACCCAGAAAGCGCATCGAGACTGGCGGAGGCGACTAAACCCTCAACCTCGGAATTTCCCAACTTGGTTTTAGTCTGTCCTTCATACTGAGGGTTAGGGACCTTAACGCTGATAACCGCGGTCAATCCCTCGCGGACATCGTCGCCGGTAATAGCGATATTATCTTTAAGCAAATTTTTCGCCTTCGCGTATTGGTTGATCCCGCGGGTTAAGGCGGACTTGAAACCCGACAGGTGTGTTCCGCCTTCGATTGTATTAATATTATTAGCGAAAGAAAACAGGGTCTCCGCGTAACCGTCGTTATACTGCAAGGCAACCTCTACATTTACCTCATCCTGAAGTTTTTCAAAATACACCACTTTATTATGCAGGGGATTCTTGTTTTTATTAAGATACTCAACAAAAGAAATAATCCCGCCGGAAAATTCAAAAACCGCCTCTTTATCGGAACGCTCGTCGGTTAATTTAATCTTTAACCCTTTGTTCAAAAAAGCCAATTCACGCAGGCGCCCGGAAAGAATATCGTAAGAATATTCGGTTTTAGAAAAAATAGTCTTGTCGGGTTTAAAGGTAATTTTGGTTCCGGAAGAGGCGCTTTTTCCGATCACGGTAAGCTTTGAAACGGTTCGGCCGCGTTCATAACGCTGGTGATAAATCTTCTCGTCCCGCCGGACCTCCACCTCCAACCAGTCGGAAAGGGCATTAACGCAGCTTACCCCCACCCCATGCAACCCCCCCGAAACTTTATAAGACCGGTGGTCAAATTTCCCCCCCGCATGAAGGGTGGTAAGCGCAACTTCTACCGCCGGTTTCTTTTCGGTCTTGTGCATATCCACCGGAATCCCGCGGCCGTTATCCGCCACACTAATGCTGTTATCCGGCTTGATCACTACCGAGATCGTATCGCAAAAACCCGCCAGGTTTTCGTCGACACTGTTATCGACCACCTCAAAAACCAGGTGATGTAAACCGCGAACGGCAGTATCACCGATATACATTGCCGGCCGGCGCCTCACCGCTTCAATACCTTCCAGGACCTGAATACTGGTGGCGTCGTACACTTTAACCTTATCCGCTGCGGTAATTATTGTTTTTGCTTCTGTCTTAGAGGGCTTCATTTTCACCTTTTAAAAACCGGACCTGCTTAAATTAAGAAATATCCCCGATACGAAAATATATATTTTTCAACCCGGGATCGTTTTTTTGCAGCGTTTTAAGCAACGTTTCTTTTTTTAAGCTTAAAACGTAAAGCCACACCGAAGAATCTACATCAATTCCTAAAATTCCCTTATTGAAATATTTAATTTTTATATGCCCCAACTCTTTCTTTGTCAAGGCTTTTTTTAACCAGCCCTGCGGGCCATTGTCGCAAAAAACCTCCTGTTTTGCGCTTAACCGGCGCATTACACCGTCCAGAGTTTTTTTTAAATTTTCCATTCTTAACTAAGGCGCATCGGCAGCACAATATAAACATACCCGCTGATCCGGATCACACCGGGCTTCTCTCCATCAACAAGTTCCAGACTTACCGTTTCAATACTAAGATTTTTCAAAATATCGGTCAAATATACCGGATTAAAACCGATCACCATTTCTTTACCGGAATACTCTACCGCTAATTCTTCATGAAACTCGCCAATATCCGGGGTGGATTTTGAAACTACTAATTTATTTTTAAAAACCTCGAGTTTCACCGCCTGGTAATCCGGGGTAGCTAAAAGAGCGGCTCTCCTGATAGCAAGCAAAAACTGGTTACGCGCAATCTTAACCTTATTATCCGAAACCGGAGGAACAACCTGCTTATAATCAGGGAATTCACCTTCGATCAGACGCGACACAATACCAACACTGCCTAGATCAAAAAGCGCCTGATTATTACTCACCACTAAAGACAACTCCCCTTCTTCCTGAAGATTACGATTTAATTCCTGTATAGTTTTAAGCGGCACGATCATGTTTATTTCCGCGTCGGATTCCGAACTTAATTTTCTTTCCGCGACCGCCAATCTTTTCCCGTCTGTAGAAACCAAGGTTAATATGTTTTTATTTATTTTAAAAAGTATCCCGTTTAAAACATACCGCGTTTCATCCAAAGACACCGCGAAAGCGGTCAAAGAAAGCATCTGCTTAAATACCCCCTGGTCCACCTTGATTACTTTTTTATCTTTAAATTCCGGCAATTTTGGGAATTCCTCTTTAACCAGCCCCATAATCTTAAATTGGCACAAATCAGACTCAATGGTTACCTGGTTGTTTTTTTTTGTAGTAATATTTACAAGATCAGAAGGGAATTCTTTAATAATATCGCTGAATCTTTTCGCTGGAACCGTGATCGCACCCGGTTCCTGAATATCCACAGGAATTAAACAGGTTATCCCAATATCTAAATCTGTAGCGGTTAGCCTAAGCCCGTTAGATTGGGTCTCAATTAAGATATTTGAAAGAATAGGTAAAGCTGATTTTGAAGTAATAACGTTTTGAACGGTTTGAATTGCTCCGGTTAGATCATTTTTTTTAACCTTAAATTTCATTTTCACATCCCCCTCTATTATTTATTATATTTAAAACTTTAAAACAGTAATAATCATAATGCTATAAATTTTTTGTTAACAAGAATGTAAGTTTTTACTATATATGCGTTTAACATAAAAAACACAGTGTATAACCTGGTAATTACTGCTTAATAACCTGTATTATCTTGTTAATCTTTTCTTTGAGTTCAGGATTATTATTCACTTCTTCTTTAATTTTTTTATAAGAATGTAAAACCGTAGTATGGTCTTTCCCTCCGAATAATTCCCCAATTTCAGGCAGAGATAACTCTGTCAACTCCCGGCTTAAATACATCGCAATCTGCCTCGGCAATACTATTTGTTTATTACGCCTTTTTGTTTTTAAGTCTTGCAAAGAAACCCCAAACTCTTCTACGACACAGCGCTGAATAAAATCTATCGTGATAAGTTTAGAGGGCTCTTTTAAGAGATCTTTTAAAACCTCTTTGGTTAAGTCCAGGGTAACCGGAGCTTCTTCGAGTAAAGAGTAAGCGATTGTCCGGATTAACGCTCCCTCCAGCTCGCGGATATTGGTCTTGATAAGCTGTGCGATGAAAAAAATTACTTCGTCGGGGATGTTAACCGGTTCGCGTTCAATTTTTTTCTTAAGTATCGCGATACGGGTCTCTAAATCGGGCGGTTGGACATCTGTTGCTAATCCCCAGCCGAAACGGGAAACCAGTCTTTCCTGAAGATTGGTAATTTCCTTCGGGGGGCGGTCGGAAGAAAAAACGATTTGTTTATGGGCGTCATATAAAGTGTTAAAGGTATGGAAAAATTCTTCCTGCGTGGATTCTTTTCCGGCGATGAAATGAATATCGTCAATCACCAGGACATCCAGGCTCCGGTATCTTTGCCGGAACGCCGCGGTAGAACGGTGTACGATCGCGTCAATCAATTCATTGGTGAATCTTTCGCTGGAGACATAGCAAATTTTGGTATTTCCGCCGGAATTTTGTTTGATTTGATGACAGATGGCCTGGATAAGATGTGTTTTTCCAAGGCCCACGCCGCCGTAGATAAAAAGCGGGTTATACGCTTTAGCCGGGGCGTTGGCTACCGCCAGAGAATAGGCGTGCGCATGACGGTTCCCCCCTCCAACTATAAAATTATCAAAGGTGTACCTGGAATTTAAGTTAATGCTTAAAGTTGATGAAGGGTTTCTGGCCGGGGATTCCGGTATGCGTGTTTCTTCCGGAGAAGCCTCCGCGGCGCTGTTAACAACCAAATTTACTAACAAATTATTCAAGCCTTGAGAAGCCAGGGATTCCTGGATTGCAATCCGAAAGTGTTTTTCCACCCAGTCTTTAAAAAACTGGTCCGGAGCACCCAAAGTGATGCTTTGCTCATCTTGGGCCAGTATTTTTAAAGGAGCGATCCAGGTGGAATAAGTAGTTTCTCCCAGGCGTGATTTTAAGCTGTCCAGGGAAGTTTCCCAGTGTTTAGAGTAATCCGGCATTTTAAGATGGTTATAAAATATTTTTGTCCGGCAAGCCGGCCGTTCAGGATCAAACGTTATTTACGGTCTTGCACAGAATTAACAGTTTATGCACAGCTTGTATAAATCTGTGGATAAATACAGGATTTTTATCAACCCATCCTCGGGAATTTCGATAAAGATTAAAAGCCTTGTAAAGAAAACAGATAAACGCCTGTCATTATACAGCAAACCGGACAGCAGTCAACAAAAAACTTGACCATGAGGTGAATGTGTGTTACAATTCACAAAATTAAGAAGGTTGTTAATTAAACCAAGGAGAGAGTAATGAAGAAGAATTTAAAAACTCCCACAAACATTGTTGGAAAAAAAAGACACGGGTTCCGCAGCAAAATGGCTACCAGCTCAGGGCGTAAACTTCTGGCTCGTCGACGGGCAAAAGGCAGGAAAAAACTTTGTCTTTAACTCCGGCAGGGACAGCTCTCAAGCTGATCGAGGCTTACCAGAAACTTTTAAGGCCCTATATTCCGGCAAGCTGCCGCTTTGAGCCCAGCTGTTCAGAGTATACAAAACAAGCGATTTTAAAATATGGATTATTGAAAGGAGTATTTAAGGGGTTTGCCAGGATTTCCCGTTGCCATCCTTTTTCCGGCAAATCAGGCTACGACCCCTTGATATAAAATTTATGGAAAAAAGATTAACTATAGCGATCGGACTGTCGATATTAATAATGCTGGGTTGGTCTGCTTTAATGCCCAAGCAGCAACCTGTTGATAATAAAGTAGTTACAGATAAAATATCCAACAAAGAAGAAAATCAGGTTAATGTTCGCCAGATTTCTTCCACAGCTCCAGCGGATGTTTTGCCGGATCGCGTTGTTAAAAATTTGATTTTTGCTCAAGATAACAGGGATATAGTTTTTGACGTGAACACGGCCTCAGTTTTAGAGGTGGTTTTTAAAGACGGAGTTGAACACCGGTTTTCTCTTAAATCCGGATTTTTAACAGACGGCGACTTGTTGTTTAAGCAACAAGGACAAACTGAAGATTCGATAACTTTTATAGCTGAAGACCGTAACCGTCAAATTATAAAAAAGTTTTTTATACCTAACAATAGTAATACCATAGAGTTGGAAGTTAAAATCAAAAACATTTCTTCCACGCCTTTTTTGTTAAATCCCCAACTTATATTAGGATGTCTCGATCTTTCCGCCAGCAATAAACAATCACGTTATCAGGATGTTTTTTTGGGCACCGATGAAAAAAATATACATCTTTCGGCTGGAAAGAATTTCAGCAGAGAGAACGCAAAATTTTTGGGTGTCCGTGATCAATATTTTTGCGCTATTGTTGAACCTGATTCAATAGCTGCTAATGGGTATGTCAAAAAGCTATCCTCTGCAGAAGGAGAAACAGGTTTATTTATGAAGCAAATTACTTTAAATCCCGGAGATCAGATTGGACAGATTTATCGTATCTATTTGGGGCCGCAAGATTTAAAGAAAATAAGCGCTATTAATCCAGATTGGACATCAATAATATACTTTGGGACTTTTGATTTTATTGCGCAATTATTATTACAATTATTGGGATTTTTCTATAGTTTAGTGCATAATTGGGGCGTAGCTATTATTATATTGAGCGCTGCCGTATATCTTCTGCTTTTTCCTCTTTCTTTAAAGCAGATGAAATCAATGAAAGAAATGCAATTGTTGCAGCCTAAAATAGAAGCCTTAAGGAAAGAGTTAAAGGATAATCCCCAGAAACTTAATAAAGAAATAATGGAATTGTATAAGGAGCACAAGGTTAATCCGCTGGGAGGATGCCTGCCTTTATTATTGCAAATGCCTATATTTTTTGCTTTATACCAGGCTTTGATGCGTTCTGCGGCCTTAAGGGGGGCACATTTTTTATGGATTAAAGATCTTTCCGCTCCGGATGGGGCTTTTGTTTTTAAAAATTCACTACCTTTTCTTGGCAATCAACTGAATATTTTACCTATTTTGATGGCAGTCATCATGTTTGTTCAGCAAAAAATTTCTATGCCTAAAACTTCAGGGGATGCCGCCCAACAGCAAAAAATGATGTCAATTGTTATGCCAATCATGTTTGGTGTAATTTTTTATCAAATGCCGTCGGGATTAGTCCTTTACTGGTTCATTAATAGTTTGTTTATGTTATTTTATCAATTTAGGGTTAATAAGTCTAAATGAAGAAATTGAAATACGTAGAAGTTGAAGGTAAGACCGTAGAAGAGGCGATAGAAAAAGCTCTTCAGGAATTACAGCTTCCTCGTAATCGCGTTAAAATTGAAAGTCTTTCGGAAGAAAAAAAGGGTCTTTTTGGGATGCCAGGGGCAAAACCCGCTAAAATAAGAGTTAGTGTTGTAGAAGATAAATAACAGCTTGACAAAGTATTATATTGCAGGATAATTAGAATAACGATTGTTCCACGTGGAACAATAAAAAGCCCCCAGAAGTTAGTTATAGAATTGTTCCCCGTGGAACAATTCTAATTGCTTTATGCGGTTAAAATTGTTCCACGTGGAACAATCTACTAAGTATAAATGAGTAAAATTATCGCGATTTGTAATCAAAAGGGCGGAGTAGGGAAGACAACTACTTCAATTAATCTTGCCTCATATTTAGCAATGGCAGGCAAGAAAGTTATGCTTATTGACCTAGATCCTCAAGCTAATGCTACCAGTGGCATAGGAATTAATAAGCATGACATTAAAAAAAGTACCTATCATATTCTTCTAGAAGAAGCAAAGCTTGCCGAAATTTTGCATCAAACCATTATTGAAAACCTTGTTATCGCACCTTCCAATTTAGATCTAACTGGCGCTGAAGTAGAGTTAGTCGGAGCCATGGGAAGGGAGTATCGTTTAAAGCGGGCTCTCCAGGATGCAAAGGAAGGATATGATTTTATTATTATCGATTGTCCTCCATCGTTAGGGCTTTTGACAATTAACGGTTTATGTTCCGCAGATTCAGTTATAATTCCGGTCCAGTGTGAATATTACGCACTAGAAGGATTGACGCAACTCCATAATACCATTAAACTTGTAAGAGAAAATCTCAACCCTAATTTGGCGGTAGAAGGTGTTCTTTTAACCATGGCGGATTTTCGAACCAACCTAACCAAAGAAGTTATTCAGGAAGCCAGGAACCATTTCCAGGAAAAAGTTTATTTTACGGTAATCCCCAGGAATATCCGCTTAACTGAAGCTCCAAGCTTTGGCAAGCCGATCGCGTTGTATGATAAAGATTCTCTCGGAGCGCAAAAATACGAAGATCTCTGTCGCGAAGTATTAGGATTGCCTTTAAATTCACAAAAAGAAAAAGGAGGGGATTAATGGAAAGAAAAGCGTTGGGTAAAGGTTTGGGCGCGTTAATCCCCGAGATGCCGGCCGGAGATTCTGTTGCAAAAAAAGAAGAAATTACCTTTTTGCAATTTGAAAAAATAAAACCTAATCCTTTTCAGCCCCGCGAAGATTTTGATCAACATAGCATCGAAGAACTGGCGCAGTCCATTAAGGAAAAAGGTGTTATCCAGCCGCTTTTGGTGAGAAGAAAGGGAGATAATTATGAACTAATTGCAGGAGAAAGAAGGTTTCGTGCTGCTAACTTATTGGGGCTCAAAGAGTTACCAGCTATAATAAAAGATATAAATGATCAGGATTCTTTAGAGCTTGCATTAATTGAAAACATACAACGTGAAGAGTTGAATCCTATTGAAGAAGCACATGCTTATCAACATCTGATGGATAAATTCCAGGTTACCCAGGAAAAGATGAGTCAGGTATTGGGTAAATCCAGAGTTTCTATAGCAAACGCTTTACGTTTATTAAAACTGCCGCATGAAATTCAAACGGAAATGAAAAAAGGCAGGATCAGCTTCGCGCATGGACGCGCGCTTTTAGAGATAGACGATATTAACCATCAGCGTAAGCTTGCGCAGGATATCATATCTAAAGGCCTTTCAGTGCGCGAACTGGAGAATTTAATCAAAAGCACGCGTCCGAAGCCTCTTAAAAGAAAAATTGGAATGGAACAGCGCGAGCCGTTGGTGGCGGTGCTGGAGGAGCAGCTTCAACATATTTTAGCGACCAAGGTCCGGATTACCAAAAGAAAAAAACGCGGACATATTACCGTAGAATTTTATTCGGAAGAAGATTTACAGCGGATCGCAAGCGTTGTTAAAGGAGAATCCCGCGTTTAAAGCAATACGTTGGTGCGGGCTTGCGGCGGTATCCGATGTTTATAAAGAATTACGCCGGTGTGGCCTTGTGGCCAATTGCACAGGCGTTTGTTTATGCAGTTACACCCAGTGCTGACATGTACTCTGCGTTTATAATGTATTACGCAGGTATGCCCTCGTGGGCAAATTGCGCGGGTGTTATCTAGCAGATAAGGAGAAGAGAAAATGGAACAGGCTGTTTTGGTTTTAATTAAACCCGACGGGTTGAAGAAATCTTTAACCGGGAATATCTTAACCCGGCTCTCGGAAACTAAGCTTGAGATTGTGGCCGCCAAGATGGTCCGCGTATCAAAGGAGTTAGCCGAAGAGCATTACCGTCATCTTAAAGATAAACCTTTTTTCGGCGAGATCATCAAATACCTGCAGGGAGATTTGCATGACCGTAAAAAAGTGATGGCCCTGGTTTATTGGGGTAAAGATGCGATTACCAAATGCAGGACGCTGGCCGGGGCGACTAATCCCGAAGAGGCGGAAGCAACTTCTATCCGGGGATCTTATGGGCGGATTACCACCAGCGGGGTTTATGAAAACGTGCTGCATGTTTCTTCCGACGACACAGAAGCTGAAAGAGAGATAAAGCTCTGGTTTAAGCCGGAAGAGATAATCGTTGATCTTTACGCGACAAAAAGCGCGGTACTTAAGGATTCCCCGGTAAAGGCTTGGGCCGAGAAATGAGCGATATTATTAACAGCATGACAGGTTTTGGTTCGCAGGAGGCGGAAGTTAATGCCGCCGGCAGGTTAAGCGTAGAACTAAGGTGTACCAATCACAGATTTTTAGAGACGGTTTTCCATCTGCCCGAAGGGTTGCTTTCCCTGGAAGATAAGCTTAAAAAAGAAATAGAAGCCAAGATCAAAAGGGGCAGGGTTTATTGTGCGGTTAACATTAAAGGGCAGCCTGCCGCCGGAATTTTTGTCAACCGCAAGCTGCTTAAAAATTATCTGTATGAACTGAAGAGCCTGAAAAAAGAATTTAAAATCAATGACGGTCTAACGCTGGATTCCTTAATCCGCCTGCCCGGGATTTTAACGCTTAAGGAAAGCCATATCTCCGGAGCGCACATTTGGGAACAGCTTAAACCCGTTTTTTTGAAGGCGCTCGCGAATCTAGCGTCTGCCCGGAATAAAGAAGGCAGGGCTTTGGCGTTTTTGCTGAAAAAGAGGAGTTCTTTATTGAGGCAGGATCTCTTATTTGTCAAACGCCGTTTTTTAGCGGCGGTAAAGGAGAGAATAAAAGGTATTAAGTCGGAGGAAGAGAAAGCTTCTTTTTTAAAAGGTGCAGATATCGCCGAAGAGATCGACCGGCTTAATTTTCATATCAATAACTTTCAGAATAAGATTGCCGGGGGAGGAATAGTAGGGAAAGAGCTCGATTTTATTACCCAGGAAATGCAGCGGGAAGCAAATACTTTAGGGGCCAAGTCGTTCGACCTGGCGATTTCCGGGAAGGCCGTAGCGATGAAGAGTCAGATTGAAAAGATCCGTGAACAAGTGCAGAATATCGAGTAGTGAAAGCCGACAGAGGGAATAATAAGCAGGGAAAAATTTTTGTAATCAGCGGACCCTCGGGTTCCGGCAAGACTACCCTTTTGGCCAGGCTGATCAAAGATAGAAAAGCGGGAAAATTACTGAAAAAATCACGTTCGGTAACTACACGGCCGAAGCGTTCCGGGGAAAAAGAGGGGAAAGATTATTCTTTCGTCAATTCCCAGGAGTTCAAGTGTTTGCTAAAAGAGAAAAAAATTCTTGAATGGACCCGCTATTTGGGCTATTATTACGGGACGCCCAGAGAGCCGCTTGAAAAGCAGCTTCTAGACGGCAAAAGTATCGGGTTATGCCTGGACCTTAACGGCGCCAGGATCATCAAGAAGCTATATCCTGCTAGAGTGGTTACGATTTTTATCATACCTCCTTCTCTGCATGCGCTTAAGGAAAGAATCCGGGGCCGTTGCCGCGGTACCGATCAAAAAGAAGTTCGGGAGCGTATATTTTTGGCACGCAAAGAACTCAAGTCTTCCGGAGAATTCGATTATCGCATTTTAAACCAAAGCTTGCCGGAAGCAATTAAAGAGCTGAAAAATATTTTTTGGAAAGAAACCGCGGGTTAACTTATTTATTGGGGGAACGAAATGGAATATCAAGGCAGAGAGAGACTTTTGGATAAAAGTATGGGTTCAATCTACAAGCTGGTAATTCTGGCTTCTAAAAGGGCATTGGAGATCGCTGAAGGGCAGCCGCGCCTGGTAGATGATGCTTTATCGGTAAAGCCTTCGACGGTGGCTTTACATGAAATCGCCGCAGGCAAGATTGAGGCGAAAAAGTCCGACCCCAAAGAACAATGACGAAAAAAGAGAAAAATATTGTTCTAGGCGTTACCGGCAGTATCGCTATTTATAAATCATGCGATCTTGTCCGCAGGATGAAAGAATGCGGCTTTAACGTGCATGTTGTAATGACCGCCGAGGCGCAGGAGTTGATACGTCCAATCGTATTCCAAAGTTTAAGCGGGATGCGGGTTTATTCCGGAGGACTTTTTGACGCGCAGGACGGATGGGAAATCGGACATGTTGCTTTGGCGAATAAAGCCGATTTGATTCTGGTTGCCCCCGCCACTGCGAATATTATCGCTAAATTCGCCTCCGGTATCTGTGACGATCTTTTAACCTGTACGGTTTGCGCCAGCAAGGCGAAAGTTCTGGTTGCCCCCGCCATGAATGAAAATATGTATCGGCACAAGATTACCCAGGAGAACATCGCGCGTTTAAAATCCTGCGGTTTTTATTTTATTCCCCCGCGCAAAGGACTGCTTGCCTGCGGCCTTGAGGGCATGGGATGTCTGGCGGATACGGATGAGATTGTAAAAGAGGTTAAGAAGTTCATCTAGCCTTGGTTACTTTGGTGTATTTATTAACAGGCGTTTATGGCGGTTGGCTGAAAATTTTATCTGGCGACGTAGCCAAGTGGTAAGGCAGTTGTCTGCAAAACAACTATTCAGCGGTTCAATTCCGCTCGTCGCCTCCAGTTTAGCAAATAGCAC
>JAQTRM010000013.1:0-2017 GCA_028711825.1 Candidatus Omnitrophota bacterium | reverse complement strand
GAAGACGGTTTTTATTACGATTTCGACAAGCCGAATCCTTTCAGCGAAGATGATCTTTTGAAAATCGAGCGCACGATGAAGGAGATTATTGCCCGGGACGAGCCTTTTGTCCGGGAAGATATGGAAAACGCCTCGGCGGCTGAATTGTTTAAAAACCTTAATGAAGATTATAAAGTAGAGTTAATCCATGCTTTATCCGGGCAAAAAGTATCTGTTTATAGAACCGGAAAAGATTTTTTCGACCTTTGCCGCGGTCCTCATATAGAGTCGACCGGAAAAATAAAGGCTTTCAAATTATTGTCGGTTGCCGGAGCGTATTGGCATGGAATTGAAACCAATCCTATGCTGCAAAGGATTTACGGGACATGTTTTGAAAGCGAAAAAGAATTAAAGGAATACCTGGACAATCTTGAAGAGGCCAAGCTGCGCGATCATCGCAAACTTGGACCAGCCTTGGGGTTCTTTGATATCTACCATGAAGAGGCGGGTGCGGGATTGGTTTTTTATCATCCCAAGGGCGCGGTTTTACGCACCATTATCGAGGACTATGAAAAGAAGGAGCATCTAAAACGCGGTTATGACATGGTGATTACTCCGCATATCATGGATGTTTCTCTCTGGAAGACCAGCGGGCATTATGATTATTACCGGGAGAATATGTATTCTTTTGTCGCTGATGAAAAAGAATTTATCCTGAAACCGATGAATTGTCCCGGTCACATTCTGATTTACAAATCGAAGACCCGGAGCTACAAAGATTTACCGATACGGTTGTTTGAGCTGGGTACGGTTTACCGCCGGGAGAAAACCGGAGTTTTGCATGGGCTCCTGCGGGTGAGAGGGTTTACCCAGGATGACGCGCATATATTTTGCCTGCCGGAACAGCTGCCGGGGGAAATAAAAAATATCATCGATTTTGTTTTTGACACCATGAAAGTGTTCGGTTTTGACTCTTTAGGAATCGAATTAAGCACCCGCCCGGAAAAGTCTATCGGTTCAGACGAAGATTGGCAGAAAGCGACGGAAGCCCTGGAGTCCGCTTTAAAAGAAAAAGGGCTTAAGTATGAGGTTAACGCCGGCGACGGAGCTTTTTACGGTCCGAAGATCGATATCAAGCTGAAGGATGCTTTGAAAAGGACATGGCAATGCGCTACGATCCAGTGTGATTTTGCGCTTCCCAAAAGATTTAATTTGTCCTATATTGATGATACGGGCAAGGAAAAGCAGCCGATTATGCTGCACCGGGTTCTCCTCGGGAGCCTGGAACGTTTTATCGGGGCTTTGATTGAACATTATAAAGGCGAGCTGCCCCTGTGGTTAAGTCCTTGTCAGGTCCTGGTGATTCCGGTTAAAGAAACCGCTTTGGATTATGCCCGGAGCGTTAAAAGAAAACTGGAGGAGCGGGAGATCCGAGCGGAGATAGATTTACGCAATGAAACCCTGGACAAGAAGATCCGTAACGCGGAGATAAATAAAATACCTTATTGTTTGATCCTGGGGGATCGGGAAGCCCGGGACGGGCAGGTAAGTGTTCGGAAGAAGGGCAGCGGGAATCAAGGAGCGGTCAGCACGGAAGAGTTCATGGAAAACCTGCTTCGGCAGATCCGGGAACGCAAATAAAAAAGGAGGAAGCTATAAAAAAGTTTACGCGCATCAATGAAAGGATCAGTTCTCCGCAGGTCAGAGTTATCGGCCACGACGGAAGCCAGTTGGGGGTTATGTCTGTGCAGAGGGCTTTAGAGATTGCCGGCCAGGATGAGTTGGATCTGGTAGAAGTCGCCCCGGCGGCGAATCCACCGGTTTGCCGGATTATCGAATACAGTAAATTCAGGTATAGCCTTGAAAAAAAAGAAAGGGAATCCAAGAAACATCAGAAGCAGGGGCGTCTTAAGGAGATCCGCCTTAAACCCAATATTGACGAGCATGATTTTGAAACCAAAGTTAAACAGGCGTTAAGTTTTTTAAAAAAGAAAGATAAGGTCAGGATTAATCTTTTCTTCCGCGGCAGGCAGATGGA
>JAQTRM010000064.1:4118-6261 GCA_028711825.1 Candidatus Omnitrophota bacterium | reverse complement strand
AAGGAGGCGGATATGAAAAGCGTTAAAATAATCGGGGTATTGCTGCTGGTTTACGCGGTCGTAACGATCGTCGGGATGGTGATCGAAAATAACGATTTTTGGGCCGTCTACAATTATATAACATTGGTTTTTTCGATTGTCAGCGGTATTATCCTGCTGAAACAGAAATAAATTATAGCAAGCAATGGATAAAAACATTATTTACGACCTCGGGCCGCAGCCGCTCTCCGGGTTGATGGCTGAAGCGGGGCTTAAACCCGCGGATCTGGTCGGAAACTCCGCCGAGCAATTGACTTATAAAATGGTCAGCCGGGCAGTCAAGGGCAGGCGCCTGACTCCGAAGATACAGTATAAGGTTCTTAACGCGCTGAACAAGGCCGCGGGCAGGCAGTATAAATTGAAAGACCTTTTCAATTATTGATATTGGAAAGAACAGGAATAGCTTTATCCTTATCGCATCATACCGCTATGAAATTTTTTACCCACCAGGAAAATTACAAAGACCAGCTTCCGGATAATCTTGAGATAAACGATGAATTCAAGTCGGCATTCGGCCTTATGGAGCATACTAAGGAATGCCTGTTTATCACCGGCAAAGCGGGGACCGGTAAATCCACCCTTTTGAAATATTTTAAGGCTAATACCGGCAAGAATATCGTCGTTCTCGCCCCCACGGGGGTGGCGGCGGTAAATGTCGGCGGCCAGACGATCCATTCATTCTTCAGGCTTCCTCCCAAGATTATCCATAAGGATGCCGTAAGGCGTTTAAGGGACAGGAGTATTTTTGAAAGCCTCGATATGATCATCATCGACGAAGTTTCGATGGTCCGCGCCGACCTGATGGACGGGATAGATTACGCGCTGCGTTTGAACTGCGGCAGGATGAAGAAGCCTTTTGGCGGCGTCCAGATGGTATTCTTCGGGGATCTTTTTCAGCTTGCCCCGGTGGTGGGGAGCGAGGCGAGGCAGCTTCTGGCGGAGCGGTACTCCAGCCCTTATTTTTTCAGCGCTAAAGTATTCGATGATTGTTACATCAAGACGGTCGAGCTGTCGAATATCTACCGGCAGAAAGATACCGCGTTCATGGAGCTCCTGAACCGGATAAGGAATAAAGAGCATACCGGAGAGGACCTGGAGATATTGAATAAAAACGTCCGGAGCGATGTTACGGTTCCCGGGAAGGACGCGACTGTGATATTGACTACCACCAACAACCTGGCCAGCGCAATAAACCGCGACCGCCTGTCGAAACTTCCCGGCAAGGAGATTGTGTATGAATCCTTCTCTTCCGGCAATTTCGAAGAGACGGCATATCCTACCGAGGGTTCTTTAAGCCTTAAAAAAGGCGCGCAGGTAATCTTGATCAAGAACGACCCCGATAAAAGATGGGTTAACGGCACGCTCGCCAAAGTTTCCGCTTTATCGAAAGATTCGGTGGTGGTGGATATTAACGGCTCCGAATACGATGTCCCGGTAGCCAAATGGCAGAAGATCGAGTATAGCTATAATGAAGAGGAGGATAAAATAGAAGATGAAGTGGTCGGTGAATTTTCGCAGTATCCCTTAAAGCTGGCCTGGGCGATTACCATCCATAAAAGCCAGGGGCAGACTTTCGATAAGGTGATTATTGAGCTGGGGCACGGCGCTTTTACCCACGGCCAGTTATATGTCGCCCTTAGCCGCTGCACCTGCCTGGAGGGGATAAAGTTCAGGCGCCCGGTGCGTCACAGCGATATCATATTCGATGAACGTATTTACGAATTCAGCGAACGTTTTGCCAGTTTAATTTAAGAAATCTGTAAAGGACCACTTCCTTAAAAACATGATGAGTTTAAAATCGGGTAATATTTACCAGGGGGCGGTTGGCAAAAAGTCCGAAGAGGCATTTAAAACCCTGGTGAAAAATAAGAATCTGCATATTGAGCGCATAGTCTCCTGCGGCCAGAAAACTCCGGAGGGTGTTTGGCTTAAACAGGCGCATGATGAATGGGTGATAATTTTAAAAGGCGCAGGGAAGTTGAGTTTTCAAGGAAAACGCGGTGTTGTCAGCTTGAAAGAAGGGGATTACATTTTTATCCCGTCTGATACGGCGCACCGGGTGGAATGGACCCATCCGCGCAAAAAGACTGTCTGGTTGGCAGCG
>JAQTRM010000064.1:2854-4018 GCA_028711825.1 Candidatus Omnitrophota bacterium | reverse complement strand
GAAACCTTTTTATTGAACCTCTGCCGGAGGGGCGGTATAATGCGCCTATGAAGGTCATTACCCGGAAAATCAACCTTAATACCAAGGGCGATCCCGACCTTATCAATATCACCGATAGGATCACGGATGCCGTTTCAAAGAGCGGCCTTTCTGAAGGTAATGTTACGGTTTTTGTCATCGGTTCGACCGCCGCCATCACTACCTTTGAATACGAACCCGGTTTGGTCCAGGATGTCCGGGAATTTTTCTCAAAACTTATTCCTAAAAATAAACATTACGCGCATGACGAGACCTGGGGAGATGCCAACGGTTTCAGCCATTTGCGCGCCTCTTTGCAGGGGCCGTCGCTGGTGGTTCCTTTTGAGGGCGGGAAACTTGCGCTGGGTACCTGGCAGCAGGTAGTCCTGGCGGAGTTCGACAACCGTCCCCGGCAGAGGGAAGTGGTGGTACAAATAATAGGAGAGTAAAATGGCAAAATTATTGATCGTTTACCACAGTCAGTCCGGCAACACCTTGAAATTAGCCCGGGCAGTGAAGGAGGGAGCCGAGAGGGGCGGGGTAAAGGTTATTTTTAAAAAGGCATACAGTGCTACTCTGAAAGAACTTTTGTCCGCCGACGGATATTGTTTCGGGACTCCGGATTATTTCAGCTATATGGCCGGGGCGTTGAAGGATTTTTTCGACCGGACCTGCTATCCCGCGGAGGGCAAGATTACCGGCAGGCCTTATGTCGGTTTTGTCAGCCACGGAGGGGGAGGGGCCGCGACCGCCAGCCTGCGCCGGATGGCCAAAAGGTTTAAACTGAAGCCGGCGGCGCCGCTTTTATCGGTCGAGGGCAATCCTAAAAAAGCCGACCTGGAAAAAGCGCGCCTGCTGGGGGAAAAATTGGCAAAGCGTATAAAATCATAAAAGGAGGTTTGCGATGGCGGAATTCTTAGCAAGATGGATTATCAGTTCGATCTCGCTTTTTATCGTTGTCAATATCGTTAAGGGAATAGAAGTATCCAACGCCATGACGATCCTGGCGATCGCCCTGGTTTTGGGGATCATTAATGCATTCCTGCGGCCGTTTATTATCCTGATTACCCTGCCGATCAATATTCTTACTCTGGGGGTCTTTACCCTTTTTATCAACGGCGCGCTGTTTTTCCTGGTCTCCAAGAT
>JAQTRM010000064.1:0-2754 GCA_028711825.1 Candidatus Omnitrophota bacterium | reverse complement strand
TTTTGGGGATCATTAATGCATTCCTGCGGCCGTTTATTATCCTGATTACCCTGCCGATCAATATTCTTACTCTGGGGGTCTTTACCCTTTTTATCAACGGCGCGCTGTTTTTCCTGGTCTCCAAGATTGTCAAAGGATTCGTAATCACGGGATTCTGGCCGGCGTTCTGGGGGTATATCTTATTTAGCATTATCAGCTTTTTATTGAGTCTTTTAGTTGTTTCAGTCTAATTCCGGGGACGTCCTTTAAAGGGACACCCTGCTAGGTTATAAATGTCCATAAAGCAATAGGTTAGGAAGTTGGCGTCCGGAGTAAAATATTTATTGTTGCGTTTTCGTAAAGCGCGTTATAATGAAGTTTCACGGATTAAGGCCCGCAGTTTCTGGAGCGAATACTTAAGCAGCTCCTATATTATGCGGTTTTAGCGCCGTCGAATTATGAACCGGTCAGTTAACCGGAAAAGGGGGGAGAAGATGAAGAGATCGGGGATTTTGCTGGTGATGGTAATGTTATTGGCGGGGTGCGCGACAACCACGGTTTCCAACCTGGTGGCGAATAACAACATGAGCATGGTGCATCTTCGCAGCGGTATGAGTAAATGCAGCGTTCTGGCGATGATGAAATCCGGGGTTAATATATATAATTGCGACCGTACGGATAAAAAGTATCCTTCCAAGGTTACAATTAGCAATCCTTATCACGCGGAGATGATGCAGATTCCGGGCAGGTCGATTGAAGTGTTGTATTATGTTACTAATTTACGGAATAGCGACTGCATGATTGAGGAGGAGGATTTGACCCCGTTGGTTTTTGAGAATGGGAAGTTGATCGGCTGGGGAGGACATTTCCTTGCCGGGCTGATGCCTGAAACTAAACCGCAGGATCCGGTAGTTCAGGCTCCTGTTCCGGTTGCCGTGCAGGTTCCCGTTTCAACGGCAGTAGAAAAAACCGCAGCAGAGCAGAAGCCGGAGGTTCAGCAGCCGGCGCAAAATCCGCCCGCGGTTCAGGTAGTGGAACAAAAAACGGAAGCAGATAAAGCAAAATAAAAATCGGTTTATCAGGTAAAACAAAATGGGCTATAGCCAAAAAAGCTGTAGCCCATTTTTTGGAATGTTTCTAAAGCAACAATATCTATTAAAAGATCCTTTTTGTAAGTTTATGCTATCCGGTTGGTTCTAACTGGTAAGGGTGTCCCCTGGAAGGACGTCCCCGTTAAGGAAGGAGACCGGAGGGGTTGATTTTAAGCGCCTTGGCGAGGCGTTCGATGGTGTCGATTTTTAAAGCGGGCGGATTCTTGCCTTCGATTTTCTGCAGGTATTTGTAATCGATATCGGCTATCTCGGCCAACTCTTCCTGAGTGTAGCCGCATTTGGCGCGCAATTCCTTAATCTTCTTGCCTAATTTAATCCTAATATCGCTTTCCATAATACCTTATTATCCTACGGTTTATTTTCCTTGACACCTAATTGCAGTAAGGTGTATACTTGTTTCTATTCAGAAAAGAAAATTATTTCAGCTATCAGTCGTCAGCTTTCAGCAGTCAGCGACTAATCCAGGTAAAGGAAGAGTAAAAAGGTAAAGAAAAAACACTTCTTAGTTTCACTTTTTATTTCTCTTTACCTTTACCTCTACCTATATCTGTTTTTTCTAGGTTACTTCGATCTTTTGAATTTGTTTAGAGTCCGTTTCTGTCAACCGTGAACTGTTAACTAAATTCAGATGTCAGTAAACATAAAGGTTTAAAAACCTAGATGAAGAGGATAGAGAATAGATTGAAAAGCAGGATAATGCAAGGAATTTAGGAGGCGGGTATGCCCAGGTTATTAAGAATTGTTATTTCAGGTTTATTGTTTTTGTTCCCGGTTATGCTCCTTGCCGAAGAGATTACTATTACTTCATACTATCCGTCTCCATATGGGGTTTATAATGAACTGCGCGCTAAAAAAATGGCAATCGGCGATGATTATATCGATTCCGGGGATTATACCTGGGAGTCTTCGGATGGTGATGGGGGAGAGGTGGACTACAATGCCGACCTGGTGGTAGAGGGTAATGTGGGGATCGGGACAACAACACCTGTATCAAAATTGGTTCTTTTGGGTGGAGGTATGGATATAGGTGCACAAAGTGCAACAGATCAGACAGTAGTTGATTCGATAAATAAGGGGAAAGGCTCGGAAATAACGTTTTGGGCGCCTTGTGAAGGTTACTCGAATCTAGCTATGCATAATGGCGGGAGGATTTATACAAAAATGCCTGCGGCCGACTGGGGTCAAACACAGCTTGTTTTGCAGGCTGGTAATGATTGGAATAAATTTGTTAGTCAACAGTTTGTTTTAGTTGGGAATGGTAATGTTGGCGTCGGTACAAATTCTCCAGGTTATAAGCTTCATGTTGTTGGTGATATTTATGCTTCGGGAAGCATTTCTGCTACTGGTGGTTGTGTTTGTACATCCGACAAAAGATTTAAGAAAAATATTGTTATTTTAGATAATTCATTGAGGAAAATTTTGCGCCTAAAAGGTGTTAAATTCGACTGGAGGCAAAAAGAGTTTAAAGACAAAAATTTCGTTTCTGGCCGCCAGATTGGCATCATCGCCCAGGAGATGGAAAAAGAATTTCCCGAACTGGTGATGACGGATAAGGAAGGCTATAAATCCATCGCTTATGATAAATTTACCGCCGTGCTTCTTGAGGCAATCAAGGAGCAGGAAAACAAGATTAATTCCCAGCAGGCAGTAATTAAGTCCCTTG
>JAQTRM010000012.1:15192-27441 GCA_028711825.1 Candidatus Omnitrophota bacterium | reverse complement strand
TTTTCTGCGCCAATGAAATAATCTCTCATTTACACAGTTTTAAGCCGGACGTGGTGATCCTGGACCTGGTAATGCCGGGGATCGGGGGTATGGAGGCTTGCGAGATGCTGAACAGGGATCCTCTGGGCAGTTCTCTGCCGATCCTGGTCCTTTCGGCCCTGGAGAGCGAACGGGAAAGGGTTTTAAACAGCGGGAAAGGAATAGCCGGATATCTTACCAAACCCGTGACGAAAGAGGAACTGGTAAAAAAGATAGAAAGCCTGCTGAACCTTTCCCCGTAAGAACGATTTTTCCTTTTAAGCCAGATTGTCCTTGTCATAACGCTCCGGTGAAGTTATAATTATACATTCGCCGCATAAGTTCTTCGTTACTTAAGATGAGGTAACGAAAAGCGGCTAAGTATCGATCTTTAAGCAAACTTTACGCTAAAGCGTGAGGTGCCGAAGGATCGATTTAACCGCGTTAGCCGCCGGGAAGAGCGCACCAGAAGTAATAAGATTTAAAACGAAGCGCGCTTAGCCTTAAAGATAAGAATTTACCGTTTAAAAATAAGGAGGTTCTATGGGTAACAACGAGATTAAGATTTTGATTGATAACGTGGAGAAGGTAATCGTGGGTAAGACCGAGGTGGTAAAACTTTTGATCGCCGGGATTCTTACCAACGGTCATATCTTGATTGATGACGTCCCCGGGATGGGCAAGACCATGCTTTCCCTGGCTCTCGCTAAATCGATCAGCGCGGATTTCAAGAGGATACAGTTTACCCCCGACCTCCTGCCGTCGGACGTTACGGGAGGGTTTGTCTACAGCCCCAAGACCGGGGAGTTCGATTTTAAAAAAGGCCCGGTGTTCACCAATATCCTCCTGGCCGACGAAATTAACCGAACTACGCCCCGCACGCAGTCGGCGCTCCTGGAGTGTATGCAGGAACGTTCTGTTTCCATCGACGGTAAAACTTTCATCCTGCCGCGCCCTTTTATGGTCGTCGGCACGGAAAACCCCATTGAATACCAGGGCACATATCCTCTTCCGGAGGCGCAGCTGGACAGGTTCCTGATGAAGATCAATGTGGGTTATCTTTCCCTGGAACAGGAGATGAAAGTAACGATCGGGCAGAAACTCCAGCATCCGATCGAGGACCTGCAGCCGGTTTTGAATGTCGACGCGATCCTTAGCCTGCAGGAAAAGATCAAGAATGTCGAGATCTCCACCACGGTCCTTAATTATATTGTTACCCTTGTTTCGGCTACCCGTAAAAAAGAAGAGATCCGCCTGGGCGCCAGCCCCCGCGCCTCGATCGCGTTGATGAAGGCCAGCAGCGCCTGGGCTTTTATCGAGGGCCGTGATTATGTCGTTCCGGAGGATGTTATTAAACTGGCTTACTGGGTGCTGGGGCACCGCATACAACTTCATCCCAAAGCGCTGGTGGCCGAAAAAACAGCCGCTTCCCTGATCGCCGAGATCATACGCGGTATCCCGGTTTCCTAAAAAATATGTTTAAAAGTTTTCGTTTAAAATGGCTGATTCTGTTTTTTTTCTTTGTCTCTAGCCTTTTGATCGGTTTAAAGACTACCCGGGAATTTTTCTTTTTTTTCGCCTACTTTTTATTTTCCGTCACTTTGATAAGCCTCGCCTGGCTGGTTTTTACCTATCTTACGGCGCGGCTGCAGTTTTCCCGCGAGATGATCAGCCGGGTTACTGAAGGCGAAAGGCTGGAGGTGGCTCTTACGGTCCGCAATACCGGGATCTTTCCGGCCTTTAACCTCGTGATTGAAGATTACTTTTCCTTTAAGCGCCCCGAACGGGAAAGGAAAAGTTTTTTCCTGGATTTTCTGGGGATCAAGGGCTCTGCCAAAATCGAATACGATTATTTATGTTCGCGCAGGGGGGAGTATAAAGTGGGGCCTTTCGCGGTTTATTTTTTCGACCCGCTGAACCTTTTCTTCTTTAAGCGCACTTACAATATTTATTCCGAAGTGATTGTCTATCCCCAGATATTCCGTATCGATAAGTTTCCCCCGTTAACCAGGAGTATCCTGCCCTGGTTCGGTATCGAGACCGCGCGTTCCAGCGGGGATGACGATGAATTTTACGGGGTGCGGGAGTATAAGGAAGGGGAATCCGTAAAGAAAATACACTGGATCTCCAGCGCCCGGAAGAATAAGTTGATCGTGAAACAATTCCAGCTCCAGAGTTTTTTCGGCACCACAATTATTTTTAACCTGGAAAAGGCCAGGAATATCGGACAGGGGAAGGAGGCGGTGGCGGAATATATCATCAAGATCGCCGCAAGCGTCGCCAAATACCTTACGGACCGGGGGGTTTCAATAGAACTGCTGGCGCACATCGGTGAGATCGTGCATCTTCCTTTTAACAAGGGGCAGGATCATCTTGAGAGTATCCTGCGCATACTGGCGGTTGCCCAGGCCGAGAGCCGGGTCAGTTTCCGCGAGGCCTTCGAGGAATTCGCCCGCTATATCCCCAATGATTCAAGCCTGGTCGCGGTGATGTCGGACCAGGATTATACCGATATTACCCATATGGTTTCTTTATACAGCCGCGGGGTTTCCCTGATCCCGCTGATCGTGGTATCAGATACTTTTCTGACGGGGTCCGATAAGAAGAAAGTTACCCGCCAGACAAAACTTAAAGTTTCGAGCCTTGTGAACGTGCACGCGAAGTTCTTTTCGCAGGGAGAAAATTTATCCGAATCTTTTATTTAGGCGGGTTTGAGGATGGAACAAAAAGATAAACAGTTGTTTACGGAAATTATCCTCACCTATCTCCTGATGGTGCTGGGGGTTTTTCTGCTGAAGTTTTCGCTCTTCTGGCAGTATCAGCTTTTTCTCGCCGGAGGCTCGGCCGCGGGTTTTGCCTTCGGGTGGTATAACCGCAAGGATCCCTGGGCGGGGATAAAATACCTTGTCGATCTGGGAGTTTTGATTACCGTCGGCTGGATCGTTTACCGGGTCTACCGTTCGACGTTTTTGTATAAAGAAGTGATTGCCATCCTTATCCAGGGGGTTACCGTCCTGGAGGTCATTTTTAGTTTTAACTGCGGCGCTCCCGGAAAGATATCCTACCTTAAGATCCTGAGCCTCCTGGTGTTCATGACCTCTCCGGTATTCGCGGTCGCTTACAGTTTTCCCTTATCTATCTTATACCTGCTGGTCTGGCTCTTGATATTGCGTTTCCAGCTGATTTTTTCTTCACAGCCGGTGCAGGTGAAGATCCGCCGTTATTATTCACTCGGCCTGGCGCTGATTTTTTTCTCCGCCGCCATCCTTGCGGCATGGTTTATTTCTTCAAACCTTTATCTCGGCAGGATCAATAAGGGCAGGCTGCTTCTGGATGAAGACCTCCAGGATTCCGGTTCAGGCGGCGGCAGGGAGTCCAGCCAGGCGGATAAATTTTATAGCCTGCAGGACCAACTGCAGAAAAATGTTACCGACCTGGCCCTCGGCTTGGACTCTTACGAGAAAAGGCGCCAGATAATTTATCTTTTTTCCCAACTGGTAAAGGATTCTACCAAGACCATGGAGGCGGATAAAGCGGAGATCGGCCTGATCGATATCCTTAAACGCCAGGGTGCCGGGCTGGAGGGCACTGCCCAAACCATTACTTTTCTCAAGAGCTATCTTAATAAAAAGGGGTCGCAAAGCCTGCAGAAAAGAAAGGAAGAAATAACCGAAGAGTTGAAAAAATACCCGTTGGGCATTGTCGACAGGATAAAGATTATCAGCCTCGCCAATAAGATCCAGCAGACAAATTCTTATCAGCGCATGCAGGAAAGCAGCCGGGCGCTCCAGAAGGCGATCAGGGATTCTTCTCTGGATAAGGGGGCCCAAAGGAAGATCAGCGCGCTCGCGCGTGAACTTACCAGGCAGAAGTCTTTCGAGCTTTACCGTAATAAGGTTCAGGATGTCGACGAGGAGACTTCTTCCCTGAAAGGGGAGTTCAAAAAGGAGATTGAAGAGGCCTCTTCGGATGTTAAGCATACCGCGGGGCTGGACGATTTTAAGCTTACCGCTGCCAAGATCCGCCGCCTGAAAAACGACCCGCGCGTTTCCGAGGAGAAAGCCGCCGGAAGTATTTTGAAGAAACTTGAAGATGCCGCGCGTATAAAATTAGACCTGCTTTTTGCCGAAAAAGCGGAAGAGGTCAGGGGGAATGCCTCAAAGAAGCTTGGATCGGGAGCCGCCGAGGGTGAATTCGACGATAAGATGAACAAGACGGAAGGAGCCAAGGAGCCGCGGGAATTCAAGAAGGACTTTTCCGAACTCGGCCGTTATAACCGCGAGAGTAACCTCGGGCTGGCGGGCGGCCTTTCCCAGATGCTGGATTTGAAAACCGAAGCTTTCCGGCAGGAAAAGAAGGATAAGCTCGACAGCATGATGAGCAAGGATTTATCTTCCGAGGCTAGAAAAGAGATTTCCAAGACGCTCGATGAAATGAGCGAGAGCGATTTTTCCCGTAATCTCGAAGATCAGATGAATGCGCTCCGGGATATGGTTAAAAAACTGCAAAGCCAGGGGGATCTTTCTCCGGAGGCGGGAGCCGAGCTGCTTAAGGAAGCCCGGGAACTGAAAGAACTCCTGGATTCAAGGATCAAAGCGGAGGCGGAACTTAAAAGCCAGGGTGCTTCACCCAAGGAGCGCCAGGCCGCCGATTATATTGAACAACTGCGGCAGGCGATCGAGGATTCTTCTTTGAGCAGCCAGGAAAAAGAGGTGCTCAAGGCTTTATCCGAACAATTGTTTAAAGCTCAGAATCTTTCCCAGCTTGAGGAAATTAAAGACGCGCTGGAAAAAGAAATTTCTTCCCTCGGGAAGGGGTCATCCAATAAAGACCGGGAACTTTTATCCGCCATGGCCCAGAATCTTTCCGTGGACCTGCAAAACAAGATTGAGAAACTGGAAGATGCCGCTTCCGGACAGGTGAAACGCATGCAGGAAGAACTTAAGCGCATGCAGGAAAGCCGCGATAGCCGTGAGCTGGGGAAGAACGCCGAAGATTTAAAAGAGGCGATCAAGTCCAATACCGCGCAGGATAAACAAGAACAGGAAAAGATGCTTGAGGCGGTAGAGAGGCTTAAGGATACCCTTTTACGGCTGCTCGATAAAAAAGCTGCCGGCGCCGCGGAATTAAAAAAGAACCTGGAAAAAATTGAAGATGCCACTTTCGACCAGGTGACACGCATGCAGGAAGGGCTCAAGCGTATGCAGGACAGCCGGGATAAGCGCGAGCTTGAAAAGAATTCCGAAAACCTGAAAGATACGATCAAGTCCAGCACCGCGCAGGAAGAAAAAAATATTTCTCCTGAAAAAGATAAGCAATCCGAGATGCTTAAAGCGGTGGAAGCGCTGGAAGAGGCGCTTTCCAGTCTGATCCAGGAGGAGTCTTCTTCCGCCGAACAGCTGCAGAATGAGGTCGAGGGGTTGGAAAATGCCGGCGCCGGGCAAATCGCGCGGATGCAGGAGGAAATTTCCAGGATGCGGCAGAGCCGGGACAGCCGGGAACTGGAGAAGAACGCCGGGGATTTAAAAGAGGATGCGAAGGAGACTCTTCCGCAGGACAGCCGGGAGTTGTCCGAGGTCCTTAAAGCGATTGAGAAATTAAGGGAGGATCTTTCCGAATTGCTTAATAACAGTTCTCCCCGCTTTGAAGAATTGAAGAAAGAGATAAATAATCTCGAAAATGTTTCTGCCGGGCAGATGATGCAGATGCAGGAAAGCCTTCAGAAAATGCAGAACAGCCGGGACAGCCGGGAACTGGAGAAGAACGCCGGGGATTTGAAAGAGTCGATCAAGTCCAGCACCGCGCGGGGTGAAAAAGAAGATGTTTTGCGCGAAAAAGGCAAACAATCCGAGATGCTTAAGGCGGTGGAGGCGCTGGAAGAGGAGCTTTCCGGCCTGCTTCAAGAGGAATCTTCCCGCTCCGGAGAATTAAAAAATAAGGTTGAAAGGCTGGAAAACGCGGATATGGCACAGGAAAAGCTTAATAAGATGCGGCAGAGCCGTGACAGCCGGGAGCTGGAAAGGAGCGCCGAAGGGTTAAAAAATGAGGTTAAAGCCGCTATCCCGCAGGGCGGCAGGGAATTGTCCGCGCTCCTTGAAGCGATCGAAAGGTTGAGGGAAACACTTTCCGAATTAATCAAAAATGATTCTCCCCGCGCCGCGGAATTAAAAAAGAACCTGGATTCTTTAGAAAATGTCGCCGCGGAACAGACGGCGCGGATGCAGGAGAGCCTTAAAAAAATGCGGCAGAGCCGGGACGAGCGTGATTTGAAGAAGAACGCCGCCGAGCTTAAGGAGGCGATAAAGAAAAACATCCCGCCGGATAAAAAAACAAAGGGTACACGGGAACAGGCCCGCATGCTCGAGGCGGTGGAAAGGCTTAAGGATACCCTTTTGCGCCTGCTCGATAAAAGAGATGCCGGAGCCAAAGAGCTGCAAAACAGGATTAAGAATCTGGAAAACGCCACTTCCGATCAGGTTAGGATGATGCAGGACGCGTTGAAGAAGATGCAGGACAGCCGGGACAAGCGGGAACTTGAAAAAAACTCCGAAGATTTGCAGGAGGCGATCAAGTCCAACACCGCGCAGGACAAACAGGAACAGGCCCGCATGCTCGAGGCGCTGGAAAGGCTTGAGGAAACTCTTTCGAGCCTGCTTGAGAAAAAGCTTCCTACCGACGCGGAGTTGAGGGAGATAAACAGGATAAACGAAAAGGCTGCCCAGGCTGCCGCGATCAAGCAGCAATTCCTGATGAGTAAGGCCTTGATGGATGTCCTGGAAAGGATAGAGAAATTGAGTTTGCAGGATCCGACAAAGGCCCGGGCGTTAAAAGATAAATTAGAGCAGATGCGCGATAGTCAGGACCCTAAAGAGGTCGAGAAGCTTATTCAGGAGCTCAAGGATGTTTTAAACTCTTCTTCCTCTCAGGAGGAGAACAAAAATGACAAGGATAATAACGGCGCCGGGAATGATTGGAAGATCTATATCCTTCCCTATCCTTTGGTTGTTTCTCCCGAAACCGCGCTGCCTTTAAAAGTGGTTTCGGTTTACAAGGACGGTTATGTTAAAGAGTTAAGCAGCGGCGTGGATTGGACCTCAACGAACCACCAGGTAGCCTGGGTGGATGATACAAACCTGTTGCGCGCGGGAAGCAAAGGCAGCGCGGTTATCAAGGCGTCTTATAAAGGCGCCTCAAGCAGGAATACCGAAGTGACGGTGGTAGGGGGAGTGGATCGTCAGACCGAGGATGCCGTGAAGTGGGAGATCGGCAAATAGCGTTATGAAAAAAATAATATCATTGTTTTTTTTATTTGCGGCCGCGTTGATTTTTGCGGATGGGGTATCTTCGGCCGCGGAATACCGGCAGGTGAATACCAGCAAGGGGAAGGTAATCCTCGGGTTGGATATGGAAAAGGCCTACCGGATATTCGGCGCGCCTTCCGCCAGGGGGGAGGATCTCTGGTATTATTCCGCCTCTCCCGGTTTTTACGTCGGTTTTTCCCGGAAGCCCAGGATATTACTGTATCCTGAATTTTTCCGCGCTACTATCGGGGTTCCCATGGAATTCAAGGTTTTTTTGAGCGCTCCGGATTCCGGGATACAGGATATTACCAAGGATGCCGAACTTATTCTCGACAACCCGGAATGCGCGCGGATCTTAAGCCCGGGTGTGATCTTGCCGAAAAAGACCGGTTCGTATTCGGCTCTCGTAGCTTATAAAGGGGTTATCAGTAATCCTCTTTATATCCAGATTAATGACCCCAGCGGTGAAATTGATAACGAAAAGGAAAAATTATTAAGTATCGACATCCTGCCTTACCGCCCGGAGATTAGTTTCGAAAGTTCGATCAATTTTATCGCTTTGGGTACTTTTTACGACAGTGGACTGGATAAATATTCGGTGCGCGATATCAGCCAGGAAGCCACCTGGTATATCCGCCAGGGTTTGGGCCGCGATTGGAGCAGGGAAAGCAGCCGCCAGCTGTATTTTCTTGAAAAGGGCCCGGCGGAGGTTATGGTAAAATACGGCAAGAAGGAGAGTTTTCCCTTGCGCCTTGAGATCAAGGACCGGGTCGATTACGCGGTAAGGAGACTGAAGCATATCCTGGTCCTGCCGGAAACGATGGTGATACTGGTTGACGGCAATGTTAACCTGAGAGCTTTCGGTACTTATTACGATAATAGCGTGATCGAGCTGACCCAGGATGTGACCTGGAAGATATCCGATCCCCGGGTCCTGGGGGCAGATAAAAACGGTAATTTTTACACGAAGTCCGAGGGGATTACCGATATTACCGCGTCCAAGGATGGTATTGAAAGCCTGCCGGTCAAAGTGGCGGTGGTAAATAAAAGTTCGCATTTCCTTGAAGTGGCCAGCGTGGTTAGCCCGAAGAAGGAAGAACCCTCCGGCCAGAACGCTTTTAATGAGATCAAAAAAGATATTGAAAAATTAAAGAAAGACCTTGCGGTAAAAAAGAAGATCCTTGAGCGTATCGAGATCACTCCCGCTTCCCTTGAAATAGGGCTAGGGGAGGAAAGTAAATTTTCCGCTACCGGATTTTATAGCGACGGTACTACCGGCGAACTGACGGTGCTGGGAAAATGGGGGACCTTGAATAAGGCGGTGGGCTTGGTTTCTTCCGGCAAGGTCAGGCCGCTCTCCCTGGGGCAAACCAGTGTTTATGTCGAATACAAAGGGGTGCGCAGCGGATACGCCGCTTTAACCGTCGGGGAGGCAAGGCTGGTTTCTCTTCTGCTTGCTCCCCCGGAGGTAAAGATCCCGATGGGAGGCAAGGCCGGGTTGAAGGTAACCGGTAATTATTACGACCATTCGCAAAAGGACCTTACGGCGCAGGTTTCCTGGGTAAACCAGGGCGAGGCGGTAGCTCGTGTGGAAAGAGGAGTTTTGCATCCTTTAAGGTTCGGTAAATCTAAACTCTGGGCGGAATACTCGCGCCTGAAGAGTAACTCCGCGGATATTGAAGTGGTCTTTACCTGGGGTTGGCTGTTTTGGCTTCTGGCAAGGATCTTTTTTGCCGCGCTGCTTGCGCTGCTTGCGGCGGCAGGGGTATTGTTTCTTATCGCGAAAAACAAGAAGAATAAACTGTGCGCCTTAAAAGACAAGCCCGGGGAGTTGATCCTTGGCCTGCATGAAAACGCCACGAGGCTTATTTCGATTTTCGGTTTGAATTATGACAATTATACCGCCCCGCTTAATTACGCCGAACTTGCCAAACGTAAGTTTATGGTTGAAGACGACGCTTTCTTGAGTTTTTCCGTAAAATTCGAGGAGGCTAAATACAGCCGCCACCTTTTAAAAGACGCGGATGCGTCCTCGGCGATCGGCTATTATAACCGGTTTTTCGATAAGCTTTGCAATCCCGGCAGCAGGCTGCTTTCTTTCTGGAGGTATCTGCTGGCTCTCCTGCACTGCCGCCCGGTTTTTATTTTTCCTCCCTCCGGGGAGAAGGAAAAATCGGCCCCGCGGAAGATTCCCGCGGAACCGGCTCCGGGTCCCAAGCCGGACATTAAATAAGTATTCCGCGAATTTTACGCGCCTGCCGTTTGCGATCCCTGTTCTTTGACGCGGGGATGGCTGAAGGGTTGATTCGAGAGAGGGGATTATAATGCGGGCTCCCGCGGCCCGTATTGGATCTTATCAGATTGAAGATTAAATTTAAGAAGATACTGATTAAGCTTATCCGTCAGCATAACAGCCCCCGGGAGATAGCCCTGGGAGCCGCGATCGGGGCTTTTATTTCCGTCCTGCCGCTTTACGGCCTGCATAGCTTCCTGGTGATCCTGGCGGCGCTTATCGTGCGTCCGGCGAATAAGGTGGCGATCCTGCTGGGGACAAATCTCTCCCTGCCGCCGACAGTTCCTTTTATTACCTGGGCGGCTTATGAGATCGGAAAATTCCTTTTAAGGAGTGATCTGCCACCGCTGGATTGGGAATTTTTTAAAAATTTGAGTTTTCATAAAATCGTCAGCTTTTATCCGACGCTGTTTTTAGGGAGCGTGGTTTTGGGCGCGGTTTGCTTTACGGCGATTTATATCCTTGTATTTTTTGTGGTCAGCGGATTAAAGAGGAGGGATCCCGATGCCCGCGGAGATAGAAATAAGAAAATTCGAGGCTAAAGACAGGGAGGCGGTCAGGCGGATTGCCCATGATACCGCTTTGGTGGGGGATACGGCCGCTTTGTTTTTTCAGGGGAGAGAAGTGATCAGCGACGCCTTCAGCCTCTACTTCACGGATTACGAACCGGGTTCCTGTTTTGTCGCCGATGCCGGGGGCGAGGTCGCGGGTTATCTTATCGGTGCCCGGAAGAAGGTGCGCGCGGAAGCGGTGTTTAACGGACAGATCGCGCTGCCGCTTTTTTTGAAGGCGCTAAAAAGCGGTGTTTTCCTGAAAGCGCAAAATATCGTTTTTATCTTCAGTTGTTTGAGGGATCTTTTGATAAACGGTATCAAGACCCCGGACTTCAGCTGTCAATATCCCGCTACTTTTCATATTAATATTAAAGAAGGTTTCCGCGGCAGGCGGATAGGCGCGGGGCTGGTCTCCGCTTACCTGGATTATCTAAGGTCCCACCATGTTTCCGGGGTGCACCTGGCTACGATGTCTGATCAGGCGGCCGGGTTTTTCTCCGCCCAGGGGTTCCGGCTGCTATATAAAGGTAAGCGTTCCTATTTCAAACATATCCTGCACCGGGATGTCCCTCTCTATATTTTCGGAAAATCCCTGTTGCAGGTAGTGTAACTAACCTTACGAGGCCTTTATTTCGCGCGATGAAAGTTTTGGTTGAATTTGAAAATAAGCCTCTTTTATTCCGGGATCCGGATTATATTATCTCATGTTCCGACCCGTCTTTGTTCCGTTTGGCTTTCGATAAGATCGAAGAGGCGCTCCGGCAGGGATATTTCCTGGCCGGTTTTTTTTCCTATGAAGCGGGGAGATGTTTCGAAAAAAAATTATCTTCCGCCGTGAAAAGTGGTTTTCCCCTTATCTATCTGGGCGCTTACCGGGGTTTTCACCGGGGCAGGATGGGTGAGGAGAGTGGGGGATTCCGCCTGGAGAACCCGCGGCTGAACATCGGAAGGACAGAATATTCCGCGGATATTGAAGCCATCCGGGATGATATCGCCCGGGGGAATGTTTATCAGGTGACCTATTGCATTAAGTTCAATTTTGAGTTCCGCGGCGGGCCATTTTCGCTTTATTGCCGCCTCCTGAAGGAACAGCCGGTGCCGTACCCGGCTTACCTGGAAGCGGAGGCATTCCAGATCCTTTCCCTTTCCCCGGAGTTATTTATTAAAAAAAGTTCGTCTTTTCTGATGAGTAAGCCCATGAAGGGGACCTGGCCTTGCGGCCGGGGGTTTTTATCCGACCTGGCCGCGCCGCTGCGCCTTAAATATGACCCTAAAAACAGGGCGGAGAACGTAATGATCGCCGATCTTTTGAGGAATGACCTTGGCAGGATGGGGAACGATGTCAGAGCTCCCGCCCTTTTTGAAGTTGCGCGGTATAAGACCCTTTGTCAGATGACTTCTACCGTGACGGCGGCAATCGATAAGGATCTCCCGGTTTATGACTTATTTTCCGCGGTTTTTCCCTCCGGGTCGGTTACCGGGGCCCCAAAAATCAGCGCTATGGATATCATCGGGCGCCTGGAGAATGAGGAACGAAAAATTTATACCGGGGCGATCGGTTTTATCCGCCCGGACCGGGATATGTTTTTTAATATTCCCATCCGCACGATATTGATACCCGGAAAAATTTCCCCATCCGCGTTCCGGCCGGCGGAAATGGGGATCGGAGGGGGAATTGTCTGGGATTCTACCCCCGAAGGGGAATGGAATGAAGGATTATTTAAAGCGCGGTTCCTTACAGATCTTTTTCCGGGGACGTCCTTTCAGGGGACACCCTGTTGCTCTATAACCGTTTAAAATGCAAATAGTTATAAAAAGGGTAATTCGTAACTGCTTCAGCAGATGACTTTCGGGGACGTCCTTTCAGGGGACACTCTCTCTAAACTCTAAACAAATCCAAAAGAACAAAACTCAAAGAATAAAAATAACCTAGGAAAAACAGGTATAGGTAAAGGTAAAGAAGGCAAAAACAGAAGGATACGCTTTTTTAATTATTCTGTCCAGCGGGTGACGGACGAGACGAAGCCCTTGCTGCGCGCAACGTAAGTGAGCACGGCGAGGTGGCTCGGCCGGCAGGACCCGC
>JAQTRM010000012.1:0-15092 GCA_028711825.1 Candidatus Omnitrophota bacterium | reverse complement strand
AAAGAAGGCAAAAACAGAAGGATACGCTTTTTTAATTATTCTGTCCAGCGGGTGACGGACGAGACGAAGCCCTTGCTGCGCGCAACGTAAGTGAGCACGGCGAGGTGGCTCGGCCGGCAGGACCCGCTGGCCTGAGAACGACTTTATAAAATTTCCAGTATACTACCCCTCTACTATTAGTTATTGACATTCCGGATTAAAGGGGTATAATAAACTAGAGATTAGTCGTTATACGCCGCGGAGGAACCCAACTAACCTTTGCGGCTTTTTTTGTTTGTTCTTAATTTGGTCTTAGAAAAGCGTTTTCGGTGGGTATTTCAGGAGGTGTAAGATTAAGAAGGTAAAGTCCTCTCCAAAGGGGAGAAAATGTAAATATCCGCATTGTAAACATATTTTGAGTATTTATAACCATGAAGATTACTGTCATGTCCATCTTAGCCTCCTGGCGCATGATGAAAAGAATAATAAAAATAAAAAAACATGAATAATAAACCGATAACCACAGATAACGCCGCTACCTCCGGGGTAACTTTTTTCGGGTTAGGGATCGCTCCGAAAATCCTTGATATCCTTGAGAAGATGAAGTTTAAGGTTCCTACTCCTATCCAGCTTAAAGCGATTCCTCTGGCTTTAGAAGGCAAGGATATTGTGGGAATCGCCCAGACCGGGACCGGTAAGACGCATTCTTTCGCTATTCCCATGATACAGCTCCTGGCGCAGAAAAAAGGAGTAGGCCTGGTGCTTGCTCCGACCCGGGAATTGGCAATCCAGATTGACGAAGCTTTTCAGGAATTTTCACGCGCTTTCGGCATGAAAACCGCATGTCTTATCGGCGGCGCTCCGATGCCGCCGCAGGTGCAGGCTTTACGCCGCGACCCCAAAGTAGTTATTGCCACTCCCGGCAGGCTGATCGATCACATGTCGCAGTGGAATTTTCTCCCGGACAGCGTGGTAATGCTGGTATTGGATGAGGCCGACCGCATGCTGGATATGGGTTTTGCCCCGCAGATCGACAAGATACTGCGTTTTCTTCCGCGCGAAAGGCAGACGATGCTTTTTTCGGCGACAATGCCCAAAGAGATCTTGAATATTGCTTCCAAACAGATGAAATTGCCTTTAAGCGTCGAGATCGCCCCTTCCGGGACTACCGCTGAAAAGGTGACCCAGGAATTGTTTATCGTAAAAAGGGAATCCAAGACGCAGCTGTTGAAAAAATTGCTGGCGCAATATCACGGCGCGGTTCTGTTATTTTCGCGCACTAAGCATAATGCCAAGAAAATTGTCCGTTCAATCAGGGATATGGGGTATTCGGCTTCCGAGATACATTCTAACCGTTCTCTTGCCCAACGCCGGGATGCCCTGGAAGGTTTTAAATCCGGCAGGTATAAGGTGATGGTAGCCACGGATATCGCTTCCCGCGGTATCGATGTTACGGGAATTGAACTGGTAGTCAACTATGATCTGCCTGAAGACGCCGAGAACTATGTGCATCGTATCGGCCGCACCGCGCGCGCCGGCCACAAGGGGCACGCGGTATCTTTCGCCACCCCGGACCAGGGGCAGGACGTGCGTGATATCGAAAAATTGATCAAAGCTACTCTTCCGCTCTCCAAGGTCGCCGAGCTTACCCTTGATAAGTTCGGGGAGTCGGCAGATAAAGGGTCCGCGCATAACAATTCGCGCCGCCCCGGTTTTAAAGGCCAGAGAAATGCAAGGCCTAAGAAGGATTTTAAGTACCCTAAACCGAAGTTTTATCGTTAATCCGCAGGTTTTTCACCGTGTTTAATGCCGCAATAAAATTATTTTACCGAATATCTTCGTATAACCGCGCCTGGACCCGGAGTTTCTCTTCGGCAGGTTCGCGCAAATCCCTTGGATAACCGTAAAAAAACCGCTTTTAAACTTATCCTGTTGTTCGGCCTGGTAAGCCTTTTCGGCGACATGGTGTATGAAGGGGCGCGCAGTGTGAACGGCCCTTACCTTAAGACCTTGGGCGCTAATGCCGCCATCGTCGGATTGATCGCCGGCCTGGCGGAATTCCTGGGTTATGCGGCGCGCCTGTTCTCAGGTTATTTAGCCGACAAAACCAAATCTTACTGGCTTTTTACTTTCCTCGGTTACGGCTTACTGGTCAGCGTGCCGCTGCTTTCCTTGTCGGGGGTTTGGCAGGCGGCGGTCGTGTTTATCGTGCTGGAAAGGCTGGGGAAGGCGGTGCGCAGCCCGGCCAAGGATACTATACTTTCACAGGCGGCTAAACAGGTGGGGACCGGCCTGGGTTTTGCTATCGCCGAAGTGCTCGACCAGGTCGGCGCGATCTGCGGCCCGCTGATTTTTACTTTTCTTTTTATAATGCTCGGCAAAGGGGAGAGGGGGCTGGTGGATTATCAGCACGGGTATTCTTTGCTTTGGGCCCCGCTGGCGATGGTGATGTTTTGCCTGTATTTCGCTTACCGCACCGTTCCCCGGCCGGAGACTCTGGAAAAAGATGTATCCGGCGAAAGCGGAAACGGTAAATTAAGCAAGGTTTTTTGGGTTTATACCGTTTTTACTTTTGTTACCACCCTGGGGTTTGCCAATTTTGCCCTGATCGGTTTCCATCTTAAAGCCAGGAATGTCCTTACCGACGCGCAAATCCCGCTGTTTTACGCCATGGCGATGGGGGTGGACGCGGTAGCGGCGATCATTATCGGCAAGACATACGATTTTTTTAAAGTAAAAAGGGGAAACGACAAAGCGGGGCTGATTACCCTGGCGGTGATTCCCGTTTTTTCGCTCCTCATACCGGGCCTGGTATTTTCAACAAAAGTTTCCCTGGTACTTGCCGGGGTGATCGCCTGGGGTATCGTGATGGGATCCCATGAAACGGTAATGAAGTCGGCGATCGCTGATCTCACCCCGCTGCCGAAGCGGGGAACGGGCTACGGGGTTTTTAACGCCGCATACGGGCTGGCGGTCTTTATCGGCGCTTCTTTTACCGGGCTGCTTTATGAATATTCCATCCCGGCGGTGATTATCGCCGGGGTAGCTATTGAGGCGGTATCGGTTTTTATTTTTCTATTCCTCAGAAAAGAAGTCTTGACGGGCCGTTCTTAGAATGTTAATATTCTAACATTAGTGGCATCATCGGGTAAGGAGTTTTTATGGCGCTGGTCAGGTTCGGGGTATCGATTGAAAAAGGGCTGCTTTCGAAGTTCGACCGGTTTATCAAGGAAAGAAAATACACCAACCGTTCGGAGGCCTTCCGGGACCTTGTCCGCCGGGAACTGGTCAGCGAGCAATGGCAGGGGAATGCCGAGGTTTCCGGGGCGATTACCCTGGTTTACGACCACCACAAAAGGGAGCTTGTTAATAAGCTCATGGATATCCAGCACGATTTCGGGAAGCTGATCATTTCTTCCCAGCATATCCACCTGGACCATGATAACTGCCTGGAAATTATCGCGGTCAAAGGCGAATCGCGTCAGGCGCAGAAACTTGCCGACAGCCTGAACTCCGTTAAAGGGGTAAAGCACGCTACCTTAAGCATGTCGGCGACAGGCAAAGGGATTTAGATTTTATTTTTTACGGTTCAGTAACACGATATAATTTTTAATAGCACGAAAAAAAGGGGGGGGATGGTGGGGACAAAGATTATTGCGTTGGCTGCAACGGGTTTGATTTTTATTGCCGCTGTTTCCGGGCTTTATGCCGCAGAAGAGGGTTTGCCTGCCGCGGTGGTTGAAGAGTGGGATCCTCCTTCGGTGGGGCCGCTTACTACCTGGACCGCGCCGCTTTGCGCCAAAGGCGAACTTGTGGTCCAGCCGTTTGTTTTCTATAACCGCACCAGAGGTTCTTTTGACGGCGACGGCGATTATCATTCCCTGCCCGGAGGGGATAAAAAATACCAATACCAGCAGCAGCTCTTCCTGCAATATGGCATTACCGACAGGCTGGAGATCGACGGACAGATGGTTTATCAGGAGAATTATTTCAAAGGTTCGGAAGGCAAGGCCCGGGACAGCGGTTTAGGTGATAGTTATTTGTTCCTGCGTTATTGCGCCTTGGAGGAAAAGGGGTGGATGCCGCATTTGACGGGGGTATTACAGTTGAAAATCCCTACCGGAAAATACCAGCACCTGGATCCGGATAAGCTGGAAACCGATTCGATGGGCGACGGTTCCTGGGACCCGGGGATCGGCGTTATGCTTACCAAGAAGCTTAAGCCTTTTATCCTTCACGCGGACGCGCTTTATAGTTTTCCTCAAAGGACAACCATCGACGGAGTCGCTACGCGTTACGCGGATTACCTGAATTATGACCTGGGGGCGGAATATTTCCTGCCCGGGGGGTTCAGCCTGATGCTGGAGATGAACGGTTTCCTGCAGGGGGACCGTAAGGATGGCGGCCAGAGGATCCCTTCTTCAGACGAAAACTATATTATTGTTTCTCCCGGCCTCGGATGGTCAAATGATAAAATCCAGTTCCTCCTGGCTTACCAAAGAGTGGTGGCGGGGGTCAATACGGACGCCAACGATTCGGTTGTCTTGACCGGCGTGTATACTTTTTAAAACAACAGGCGCGGGGCCTTTCGGGGCGATAAGCGGCCGAGGAGTATTTATGCATATACCAGACGGATATCTTGGGCCGGTAACCTGCGGTTTTTTTTACGCGGTGATGATACCGGTCTGGACGGCTGCTTCAAACGCCGTCAGGAAAACCCTAAAGGCAAGGCAGGTGCCGGTTCTGGCGGTGGGGGCGGCATTCAGTTTTGTGATAATGATGTTTAATGTCCCGATCCCGGGAGGGACGACGGGGCACGCGGTAGGCGGGGTTCTCATCGCCATACTTCTGGGCCCCTGGGCCGGGTGTATCGCGGTCACCGTTGCCCTGGCAATCCAGGCGTTATTGTTCGGCGACGGGGGGATTACCGCTTTCGGCGCCAACTGTTTCAATATGGCTTTCGCGATGCCTTTCTCGGGTTATTATATCTACAGGATGCTGACCCGCAAAACTCCGCCCGCTTCTCCGCGCAGGGTATTTGCCGCCGGCATTGCCGCTTATCTCGGGATAAACCTGGCGGCGTTTTTGGCGGGGTTAGAATTCGGACTGCAGCCTTTGCTGCATCATACCCCAAACGGACAATCTTTGTATTGCCCTTACGGCCTTAAAGTGGCGATCCCGGTGATGCTGGGAGAACATCTTTTGGTTTTTGGATGGATTGAAGCGGTAATTACCGCTTTGGCGGTAAAATACCTGCAGCGAAAGCCTGAGATTTTTCCGGAAAGCGGGGCGGGATCATGAAAACTCTCGCTAAGATCTGGATATTTATCGGTATCCTGGCTATCCTGTCGCCTTTGGGGATATGGCTGCCGGAACATTTTAACTCCAAAGCGGCCTGGGGGGAATGGGATGTCGGGGAGGTGTCGAAGGCTTCCGGATACAGGCCGGCGGGAATGGATAATATCGCGGGTTTCTGGAAAGCCCCTTTTCCGGATTATAATTTCGAAGGCTGGGAGGATAAAACTCTTCCTTACTCCGGACTGGCTTATATTATTTCCGCGGCCGCGGGGATTTTGTCGGCCGCCGTTATCATCTTACTGCTGGGAAAGTTTTTATCTGCTAAAGGACCGCGCGGGAATAAAGGATTGGACGGGACGGACGAATGATTGTTTTAACGGGGGGAGCGGGTTTTATCGGGAGCTGTTTTCTCGCCAAGCTTAACAGCCGGGGGATCGAAGATATCATTATCGTCGATAACCTCGATGAATCCAAGAAATGGCGCAATCTCCTCGGCAAGAAGTTTTATGATTATATCCCGAAAGATAAATTCCTGGAGCAACTGGAGAACAGCCGCCTGCCGGTGCCCGAGCATATCATACACCTGGGGGCATGCAGTTCCACCCTCGTCCTGGATAATGATTACCTGATGCGCAATAACTATGAGTATAGCAGGAGGCTGGGGGCGTGGGCCTTCGGGCATAAAGTTCCTTTTATTTACGCCTCCAGCGCCGCCACCTACGGCGACGGTTCGTGCGGATATGACGACAGCGACCGGAATACCCTGCGCCTTAAACCGCTTAATCCTTACGGGAGCTCAAAACATCTTTTCGATACCTGGCTTTTAAAAAGCGGGAATGTTTCTTCGGCGGTGGGTTTGAAATTCTTCAATGTTTTCGGGCCGAATGAATACCATAAGGCGGAGATGATGAGCGTGATCTGCCGGAGGTTCGATGAAGTGAAAGGGGGAGCCCCTTTAAGCCTTTTTAAATCTTATTCCCCGCAATACCAGGACGGCCAGCAGAAGAGGGATTTTATTTACGTCAAAGACGCGGTGGAGGTAATTTATTATTTTTTTACGCATCCGCAGGTCTCGGGGATTTATAATCTCGGCACGGGGATGGCGCGCAGCTGGAACGACCTGGCGCAGGCGTTATTCTCGGCGCTTGGCATGAAACCTTCGGTCAAATATATCGAGATGCCCGAAGAGCTAAGGGATAAATACCAGTATTTTACCCAGGCGGATATTTCTAAACTGCGTTCTTGCGGATGCCGCCACCAATTTATGACCCTCGAAGAATCGGTAAAAGATTACGTTTCCTACCTGGATTCAAAAACATATATTTGACAGCGGGTCCTTTTCCTGTTATAAATATAATCTAAAATAGTCTTAAAAATTTATACGTTCGCCGTACGAATTCTCCTCCTTAGTAAATCCGTTCCGCGCCGTATCTTTGAGGTTAAAAGCCCGGGATACCGCGGATAAGGAATTGCGCCAAGAAAATGTTAGAAGATCCGAAACTGCAGAAGACCCCTCTTTTTCAACAACACCAGAAATTAGGCGCCGGCCTCGCTCCTTTCGGCGGATGGCTGATGCCTATCCAGTATCAAGGCATATTAGCGGAACACGCGCATACCCGGCAGGAGGCCTCGCTTTTCGACATCTGCCACATGGGTGAATTTATGATCAAGGCGGATCCGGTCTCAAGCGGTTTAGACCGCCTGGTTACCCAGGAGATAGTCTCCATGCCGTTTGGTTCGTGCCGTTACGGGTTCCTGCTGAATAATGAAGCGGGGATACTGGACGATTTGATCGTTTACCGCATCGGTTTGTCCGATTGGATGGTGGTGGTTAACGCCGCTACGGTTTCCGGGGATTTCAGGCATTTAAAGGAGAACCTTTCCGGCGGGAGCGTCCTGGAGGATGTTTCCGGAAGGATGGCGAAACTCGACCTGCAGGGGCCGCGTTCAAGGGAAGTCCTCGAGGGCATTGTCGGCGCGCGGGCCGGCGAGCTGAAATATTACACTTTTTCCGAATTTAAGATTTTTGGATCCCAGAGCTGTATCGTCAGCCGGACCGGTTATACCGGGGAGCTGGGGTATGAGATTTATATCGCCGTTAATTATGCGGAAAGGCTTTGGGAGACCCTGCTTTCCGGGGGGATCGTCAAGCCCGCCGGGCTGGGATGCCGTGATACCCTGCGTCTTGAGATGGGCTATCCTCTTTACGGGCACGACCTGGATGAAAAACATACTCCTTTGGACGCCGGGTTGCTTAAATTTGTAGATTTCTCCAAGGATTTTATCGGGCGCGATGCTTTAGAAAAGGAGCAGCGTGAAGGGGCGCGGGAGAGCCTGATCTGTTTTCAGGCGGATTCCAGGAGATCGCCGCGCCACGGTTTTACAATATCGGACGGAGGCCGTCCGGTCGGCAGGGTGACCAGCGGCTCTTTTTCTCCCAGCCTGGGAACGGGTATCGGCATGGGGTATGCCGCCGGAAATTATGACCCCGGAGCATTATTGTCGGTGGGGGATGGGAAACTGGAAATACCGGTGCGGGTCGTGAAGAGGCCTTTTCTCAAAAAAACCTCATTAAACGGTATCGGCGTTAAGTAAAAAAGGGGGATTTATGGATATACTCAAGGATTTATTTTATACTAAAGATCATGAATGGGCCCGGATCGAAGGGAATTCCGCTTATGTGGGGATAACGGAGTATGCGGCGCATTCCCTGGGAGATATTACTTTTGTGGAACTTCCCAAGCCCGGAGAAGCGCTGAAACAGGAGTCTTATTGCGCTACCGTCGAATCGGTAAAGGCCGCATCGGAGGTGTATGCCCCTTTTTCGGGAAAGGTAATTTCGGTAAATTCCCAGCTTTCCTCCAATCCCGAACTGGTAAATCAATCCCCATACGATAAAGGGTATTTTTTCCTGATGGAGCTTTCCGACCCGGCGGAAAAAGCGCGGCTGATGGACGCCGAGAGCTACCGGAAATATACCGAAGGGCTTTCTAAATGAATTATATCCCGCATACCGCCGAAGATATCAGCCGGATGCTTTCGGTAATCGGCGTCAAAGAAATCGACGACCTCTTTAAAGATATCCCGGCCTCCCTTAGGCCGAAATCTTTTGACCTGCCGGCGGCGAAGTCCGAATTCGAAGTAACCCGTTCCCTGCGCCTGCTTTCCGGGAAGAACGCTTCCGGCCTGGTTAATTTCGTGGGGGCGGGATTTTACGACCATTTTATCCCGGCGGCGGTGGACAGTTTAAGCGGCCGCGCGGAGTTCTATACCGCTTATACCCCCTATCAGCCGGAGTGTTCCCAGGGATGGCTGCAGGCGATTTACGAATACCAGAGCATTATCTGCGAGCTGACCGGGATGGATGTTTCAAACGCTTCTTTGTATGACGGCGGCACCGCCCTTTTTGAGGCGATGATGATCGCCCTGCGCCAGACGGGAAGGAAGAAGGTGATCCTGGACAGCGGGGTGAGCCTGATCTATCGCACGATGCTTTATACTTACACCTCCAACCTTTCCATCGAGTTCGTGGAGATCCCCGTGGCGCACGGACAGAGCTGCCGCAAGGAATTATTAAAATACCTGGACGACAAGACCGCGGCAGTGGTATTCCAGAACCCGAATTTCTTCGGCGCGGTAGACGATTACAGCGATATGGTAGAGGAGGTGCACCGCAGGGGGGCGTTGGCGGTCGCTTCGGTGTATCCGGTATCTTTAGGGATGCTGAAGACACCGGGTGAGATGGGGTTTGATATCGCTACCGGCGAAGGGCAGAGCCTGGGGATCCCGCTTTCTTTCGGAGGACCTTATCTCGGTTTCATGGCGGTGAGGAATGATCTTCTGCGCCAGATGCCCGGCAGGATCGTGGGCGCGACGGTAGACAGCGAAGGCCGGCGGGGGTTTGTCCTGACCTTGCAGACGCGTGAACAGCATATCCGCCGCCATAAGGCTACCTCCAATATCTGTTCCAATGAGGCTTTGTGCGCTTTGCGCGCCGCGATTTTTATCTCGCTGCTGGGCCGGGGAGGGTTCCGGGAACTGGCCGAGAGGAATTATCAAAAGGCGGAATTCGCCAAGGATGTTTTATCCCGTATCGAGGGAGTGGAGGTTAAGCGTTCTTCGCCGACTTTCAATGAATTTACGGTTTGCCTGCCTTGCCGGGCGGATGAGGCGGTTAATCGCATGGTGGAAAAAGGCTTTGCCTGCGGTTTCCCGCTGGGCAGGTTCTACAAGGGTATGGATAATTACCTTTTGATCGCGGTTACCGAAAAAAGGACTAAAGAAGAGATCCGGAGGCTTGCCGATTCATTAGAAGCGGTAATCTAAAACCGGGGAGGAATTAAGGCGATGAAACTGATTTTCGAAGAAGACAAAGAAGGCAGGCAGGGGTTTTCCTACGGCGCAAGCGATGTGCCCGCCGCCAAACCTTTGCCGGAAAAATACCGCCGTAAAGAACAAGCGTCTTTACCTTCTCTCAGCGAGTTGGACGTGGTGCGGCATTTTACCAATCTTTCCCGGCTTAATTTTTCCGTGGATACGAATTTCTATCCGCTGGGTTCCTGCACTATGAAATATAATCCAAAATTTACCGAGCGGGTTGCCGCTTTTGAAGGTTTTTCGCAGATGCACCCCTTATTGCCCCAGCTTTCCGGAGGCGGGATGCTGGCGCAGGGGTCTCTGGAGGTTTTATACGGGCTGGAGAAACTGCTCAGCGAAATTACCGGGATGAGCGCTTTTACCCTGCAGCCGATGGCCGGGGCCCACGGCGAACTTACCGGGGCGATGTTGATCGCGGCTTACCATAAAAAACGCGGAGACCGGCGTAAATACGTGATTGTCCCGGATTCTTCGCATGGCACCAACCCTTCGAGCGCCGCGATCGCCGGTTACGAGATTAAGGTAATCCCTACCGGGCCCGACGGCTATATGGACCTGGAGGAATACCGTAAAAATTTAAATACCGACGTGGCGGCGGTAATGCTGACCTGCCCGGATACTTTAGGGATTTTTAATCCGCGGATCAAAGAGATCGCGGATATGGCGCATGCGGCGGGGGCTTTGATGTATTATGACGGGGCGAACCTTAACGCGCTCCTGGGAAAAGCGCGTCCCGGGGATATCGGATTCGACCTGATGCATATCAATCTCCATAAGACTTTCGGGACTCCGCATGGGGGAGGCGGGCCGGGGGCGGGGCCGGTGGGGGTGAGCAGCGCGCTGGAGCCTTTTTTGCCGATTTCCCGCGTCATTCGCCGCGCCGACGGGACTTTCGCGCTGGATTACAATTATCCCGAATCCATCGGGTATATCGCGCCTTTTTACGGGAATTTCGGGGTGCTCCTGAAAGCTTATGCTTATATTCTTGCTTTGGGTAAAGAAGGGTTGATCAGGACTGCCGAGATCGCGGTGCTGAACGCCAATTACTGCCTGGCGCGGCTTAAAAAATATTATGAACTTCCTTTTGACAAGGCTTGCATGCATGAATGCGTATTCTCCGCCTCGAAACAGTCCGAAAACGGGGTGCACGCCCTGGATATCGCCAAATACCTTATTGACCGCGGGTTTCATCCTCCGACGATATATTTTCCCATGATTGTTAAGGAGGCCCTGATGATCGAACCTACGGAAACGGAATCCAAAGAGACCCTGGATGCCTTCATCGATATCATGATCGAGATCGCCGCACTCGCCAAGGACGATCCCTCCGCGGTTACCCGGGCTCCGTTAAATACACCTGTAAAACGCCTTGATGAAACAAGGGCGGCGCGCCAGCCGGACCTGCGCTGGAAAAGACCTTAGAAGCCGATGAAACAATTCCGCCTTATCCGTTCGGGGGCTTTGGGGGCATCCGAAAACATGGCGCTGGATGAAGAGATCTTTAAGCGTTATCTTAAGGACGGGGAAGGAACCCTGCGCCTTTACCGCTGGAGAAAACCCTCTTTTACTTACGGTTTTTCACAGGACCCTTCGGAACAGCTGGACCTTGGCGCCTGCGCCAGTCAGGGGGTGGAGATCGCTAAAAGAATCACCGGCGGCGGTATTCTTTTTCATGACGATGAGATAACCTATAGTTTTGCCTGCGGCAAATCCGATCTCGGGGAAGCGCCGGGGGTGCTTGTGGAATACCGTAATATTTGCAGGTTCCTGATTGGTTTTTACCGTTCTTTGGGCCTCGATGCCTCTTTCGCGCTTGAGGCGGAAAGTTTTAAGAAAAGGTCCGCTCCGCATGAGCTTTGCAGCGCGTCGCATGAAAAATACGATATCGTAATCGGCGGCCGGAAGATCGGCGGCAACGCCCAAAAAAGGGGAAGGCAGGCGGTTTTCCAGCACGGTTCAATACCCTGCGGCATAAACTGGAGCCTGATGTCCGGCCTGCTTCAATCTTTTCCCGCGCACCTTCCGGAAACCGTGACTTGCCTGGCGGGGGAGTTAAAGGAACTCCCGGTAAAAGAGGACCTGGAGGATAAACTTATCGATTCTTTCGCTTCATCTTTCGGGGTAAAGTTTACCGAATCCCGTTTTTGCTGATATGAAACCTTTGTGGTTGAACAAAAAGATAAACCTGAAGGATTGCTCGGAGATGAAACATGCCTTGCGCGCTTTGGGCCTGAATTCGGTCTGCGAGCAGGCGATGTGCCCGAATATTGGAGAGTGCTTTTCTTCCGGGACCGCGACATTCTTAATCCTTGGTAAAAACTGCACGCGGCATTGTTCTTTTTGCAATATCCGTAAGGAGGCGCCTTATCCTTTGGATGAGAGCGAACCGGAAAGGGTATTTGAGGCGGTGCGCCGGCTCCTCTTAAAGCATGTGGTAATTACCAGCGTTACCCGGGATGATGTCGCCGACGGAGGGGCGGGGATTTTCGCCAAGACCGTCGAACTGATCCGCCGGAATTTGCCTGAAGTTACGGTGGAGGTCCTCATCCCTGATTTTAAATTTTCCGCGGATTCTTTGCGCGCGGTAATCGTTTCTTCGCCCCGGATTATCGCCCACAATCTGGAGACTGTCCCGTCCCTTTATCCGGCGGTCCGGCAGGGCGCGGATTACCGGGAGTCGTTGGGGCTGCTTCAGGCGGTAAAAAGCGCCGATCCGCTTATCAAAACCAAATCCGGGTTAATGCTCGGGCTGGGGGAGGAAAAGGAAGAGGTTATTTCGGTAATGCGCGACTTGCGCGAGGCCGGATGCGATTTCTTGAGCATCGGCCAGTACCTGGCGCCCAGCCGTCTGCATTATCCGGTGAAAAGATACGCCTCTCCCGCGGAGTTCGAGGAATACCGCGATAAGGCCCTGGAGTTGGGGTTCGCGCATACCGAGAGCGGGCCTTATGTGCGCAGTTCTTATAAGGCGCGGGATTATCTGCAGAATGTTTGAGGTTTGTAAAGAGGATTAAAATTCCGGGGTTAGAGGTTTTAGCGTATCCGTCGAAGTTTTGTTGAACAAAAAATTAAAGTATTTGAGGGGGTCCACCCATGGGAAAAGTTAATCTGGATGTCCGGTTGCTGGAAGTAAGCCAAAACGCGATTGCCCTGATTTACGCGGCATGCCGCCAGTGTTATTCGGAAAAGTTCGCCGGGGATATTTTTGAGGAGACGGTTGACCTGGAGAAGCAGGAAGAGTTTGTGAAGAACGTGACAGCCTCCGGGCACATGAGCCCGTTGGAACACGTAAAATTCAGTTTCGCGGTGCAGGGCGTGTCGCGCGCTCTGACCCATCAGTTGGTGCGGCACCGTCTGGCCTCTTTTTCGCAGCAGAGCCAACGGTACGTCAAAGAAAAAGATTTTGAATATATCGTTCCTCCTTCCATTGAGAAGAATCCCGGGGCAAAAGAGGAGTTTGAGAAGTTAATGCGGCTTATTCAGGAGAGTTATTCCCGGATTCTTTCTTTTCTTTCTCAAGATAACCTTAAAGGGGAAAAGGCTAACCAGGACGCGCGTTTTGTCCTGCCGCAAGCCTCCGAGACAAAGATTGTGATTACCATGAACTGCCGTGAACTGCTGCATTTTTTTCAGCAGCGCTGCTGCATGCGCGCGCAATGGGAGATCCGCTGTTTGGCGAATAAAATGCTTGAGATCTGCCGCCTCCAGATCCCGGCGGTTTTTTCCTCCGCCGGCGCCAAGTGTGAAGAGCTGGGGTATTGCCCGGAAGGAGAGAAGTTTTGCTGCGGAAGGTACCCGGTAAAAGGCCGGAACCGGATTAATGAAGAGCGGTAATTTTATTGAACGTTCGCTTTTCGGGATGTCTTCATTTTTGAGGGAATCGGTTTTTTCCGATGAGTGCGCCTTGAAAAAAGGATTCCTGCAATCTCTGGATCCCCGGGCGAAGATCGCCGGATTTTTTCTGCTTATTATCCAAACGGTATTGGCCCGGGACATCAATACCGTTTTTTTATTATATTCTCTCTGCCTGCTTTTTATTGTTTTCTCGAAAATAAACCTGGCGTTTTTCCTGAAAAGGACCTGGATCTTCATCCCGGTTTTTTCGTTATTCATCGCTTTACCTGCGCTCTTGGCGCCCGGCGAACCGCTTTTTTCCTGGAAACTGCCGGGGATTACTTTTGTGATTACCCGTCAGGGGCTTGGCGGGGCCGGGATCTTTGTCGCGCGCGTCATCGCTTGCGTTTCTTTCGCCGTAGCCTTAAGCCTGACTACCCGGCATGCCGCCTTGTTGAAATCTTTAAGGGTTTTCAAGATCCCGCAGGTATTTATCATGATCCTGGGGATGTGTTACCGTTACATTTATCTTTTTGCGGAGATTATCCGCGATATTTATCTTGCGGTAAAAAGCCGCATCGGCGCCGGGGTGGAATACCGCAAAGGGCAGGAGCTTGCCGCCTGGAATATTTCCGCGCTGTGGGAACGTTCCGTTAAGACCAATGAGGATGTATACCGGGCGATGCTTTCCCGGGGCTACCGGGGGGAGGCTCTTGCCTGGGAGGAATTTAAAATAAAGGCGAGGGATTATCTTTGGCTTCTGGGGGTGGGGTTGATTTTATGGATAGCGTGATTTTTAAAGCAAACGGAGTTTCTTATTCCTATCCGGGCGGATTGCGCGCCCTCTTCAGGGTAGACGCCGCGGTTAATCGCGGGGAGAAGGTAGGTATTATCGGGGCCAACGGTTCCGGTAAATCCACCTTTTTGCAGCTGCTCGACGGATTAATCTTCGCCGAAAGCGGAGAGGTCAGTTTTTGCGGCCGCCGGTTAAGCGAAAAAGAATTCGAGGACCCCGTGTTCTCGGCGGGGTTCAGGCGCAGGGTAGGTTTTGTCTTCCAGAATTCGGAAATTCAATTGTTTTGCCCGACCGCGAAAGAAGATATTCTTTTCGGGCCCCTGCAGCTGGGATTACCGAGGGAAGATACCCTCCGGCGCGTTGATAGGCTGGTGGAAATCTTAAGGATCGGAAATCTCTTGGAGCGCGCGCCTTACCGTTTGAGTATCGGCGAAAAGCGTAAGATCGCGATCGTTTCGGTTTTAGCGATTAACCCGGAGGTATTGATCCTGGATGAGCCTACCGCGGGGCTGGACCCCGCGACATCCAGGAGTATTATTGATTTGCTTCTTGCCGAAAACCGCGCGGGAAAAACAATTATCACCGCCACGCAGGATTTGCATATCGTCGAGGAAATATCGGACAGGGTTTATGTTTTCGGCGGGGAAAAAACGGTGGTAAAAAGCGGAACTCCGGAGGTGATCTTGGAAGATACCTCTTTGCTTGGCGCCAACAACCTTTTGCACGTCCATAGCCACCGTCATCAGGGTAAGGCGCATGTGCATCCTCATGCGGGCATTGAGCATCATTTGGATGATTTAGGATGATT
>JAQTRM010000063.1:5034-6295 GCA_028711825.1 Candidatus Omnitrophota bacterium | reverse complement strand
TATATCCGCGACATCGGCGCTCACCTCGGATTGAACGACGTATTTGCCATAATATCCACCCTGAAACCGGTCGATTAAAACGGATTTAGCTTGCTTTTTCTGCCGGAATATGCTAAAAATATAAAACTATGTCGGAAAACTTAATGGATAAAATATCTTCCCTGTGCAAACGCAGGGGGTTCATTTTTCAGGGCAGCGAAATTTACGGCGGGCTTGCCAATACCTGGGATTACGGCCCCTACGGGGTAGAGCTTAAAAACAACCTTAAACGCGCCTGGTGGAAATCCAATGTTCAGGAACGCAACGATATCCTGGGGATGGACTGCGCCATCCTGATGCACCCCAGGGTCTGGGAAGCCAGCGGGCACGTGCATAATTTTTTCGACTTAAAAAGCGACTGCAAAAACTGCAAGAAACGCTTCAAAAGCGAAGACCTTAAGGATAAAAACAAGTGCCCCGCCTGCGGCGGAGAACTTACCGAGTCCCGGCCTTTTAACCTGATGTTCAAGACTTACCAGGGGCCGCTGGAGGAGAGCGGCAGCGAGATACACCTGCGCCCGGAGACCGCGCAGGGGATGTTCGTAAATTTCGCCAACATCCTGGACTCCCGCCATCCGAAGCTCCCCTTTGGCATGGCGCAGATCGGAAAATCATTTCGCAACGAGATTACCCCCGGCAATTTTACCTTTCGCACCCGGGAATTCGAACAGATGGAAATCGAATATTTCGTCAATCCCGCGGAGGCCGACAAAACGCTTGAAGAATGGATCGAAAGCCGGTTCAACTGGTACCTTAACCTGGGGATGAAAAACCAGAACTTGAGAAAACGCCCGCACGGCAAGGACGAGCTGGCGCATTACGCGCGCGCCTGCGTGGACGTGGAATACAATTTCCCCTTCGGCTGGTCGGAACTGGAAGGCATCGCCAACCGTTCGGATTTCGATTTGAAACAGCATTCACAATACAGCGGCAAGGAATTGCAATATTTCGACGACCAGAAAAAGGAAAAATTTTATCCTTATATTATCGAACCCTCGGGAGGAGTGGACCGCGCGGTCCTGGCTTTCCTGATCGACGCCTACGAAGAGGAAAAAGTAAAAGAGGGAAGCCGGGTGGTCATGAAATTCAGCAAAGAACTGGCCCCCGTTAAAGCCGCGGTGTTACCGCTCCTGAAGAACCGCCCGGAGATCGCGGGTCTGGCCAGGGAGATTTCGCTGGATCTGAAAAAAAGTTTTCCCGCGGTCTATGACGACACCGGTTC
>JAQTRM010000063.1:1483-4934 GCA_028711825.1 Candidatus Omnitrophota bacterium | reverse complement strand
AAGGTAATGGCGGACTTAAAACTTTCCAAAGGCTGCTCCAGCGATACCGACCTGAATGTCGAAGATTTAAAGAATCTCTGCGCCAAGTTTAAACTCAAGGTCAAGGATGTTCTGGGAAAAGAGTTCCCGGATTCACCCATGGAGCAGTTATGGGGAGGGATCGGAGCGGTATTCTCATCCTGGAACGGAAAACGCGCCATCAGCTACCGCCGGATCGAGAATATCCCGGATGAATGGGGCACCGCGGTAAACGTGCAGACAATGGTCTTCGGCAACATGGGAGACGACTCGGCAACCGGGGTAGCTTTTACCCGTAACCCGGGCAACGGCGAAAACAACTTTTACGGGGAATACCTCATTAACGCGCAGGGAGAAGACGTAGTCGCGGGCACCCGCACTCCGGCGCCGATCAATGAATATTCCACCAGCAGCCATAACAAAGAACTGCTGACCCTGGAAAAAGCGATGCCGAAGATATATAAAGAACTTTACGCCATCCAGAACCGCCTGGAAAAACATTACCACGATATGCAGGATATCGAGTTCACCATCGAAAAAGGCAGGCTCTTTATGCTGCAGTGCCGCATCGGGAAACGTAACGGCCCGGCGGCGGTGCGCATGGCGGTGGACATGATCAAGGAGAAAATGATCAAAAAAGAACAGGCGGTAATACGCGTTACCCCTGAACAGCTGGATGAATTACTGCACCCGATCATCGATCCAAAGGTGGAGCTTACGGTAAAACCCCTCGGTAAAGGCCTGCCGGCCGGCCCGGGCGGAGCATGCGGACAGATCGTATTCTCATCGCAGGAAGCGGTGAATTGGGCCAAAAACGGCAAGAAGGTAATCCTGGTCCGCGAGGAAACCAACCCCGAAGATGTCGAAGGTATGCGTGCCGCCCAGGCGGTCCTTACCGCGCGCGGCGGGATGACCTCCCACGCGGCGCTGGTAGCGCGCGGATGGGGAAAATGCTGTATCGTAGGATGTTCGGCGATCCAGGTCGACCTGGAGAATAAAAAGATGGAGGTCGGCGAAAAAACCTTAAAAGAAGGCGACTGGATAACCCTAAACGGCACCAAAGGAAATGTCTACGAAGGACAACTTCCAATGATGGACGCTTCCGAAGAAAACACCATACTCTCGGAGTTCCTGAAGATCTGCAGCAGCGTGAAAAAACTGGGGGTACGCACCAATGCCGATACCCCGGATGACGCGCAAAAAGCCCTGCAGTTCGGGGCCGAAGGGATCGGGCTTTTCCGCACCGAGCATATGTTTTACGGAAAAGGAGCGGACCAGCCGCTTTTCCTGCTGCGTAAAATGATCGTTTCCAAGACGGTCGAAGAAAGGCAGGCGGTATTAAACGAACTGTTCCCCTTCGTAAAAAAAGACATTAAGGGGACAATCGCGGCGATGGACGGTTACCCGGTAGTAATCCGCCTCCTGGATCCGCCGCTGCATGAATTCGTGCCGCGCGAAGAGGCAAAACTCCAGCAGCTGGCCAAAGACCTTAATATCGACATGGAGGAACTGGCGAAAAGGGCTGAAGGACTGCACGAATCCAACCCCATGATGGGGCACCGCGGGGTGCGCTTAGGGATCACTTATCCGGAGGTAAGCGCGATGCAGATCCGCGCGATCCTGGAATCCGCCGCCGAGTTGATCAAAGAAGGCAAGGATCCCTACCCGGAGATCATGATCCCGGTAGTCTGCGACGTCAAAGAACTGGAAGACCAGTATAAGATCGCAGAGGAAATATACAAAGAAGTCCTGGCAAAATACGGGCTGAAGAAAATAAAACACCTTCTGGGAACGATGATCGAAATCCCCCGCGCGGCGATCGTAGCGGACAAACTGGCGGCCGTCGCCAAGTTCTTTTCTTTCGGAACCAACGACATGACCCAGATGGGATTCGGTTTTTCCCGCGACGATATCGGAAGCTTCGTGCCGGAGTATATCAAAAAAGGCATTCTGCCGAACGACCCCTTCCAGAGCATCGATCAGGAAGGTATCGGAGAGTTGATCAAAATCGGCATCAAACGCGGGCGCAGCACCAATAAAAACCTGGAGGTGGGAATTTGCGGCGAACACGGAGGAGATCCGAAATCCGTCGAATTCTGCCATAAGATCGGCATGAATTACGTCAGCTGCTCGCCATTCCGGGTACCGATTGCCAAACTTGCCGCGGCGCAGGCAGCGGTTAAAACCAAAAAGTAACGCTAGAATCAGGAAGGGACCGTTTCCCCTAAGGGAAACGGTCCCGCTTTAAAACCTATGGAAGCGTTAAAGACATATCTTAAAGAAGTCCGCCTCATCCCACTCCTGACCGCCAAGCAGGAGGTTGAATTAAACAAAAGGATCCGCAAGGGTGACGAGCTGGCCCGCAAAGAAATGATCCGGGCAAACCTCCGGCTGGTAATCAATATCGCCAAGCGTTACATGCACATGGGAACCCCTTTCCTGGACCTTATCGAAGAAGGCAACCTCGGGTTGATGAAGGCGGTAGAAAAATTCGACCATCGTAAAGGTTTCCGTTTTTCAACCTATGCCGCCTGGTGGATCAGACAGGGGATCACCCGCTCGATCAGCGAACAGGGGAAGATGATCCGGGTTCCGGTTTACATGAACGACCTGATCACCAAGTGGAAAAAAACCAGGGAGCAGCTGTCACAAAAACTAAAACGCATCCCCTCGGATAAAGAAATTGCTAAAAAATTAAAACTTACCCCCGAAAAAACGGAAAAAATAAATTTCTGGATGTCTTCAACTACTTCTTCGCTGGACGCCCCGATCGGGGAGGACAGCGAGAACCAGATCTCGGAACTGGTCGAGGACAAAAATACCATTGCCCCGGACGCGGGGATCGAAAAACTCCTGGCGAAAGAAAGGATCGAAAACCTCCTGGAAGTAATGAGCCAGCGGGAACGGGAAATACTGGATCTGCGTTTCGGGCTCAGCGATACCCGGCCCCAGACCCTGGCGGTAGTCGCCAAGAAGCTTGGCGTTTCCCGCGAAAGGATCCGGCAAATCGAGGAAACGGCGTTGAAAAAATTAAAAAAGTTCGTCGTAGGCCAGGAAAAGGAAAAATGAAAAAAACAAAACTTTCCGATTGTATAAGAAGTATTCCGGATTTCCCCAAGCCCGGTATCTTATTCCGCGATATAACCACGCTTATTGAGAATAAAGCCGCTTTCAAGACTGCTATCGATCTTCTCGCCGCTAAATACCGCGGAAAAAAGATCGATAAAGTTGTCGGCGCGGAAGCGCGCGGTTTTATTTTCGCTGCGGCGCTGGCCTATAAGATCGGCGCGGGATTCATCCCGGTGCGTAAAAAAAACAAGCTTCCCTGTAAAACGATCTCCGCCAGTTACGGGCTGGAATACGGCACCGACACCCTGGAGATGCACCTTGATTCCATACAACCCGGCGAAAAGGTCTTGATCATCGACGATCT
>JAQTRM010000063.1:0-1383 GCA_028711825.1 Candidatus Omnitrophota bacterium | reverse complement strand
GGGAAAAATGTATAACTTGCACGCGCATACCTTTTTAAGTGACGGAGAACTCCTTCCTTCGGAAGTAGCGGTGCGTTACCGGGAAAAGGGCTATACGCTTATCGCGCTTACCGACCATGCCGATTACAGCAATATCAGGCAGGTTTTAAAATCGGTAGTCGAATTTTGCCGGCGCTGGCCCAAAGACTCCGGGATCAGGGTGCTCCCGGGCGTGGAATTAACGCATCTTCCCCCGGGGCAATTCAAACCCCTGGCCTCTCTTGCCAGAAGATGCGGGGCAAAAATTATCGTCGCGCACGGGGAAACCCCGGTGGAACCGGTAACTAAAGACACCAACCATGCGGCGCTTTTGTCCGATATCGATATCCTCGCGCATCCGGGAATGATCTCCGAAGAAGACGCGCGCCTTGCCGCCCGGCGCGGGATTTTCCTGGAGGTTACCAGCCGGCGCGGACATTGCCGGACAAACCGCCACGTGGTGGAGCAGGCCAGGAAAGCCGGGGCAAGGATCATCTTAAATAACGACAGTCATTCCCCCGAAGACATCATCGCTCCGGAGGACCTCGTCAAGACCGGGATCGATTCGGGTTTAACCCAGCCGGAAATTGACGCAATATATTTAAACCTTAAAGATTTTTTAAGCAGAAAGGAGAAAGGATGAAACTTTCGATAAAACCGTTTCTTCCGGTCGCGATATTATTTTTAATCTTATGCGTTATCTCCGGGTGCGCCACTTCCAGCGACAGCAGGCTGGAGCCGCAAAGCACGCTTAAATTTTCCGACCTCCCCATACCGGTCGGCATGAAAGCGCTTCCCCAGGAATCTTATTCTTTTGAAAACGCCGGGGTAAGAGCGGCGGTATTAAGATACCAGGGAAAAGGGGATATTGAAAAAGTCCTCAGCTTTTACAAGGAACAGATGCCGATGTATAACTGGAATCTCATTAACGCCATCGAATACGGGCAAAGGCTCCTGAACTTCGAAAGGGAGGGAGAATCCTGCATCATCACCCTGCAGACTGTCGGATTATGGAATGAAGGCGTCCTGGTCACGATATCCCTGGGGCCTAAATCGCAGACGGCGATAAAGAAAAAAGAGAGAACGCCGCTCAAGTAGAAGGGAACGAATCGGTAAAAAATGGTGTTTTTTCAGTTATAATTTTGCTTGACAATTAAAGAGTTGATTGTAGAATAATCATAAGTAACTTGAAGAAATTATTCCAAGCAATACAATTATTGGCTTGGTTAATCATATATCCACAACAGTAAAAAAGGAGGAATGAGAAATGGGTAAACGCTTGGTAGCAGTATTAGCGCTTGCTCTGCTGGTGGGAGCGACTTTTAGCACCGCCTACGCAGAAGTGCAGAACGTGAAGGTTTCCGG
>JAQTRM010000062.1 GCA_028711825.1 Candidatus Omnitrophota bacterium | reverse complement strand
GACGAGCTGATGCTGAAATATTACGAACTGCTTACCGATGAAGAGCTTGTTTCGGTTAACCAGATGCATCCCCGGGACGCCAAGATAAAATTGGCCAAGATTATTATCGCCCAGTATCACTCCGCGCAGGAGGCCGAAAAAGAGGCGGAAGAATTCAGCCGGGTATTCTCGCAGAAGGAGATTCCCGCCGAGATGCCGGAGTTTAAGGGCAAGGGGATGGCTGTCCTGGATATTCTGGTCGAAAGTAAACTCGTTGCAAGCCGCAATGAAGCCCGGCGCCTGATTAAACAGGGCGCGGTAAGTTTTGAGAATGCAAAGATTGGCAAAGACGACTTTATCATTTCCGAACCCGGCGTCCTGAAAGCCGGTTCCCGCCGTTTCCTCAAGATAATCCTTTAAATTATTTTTATTCCGGGGACGTCCTTTCAGGGGACACCCTGCCACTCCATAACTATTTAAAGCACAAGTATTTATAAAATAGCTTTATAAGAAGGGTGTCCCTTTTAGGGACGTCCCCCGAATACGCGTCAATTATAAATAAAGGGGACGGTTCTATTTTTCAACCTTTTTTTCAAGAAAAATAGAACCGTCCCCTTTATTTCCTGCCTGTCGGTAGACAGGGGGAGGCAGGAGTTTAGGATTTTGGGTTTCCGGGGCCTGTCCCCGGTTCTCAGGGGACTGACCCCGTGGTTTTGTTTTTGCTGAGAGTTGAGATCTGAAAGCTGTAGGCATTATTCAGACTTTATGTTATAATTATTTTCATGATTTGGACATTGATCGGCGCGCTCGCCGCCACCTTAACGATGTTTTCTTTTATCCCGCAAATCGCCCGGTCTTTAAGGACCCGGTCTGTCAAAGATGTGAGCCCGGTTACTCTTTTTCAACTTTCTTCAGGTGTTTTTCTCTGGATGGTGTATGGAATTGCCCGCCGGGACCCCATCATTATCGGCGCTAACCTTATAACTTTTATCACTTTGGCAATACTGATATTCCTTTATTTTAAATATAAAAATAACAGCGTTACCGGCCTGGCGCGGTAATCTTTATGAAGGAAGGAAATCCGAGATGAAGGGGATAATTTTAGCCGGAGGCAAAGCTACCAGGCTTTATCCGATAACCCGGGGTGTCTGCAAACAGCTCCTGCCGGTTTACGACAAGCCGATGATTTATTACCCTTTATCGGTCCTGATGCTTGCCGGGATAAGGGAGATTATGATCATCTCTTCCCCTAAAGATATCCAGAGGTTTAACGATTTACTGGGTGACGGCAGGGACCTGGGCGTCAAATTTGTTTATGCCGTGCAGCCCGAGCCGGAAGGGATCGCGCAGAGTTTTATTATCGCCGAGGATTTTATCGCAAAAGACAGCGTTTGCCTAATCCTGGGGGATAATATTTTTTACGGTTACGACCTGGAACGCCTTTTGCGCGATTGCAGGGGAATAAAAAGCGGGGCGGCGGTTTTCGGCTACCACGTAAAAGACCCCGGGCGCTACGGGGTGCTGGAGTTCGACGCTAAATGCCGGGTATTTTCGATCAGCGAAAAACCGAAGAAGCCCAGGTCCAACTGGGCGGTAGCGGGCCTGTATTTTTACGATAACAAGGTCGTTGGGATCGCCAAGGGGATCAAGCCTTCGGCGCGCGGGGAACTGGAGATTACCGCGGTGAATAATGAATACATTAAGAAAGGCAAACTTAAGGTGCATTTTCTTGGCCGCGGCTACGCCTGGCTTGATACCGGGACGTACGAGTCCCTGATTGACGCCTCGGTTTTTATTAAAACTATCGAGGACCGGCAGGGTTTAAAAATCGGCTGTATCGAGGAAACCGCTTACCGTATGGGATATATCGACAAGCGCCAGCTTTTGAAGCTCGCCGGGCGGATCCCCACCGCCTACGGGGAATACCTTACAGGATTATTGCAGGGATGAAGAGGAAAATTTTGATACTTGGCAGCGGTTTTATCGGCCGGCAGCTTGCTTCGGGGCTGGGTTGCGCGGTCGACGGCTCCCGGATAAGGCGTTTCGGGGATGCCGTGAAACTGATCGAAAAATATAACCCGAAAATAATCATCAACTGCATCGGCTCCGCCGGAAGGCGCAATGTCGACGACTGCGAGCTTGATAAAGATAAGGCGCTTTTTTCCAATAGTTTCGTCCCCTTGATCCTGGCCGAAGCCTGCCTGCGCCGCAAGATTAAACTTGTCCATATCAGCAGCGGTTGTATTTTCCGCTACGATTTCCGGAAAGATAAGCCGTTAAAAGAAGGCAGCGGTAATTATTTCTTTGACCTTTTTTACAGCCGCAGCAAGATCTATTCTGACCGGGCGCTTGAGGCGCTTAGCCGGGAATATAATATCCTGATCGCCAGGATCCGGATACCTTTATCCGATGCCAGCCATCCGAAGAATTTATTAGACAAGCTGATCAAATATAAAAAAGTGATCGACCTTCCGAATTCGATAACCTATATCCCCGATTTTGTCAGGGCAATTAAGCATCTGTTAAATATCGACGCGCGCGGGGTATACAATATCGTTAATAAAGGCGGCCTGCGCTATCCGGCTCTGCTGGAAGCATACCGGAAATATGAACCGGGGTTTAATTATGAAATTATCGATCACCGTAAACTTGGCCTGGTCCGGACGAACCTGCTTTTATCGGCGGGGAAGCTTGAAAAGTCCGGTTTCAAAGTGAGAAATATCAATTCAATCCTGGAAGAATGCGTAAAAAAATACCTAAAATATTAATTACCGGGGGGGCGGGGTTTATCGGCAGCGCATTTGCCAGGCTCCTGGTAAAAGAAGGGGCTTATCCGGCAATCGTGGACAAGCTTACTTACGCCGGAGATTTGAAACGGCTTAAGGATGCGGAAGGCGGGTTTAAGTTTTATAAAGCCGGTATCTGCGACCTGAAGCGGATGAATTCGATCATTGCAAAAGAGAGGCCGGAGATCGTGGCGCATTTCGCCGCCGAAAGCCATGTGGACCGGAGCATTAATGATGCCGCGTCTTTTATCGAGACTAATATTAAAGGCACGCAAATCCTTCTCGATGCCTGCCGCAAGCAAAAAATAAACAAATTTATCCATATCTCTACAGATGAGGTCTACGGAGAGATCGCTAGCGGGAAGTTTAACGAAAGCTCCCCGCTTCGGCCGAATAGCCCTTATGCCGCCTCTAAAGCCTCCGCCGACCTCCTGGTGCAGGCATATATCAGGACCTATAAATTCCCCGCTTTGATCATCCGCCCTTGTAATAACTACGGCCCGTGGCAGTATCCGGAAAAGCTGATCCCCCTGGCGATTTTAAATATACTTAACGGCAAGAAAGTTCCCGTTTATGGGCAGGGTAAGAATGTCCGTGAATGGCTTTATGTCGATGATTGCGCCGCTGGCATTTTCAAAGCCATGCTAAAAGGAAAAGTTGGGCAGGTGTATAACCTGGGAAGCGGCCAGGAATGGAAAAATATCGATACCGTAAAATTGCTGTTGAAAACATTAGGCGCCGGCCAGGACCAGTTCGAATTTGTCAAAGACCGTCCGGGGCATGATTTAAGATACCGCCTTGATTCTGCTAAAGCGGCCAAAGAGCTTGGCTGGAGGCCGCGAATCAAGTTCGCCGACGGGCTTAAGCTCACCGTAGGCTGGTCGCTTAAAAACAAAAATTGGCTTAAGCAGAAATAGGACATTATTTAATAATATGCATTGTATTATATAGGACATATGGTATACTTATTATGTCTGCAATATGCATATTATGTCCTAGAGGCTTAAATTATGAAAACTGTTAATATTTCAGAAAAAGAGAAATTAGAAGGCATAATTAAAGAGGCTAAGATTAGCCGCTCCGAGCTTGCCCGGCTGCTTGAAGTAAGCTATAAAACTGTTTATCGATGGCTGGATAAATCTGTTTCTCCTCACAACGCCGAATCCCGCAGGATAGATGAATTATATAAAGAATACGTGGATTTAAGAGGGTTGGTAAAAAAACTAAAATCCGGTTTAGGGGACCCGATTAAAATACTCAAAAATTCCGCGAGCCTCCGTTCAAAGTTTATCCTCGAGATGACTTATAACTCCAATGCGATCGAGGGCAGCCGGATGACTATGGGAGAGACCGCGGCGGCCTTTAAGGGGCAAAAAATAAAAGGAAAAGAAATGTTTGAGGTTTTCGAAGCGGTTAACCATAAGAATGCCCTTGAATTCCTGTTGGAGGAGATTAAGCCCGGCTTTAATATCAGCCAGGAATATATCCTGAAATTGCATTCAATTATTATGTATAATTTCAACGACAAGCTTCCCGGTAAATACCGTAGCGGATATGTTAACTTAACGAATACGGAAAAGAAATTACCTTCGGCTCAAGAAGTTCCTCTGGAAATGCGCAAACTTATTTCCGGTATTAATAACTATGGTAAAGACCCTATTGGCAAGGTTGCCGGCGACCACTACGCCTTTGAGTCAATTCATCCTTTTTTTGACGGTAATGGCAGGGTGGGCAGGCTGTTGATGATTACGCAGCTCTTAAGCAAAGGTTATCCTCCGGCGATTATCCAGATTGAAGACCGGTATAAATATTACGTGGCGTTGGGCAAGGGGGATATGGGCGATTTTAAGAATATAGTCCAGATGATTTGCGATAGCATAATAAAAGGATATAATTTATTACGAAAGGAATAATATGTCCGTTGTTATAGTTACCGGTTCCTGCGGCCTGATCGGTTCGGAAACCGTGAGTTTTTTTGCCGCTAAGGGTTTTGAGGTTGCCGGGATCGACAACAATATGCGCCTTAAATTCTTCGGCCCCGACGGCTCAACCGATTGGAACAGGAAGCGCCTTAAGAAAAATTTCAGGAATTACCGCCATTATTCCCTGGATATCCGTAACCAGCCTAAAATAGATTCTCTTTTTAAGAAATACGGAAAAGATATCGCCCTGGTGGTGCATGCCGCCGCGCAGCCTTCGCATGACTGGGCGGCAGGCAATCCTTCCCTGGATTTCGGGGTCAACGCCCAGGGGACCCTGGTGATGCTTGAGGCGCTGCGTAAATTCGCCCCGGGAGCGGTTTTTATCTTTACCTCTACCAACAAGGTTTACGGGGATACTCCCAACTGCCTGCCCCTGGTCGAGCAGGAAAAACGTTTTGAGATCGCTCCCGGCCATAAATATGAAAAAGGTATCGACGAGAGCATGAGCATCGATCAAAGCCTGCATTCGGTTTTCGGCGCCTCCAAGGCCGCCGCCGACATTATGACGCAGGAATACGGCAGGTATTTCGGCCTTAAAACCGGGGTTTTCCGCGGCGGATGCCTCACCGGCCCGGCGCATTCCGGTGCGCGCCTGCACGGTTTTCTTTCTTACCTGGTTAAGTGCGCTGTTACCGGACGCAAATACGTTGTTTACGGTTATAAAGGCAAACAAGTCCGCGATAATATCCATTCCTTTGACCTGGTAAACGCTTTTTATCATTACTTCCAGAATCCCCGTTGCGGCGAAGTTTATAATATCGGCGGCGGCAGATTCGCCAATGTTTCAATGCTTGAGGCAATCGGGATGTGTGAAAAATTAAGCGGCAGAAAGCTTGATTATGATTACGTCGAGGCCAACCGCTCCGGCGACCACATCTGGTGGATCAGCGATGTCTCCAAATTCAAATCGCATTATCCCGGATGGGGTTATAAATACGGGATGGAGGAGATGATGAGGCAGATTTATGAATATCAGCTTTCAGCTATCAGCTGTCAGTCGTCAGCTATCAGCTAAGGAGCTATAAGATATGACAGAGCAGAAATTTAGAAAACTGGAAGTTTGGTCTAAGACAATGGATTTTGTTGAGCAGATTTACTTAATAACAAAGCAATTTCCAAAAGAAGAACTTTACGGGCTGACTTCTCAGATACAAAGAGCCGCGGTTTCTATCGCTTTGAATATTGCGGAGGGAAGTGGTTCTGGCTCGGACCAGGAGTTTAAAAGGTTTTTGAATATATCGTTGAGATCTTCTTATGAAGTTATCTGTGGATTAGAGATCGCTAAACGCTTAAAATATTTAGACGAAAAGAGCTTTAATAAATTAACTAATCAATGTGATGAACTTTCCGCGATGTTGTTTGGTTTAATAAAGAAGCTGAAGGCTGAAAGCTGAGGGCTGATAGCTGAAATGAAATATAAAAATATACTTATAACTGGCGGTGCTGGTTTTGTCGGCGGCAACCTTGCGGTTTACCTGAAACGTAAATATCCGCGCGTGCGGGTATTTGCTTTGGATAACCTTATCCGCCGGGGAAGCGAACTCAATCTTCCGAGGCTTAAGGAGGCAGGTGTCAAATTTATCCGCGGCGATGCGCGTTACCTGAAAGAAAAAGAATTAAAGTTTGATATCGATTTGGTTTTAGA
>JAQTRM010000061.1 GCA_028711825.1 Candidatus Omnitrophota bacterium | reverse complement strand
ATTATGTCCTTATTTTCGGGAAATTCGGTTTTCCTTCCCTGGGGATCCGGGGAGCGGCGTACGCTACGATCTCCGGCGGCCTGGTAGGTTTATTTATTTTATTTACCGCTTATCTCCGGCGCCGCAATCGCCGGGAATTTGAAGTAAGTGCCTCTTTTCGTTTCGACCGCCCGCTGGCGGGAAGATTGTTCCGGTTCGGTTCTCCCACCGGCCTGGAGATGTGCCTTAATATCGTCGCCTTTAACGCCATCGTGATGATTTTTCATTCCCTGGGCCCGGTAAACGCTACCGCCGCGACGATTGTTTTTAACTGGGACCTGGTATCTTTTGTTCCGCTGCTCGGTTTTGAGATCGGGGTTACCAGCCTGGTGGGCAGGTATATGGGGTCGGGAGAACCGGATAAGGCGCATCGTTCGGTGATCTCGGGACTGAAGCTGGGGATGATCTATTCGGCATTTATCTTTGTGCTGTTCCTGGCGATACCCGGCCGGCTGGTGGAGGTATTCCGTCCGGATGAAGTAAGCGCCGTATTCTCCGCGGCGGTGCCTATCGCGGTTTTCATGGTGCGCCTGGCTTCGGTTTACGTGCTGGTGGAGGCGATGCTTTGTGTTTTTATCGGGGCGCTGCGCGGGGCGGGGGATACTTACTGGGCGATGCGGATGTCGGTCCTGCTGCACTGGATGATGGTGGGGGTGCTTGCTTTTATCGTGCGTTTTCTGCGCCTGCCGGCGGAGACCGGGTGGGCGGCGGTGGTTTTATTTTTCCTGGTTTTTTCCGGGATCGTCCTGGCGCGTTACCGCCAGGGAAAATGGAGAAAGATGCGCATGGTGCAGCCGCAGGTCCCGCTGGAAATCATCCCCGAGATCGGGGAAGTTTAAAATCCAATTCAACATATTCAAGGAGGAAAGATGGGGTTATTAGATTTTTTCAGGAAGAAAAAAGAGCTGCCGCAGAAACCCGCTTTTGTGGAGAGAAGGTTCCTGCCGAGATGGAAAATTTCCGCTCCCGCCAAGATCAAGGCCGCCGGGGAAACGGATTATACGCCTTGTGAGATCCGGGACCTCAATATGCGCGGTTTTTGCCTGGTAACTTCCGAGAAAATCCACGATTACAATACCCGCGTCGAACTGTATTTTAATGATAAATATTTTTTCCCCGCCGATATCACCGTTACCTGGCATAAGGAAGAGGAGGGGAAACAGATTTACGGTGTGAAGTTCGAACAGGTCCGGGACGCGGACCGGGAAAAGATCTACCATATGATGAAGGAGAACTTTTCCTCCTGTTTCGGCAAGCTGATCTGAAGTTATTTAAAAGGCGTTTTCTTCTTGCCGGGATCGATACTCCGTCAAAGTCAAATCCCGCCCCGAAAGGGCAGGTAAGAAGCGGGGTTAGCGTCAATCCTGAATGTAGTCGAAGGGTTGACTTTTACCGGAGGCGGGGTTATTATTTAGGTGGGAGTTGAACGTTTCCAAGGAGGAACGATGAAAAAACCTTTTGCCGGGCAGGGCACCATGGAATATCTTGTTATCTTCGCGATCGTGGTCGGGGCGTTCATCTTATTCGCCAATGGGGCATTGAAAGCCAAAGTCAAAAGTTCTTTTACCACTTTGATCAAAGGTATCCAATCCAAGCTTTAGCGATTTCCGGCGCCCGCCGGGCCGCGATCACAGGGGTGTCTTATGTTTGAATACCGCAAAGGCGGTATCCCGTTTTCGATAATACTTGTTTTTCTTTTTTTTGCTGCCTGCCTGTTCCTCTGCAAGTTTTCTTCTGTTTTAGCGGGTTCTTTGTAGGAAAAAATTTCATTACCTTCCGAATTAAAGGAAGCGGTTTTCTGGCAGGATGCCGGGGGAGGTAAAGTGCAATGCCTGCTTTGCCCCCGTAAATGCCTTAGCCCTCCCGGCAGGAGCGGTTTTTGCCGGGCGAGAAAAAATATCGGCGGCAGGCTTTATACTTTAACTTACGGCCGTCCGGTCGCGCTCCACCTCGATCCTATCGAAAAGAAACCCCTTTTCCATGTTTACCCCGGCACGAGATCTTTTTCCATAGCCACCGCCGGATGTAATTTAAGGTGCAAGTTTTGCCAGAACTGGGAGATTTCGCAGCTGGATCCCGGGGCGGTCAAAACCGGTTTCGTTTCTCCCCGGGAGGTTGTGGAGCGGGCTAAGGCAAGCGGAGCCCGGACTATCGCTTTTACCTATACCGAGCCGGCGATTTTTTATGAATACATGCTGGAGATCGCGGAACTGGCGGGCGAGGAAGGCATCTCCTGCGTGATGCATTCTTCCGGTTTCATTAATGAGAAACCTTTGCGCCGGCTGGCGCAACACCTCACCGCCGCCAACATCGACCTTAAGGGTTTCAGCCAAAAATATTATTCTTCTTTCTGCGAAGGAAACCTGGAGGATGTTTTAAGGACGCTGAAGGTGTTGAAAGAGGAGAAGGTCTGGGTGGAGGTGACCAATCTTGTTATCCCCTCGGCTAATGATTCCGAAGAAGATCTCTCCGGGCTTTGCCTTTGGGTAAAGGATAATCTCGGTTCGGATACCCCGGTCCATTTTTCAAGATTTTTCCCGATGTATAAACTCGCCGATCTTTCTCCGACCCCCGTCCGCTCCCTGGAAAAAGCCGCCAGGATCGCGCAAAAGGCGGGACTGCGTTATGTGTATATCGGCAATGTCAACAGGGACACCGGGGAGAATACCTATTGCCCGGTCTGCGGGAAACTGTTGATCAGGCGCCGCGGTTATACTATCCTTGAAAATAATATTAAAAAAGGCAAATGCGGCGGCTGCGGCGCTGTGATTGCCGGGGTCTGGGATTAGCCGCGCAGATTCCTGAGCGCGAAAACGATATTCAGGCAGGAGATAAGAAATAATGTTTGGAGGATCCCGAAAAAAGGGATCATGATCACCCCGCTTGCCAGGGTTCCCAGGAATGCCCCCGCCAGGTCGGAGGAGTAAATTTTCGCCGCGATGTCCGGTCCGGGGAATTTCTTTTGCAGTAGGCTTTCAGCCAGGAGCGGGTAGGCGTATCCGTTAACGATCCCGCAGAGCAGGGAATAAAAATAGTAGAATCCTTCCGTCCCGGCGCAGCCTGCGGGATTTTTCAAGAGCATAAAAAGCCCCCAGGAAAGCGCCGCGCCTCCGAAATATATCACCGGGATCAGCTTCCGGTGGTTTTTTTTAAACCTTTCACCGCAGAATACCCCCGCGCTTATACCTGCCATAAAAAGTGCTACCAGTATCCCCAGTTTCCAGAAAAGGGCGGCGCAGAAAATCTGAAATAATACGTAAGTAACCGAGCTCAGTCCGATCGAGGTAAACCCTACCGCACCCGCGTTAAAGAGAGGCAGGTTCCGGGGAGACGCCAGGCTTAAGGCGATAATAAGCGCCAGCCCTGCGGCAAGAAGTAGTGTAAAAAGAGGGTTTAGTTCCGGGCCCGCCCTAAGCCCGGGATAGAATTTATTCTGTTCCAGCACCAGCCAGTTCAGGAATCCCGAAGGGTTAAGATCGGTATTCGCAGGGACGTTTTTATCCAGCATGCTTTCGGTGTATGCGCGCATCGACGGTTCAAGGTAGTCCCGGAAATGGTAGGGTGTGAAAAATTCCATTTCCATGCCGGCGCGCTTGAAATTCGCGAGCATCGTTTCGCCGGAGATATTTTTTTCTTCAGTGGCAATGACAAGCATTGAGTCGGACGGCACCAGCAGGCGTTTAGGGAAGACTTTATCCAGGGCGTTGAGAATGCTGGAATCGAAACGGGCGAATTGCGGGCTGAGGATCTCGCGTTTGGAAGGAATGAAGAATGAGAATATCCCCCCGGCGTTCAAGCGCCTTTTGACCATCCTGAAGAATTCTTCGGTAAAATAGCGGTTCAGGGTGAGATTCGCAGGGGCGGGCATATTCATCAGGATTATGTCGTATTGTTTAGCGGAATTTTTAAGATAAGCGCGCGGATCCCCGGGGATAAAAGAGGTTTTTGCCTTCAGTCTTTCCGGCAGTCCTTCTTCGGAGATCTTTTCGATCAGCGGGTTTATCTGCAGGCAGGTAAGGGATGAAAAATCGTATCTGGCAATTTCATCCAGTTGCCCGGATACCGCCGGTCCGATAAAAAGGATATCTTTATCCGGGGCCTGTTTCCCCGCGGACATGCTGATGTGTATGAATTCTTCATTGGCCTGTTTATCCTGGTTTGTCGCCAGGAGCGCGCCTCCCGAGAAAAGGGATACCAGGTTATTTTTACGGACGGCGATCACCGGCCCGTAGCGCGACCCGGCGTTAAAAAGGACCTCGTTCCCGGCAAATTCTTTTTTGATCACCGTGTTAAACCCGCAAACCGATATCGCGGCGACCGTAATTACCAGCAGGGCGGATGAAATCTTGCGGGTATTGTTTTCCAGCGCGGGCAGGAGGATCAACGGAAGCAGGGAGAAGGCCAGGGGGTTTCCGTAATCCCCGAAAAAAAGGCTGAAAGATATCCCTCCCAGGAAAAATCCCGCCGCCTCCCAGGCGAAAAAACCGGCGTAAACATTTTCAGGGCGCGGGCTTTCTTCGGCCTGTTTACGGCTGAATTGGCGGAATGCCAGGCCGATGATATAAGCTCCCGGTCCGACCAGCGCCAGGCTCAATAAGAAGGTTGTCCCCAGGCTTAAGGCCTGGTAGTATTTTATTCCGAGCAGGGATTTGGAAAGATGGGTCAGACAGACCGAAAAGGAGAAGCATAGGGCGCAGGCCCCGGGGATATCCACCCGGCGGGTGAATCTGTCCGGGAGTTTTATGATACTTCCGAGGGAGCAGAAGATTATCCACACCCCGGCGGCAAGCACCAGCCCGAGCTCCTGCTTGGCGATTGTGAAACTGAATTCGCGCAGGAGGACAAGCTGGAAGATCGAAGCGACTATCCCCAGCGATATGAAGATAAGCATGGACAATCTCCTTTTACGCCATTATATTAAACCTGTGATGAAAGAAAGTCTATATTATTTATTCGTTAGCGGCCTGATTCTCGGCTCCGGGCCCTGTCTGGGGTTCTGCCTTCCGGCGCTTACCGGTTTTATCGCCGCCTATAAGCCTTCGGCGAAAAAAGCTTTTTATGCTTACCTGTTTTTTTCCGCCGGCAGGATAACCGGTTATATTATGCTGGGGGCGCTTTGCGGGGTGTTCTCCGGGATACTGAAAACCGGATTTTTTACTTATTACCTTAATTTGGTTAATATCCTGCTGGGGTTTTTTGTCCTGCTAATCGGGGCGCTGACCGTGATATTTAAAGAACCATTGACAAGCAGGTATTGTTTTTTCCTGCGCCGGGGAAATCTGGGTAACGCGGGAGTGCTCGGGCTCCTGGCGGGTTTTTCTCCCTGCCTGCCGCTTTTAGGTATCTTGAATTATATCGTGGCGGTATCCCGTTCGGCGGCGGAAGGCGGAGTTTACGCTTTGGCGTTCGGCCTGGGGACCGTGTTATCACCGGCAATTTTTATCGTCCTTCTTTCGGGAAAACTCTCGGGGTTCTTTCTGGAAGGGAGAGCGCGGAATTTTATCCGGATCGGGGCGGGAATACTTTTGGCGGTTTTGGGTTTAAGGATAATATTTACGGGATTAGCGGGCAGTGCAGGCTAAACAAGCTTAAAATCCTAAAAAACCAAAAAACTATTCAATATAGCAGGATCAAATATTACTATCCTTAGCTATATAGCTTTATTTTGTCTTTTGCTCTCTTTACCTTTACCTATACCTGTTTTTCCTAGGTTATTTTTATTCTTTGATTTTGTTCTTTTGGATTTGTTTAGCCTGCCGGCAGTCAGGGATTTCGGGTTTAGAGTTTAGGATCTAGATCTTATCTTTAAAGGGTGTCCCCTGAAAGGACGTCCCCAGAGGCTTGGATTATCTCCTTCGTAACTATTTGTATTTTTAACAGTTATAGAGCAACAGGGTGTCCCCTGAAAGGACGTCCCCGGAGGCTGAAAACTGATGACTGACGCCTGTTGTCTTGAACGAGAACCGAACTGAATATTTATTTGTAATCCCTCAAATTATTGGTTATAATTGTCTTGAAAACACAGGCATCCCGTTTTTCTTCATTCAATATTTAAACCCGCGGCGCAAGCCGGGTAAGAGGGGGGGTAGAGAGATGGAAGACTGGGCATTGTTCGATATCGTCCGCGTTATTATCTTCTGGACTAGTCCGGTAGTTTTTGTCCTGGGGCTGATCCTTTTGACTTACAGTAAATATACCAAACTGGAGGAGTTCCTGGCCAAGGAGTTCGGGATGCGTAAGAAGATTTTTCCCGGCTTGGAAAAGAATATTTACTTACTGCATAACTGGTGTCTTAAGAAGCGTGTTTTGATCGGAATAGCCTGTATTATTTACGCCCTGGTTGTTTTTCTGCTCCTGCATAATTTTTCTTCTCTGGAAGAGGTTATCGGGGAAGTTTAATGATCCGGGGTTTTTGGTATATTAAGAATGGAGAGCGGTTATGATCGAGATCGAGGCTTTAAGAATGGCTCTTGCCAAAGAGCAGAACGCGGTAAG
>JAQTRM010000060.1 GCA_028711825.1 Candidatus Omnitrophota bacterium | reverse complement strand
TGATCGGGAGCCGTTTCATATCATATGCCGGGTAAGGCCCATAATGCCGGTTAAACCAGCGGCACGGGCTGTCTTTGTCGTAAGTCTCCCTCAATCCTCTGCAAGTCATCACCTTCCAGGCAAGCTGGACTTCCGCCGATAAACGCGAACCTTTTGCCATATTCCCTCCCTACCCTGGTTTTCCATTACCAGGATTTCCTTCTGCCGCTTCACCAGCTTCTTGATCTTTTTCCCTTCCGGATAAACGTCTTGAAACAAAAATACTATTTGTTTCGGCCTTACTTACAACACCTCGAACACATCGCAAAAGAACCACGCTCTATGATTTCCCTTGCTTTCCTGTAATTCATAGAATTCCAAAGACGAATCGGATCATCCCTTCCTATTTGGCCTAAAACACAATTATTGAAATATTGGCAGGGAATGATCAGCCCCCGGGGGCTGATAAAAAAAGAATGTTTTATAAAATGACATTTGCCGGCTGCAGCGGGATCTGCCCCGTACCAGCCATAAAATTCTTTCCGGGAAAGCGGCGGCTTGACGAAGACTGAAGGATATGCTTTTCTGATCCGCCCCAGGACATCCCAGGCTTCTTTAATAAACTGTTCATCGAAGCGCCCCTTCTTTATAAAGGTTCCCGGGCAAAAGACAGCGCTTCCGTTGAACGCCTCGTGTTCCTTCTCAGTGATAAAATTCTGGTGTTCGATCTTTATTTTTTTCACGCCCTCATTAAGAAAAAAACCGGCGAAACGCTCCAGGTCACGCGCGTTCTCCTCCATGAGAACGGTTGAAACGATCAGTTCCACGCCTCGCAATTTCACCAACTTCCTTATATTGCCCAGTGTCTTTTCAAATGCCCCCTTTACCCCTACGATCTCATCATGCTTCTCGTAAAGGTTATATAGAGAAATAACCAGGTAATCTGTCAATTTCGATCCGGAGATAATATTAATTGTTTCATCTCCCAATAATGTGCCGTTGGTTATTACAATTGTCTTCAGCCCGCATTCTTTTTTCGCTGTTTTCAGGATCTCCAGAAAATCCCCTCGCGCAAAAGGCTCGCCGCCGCCGAAAGATACCGCAGGCTTATATTTGCTTATGGAAAGCAGGAAGTTTCTGATACTCTCAAGATCGGCTTCATTGGCGCAGGAAGAAGGTCTCTCCCCAGAACCAAAAAAGCTGCATGCCTTGCACTTTAAATTACATTTATCCGTAATCTGAAAATTAACGGAAAATGGCGCACGGGTATGCCCCCAAGCAGAAAAAAACGCCCCTTCAGAAAAAATCTTCCAATTAAAAAACGACGGATACAATTTTATATAGTTAAATAAATTTTTCATAATTGGTCCGCAAAAGAAAGCACCCTGAATTGTTTTAAAGCTCTAACGCCGGAAATTAATACGACACAGATTATCGGAAACATATAATGCAGGTGCGGCTGCCTAACGGAGGCCACAACCAAAAGGTAAGGTATAATTCCCAAGAGCATAAAACGCGAAAATTTGTCTCCCTTGAATACCGCCAAAAGCGGCAGAAAAAATGTAAAATATAAAACTCCGGAGATAAAACCGAAGAAGCGGGACGGGGAAAAAACATATTGTCTGTCAAAATGTTCAGGGTAGAAATTTTCAAAATACAGCGCGCGCACCCATTCAATAAAACCATGCAGATAAACAGGGTAAATAACGTTAAATATCAACACTCCCAGAAAATAAAGCATAAAAATGACGTTTATTTTTCTTAACTCTCCCGTTGAACGGATTTTATACATATAAAAATATAAGAATAAATAAGTTGAACCGAGAAATATGCCCGGGAACCTGATGATTGATATAAAGAACAGGTTTAATCCGCTCCAGCCATATTTCCGTTCAATCAAAAAATACAAAAAAACAAGGAAATGTAAAGTATAAAGGGTATCTCCAAACGTAAAAGAGGAAGAAACAATATAATTTTTGATGTAGAAAAAGAGTGAAAAAAAACAAATTATCCCGCAGGTAAAAGAAAACTTTTCTTTATCTGCCAAAGCTAAAACCGCCAAAAAGATGAAAAAGATGGCCCCGATAAAAATAAAAGATATGCTTTTAAAACCTTCACCGAGAAACAATAAACCCATCGCGTTAAAATAATACGACAACGGGGGCTGACGAGCCAGGTATCTGTTCGATTCAAGAAATAATTCGCTGTTTTTATAAACCTCGACCACATCGATCATTCTGGGGAAATAAATGAACCGTGGAACATGATGCTTCTTTCCATATAGCTCACAAACAATATCCCCTTGCGAAGACTCTATTTCAAGAAAATTCACTTCCCCTTCATTCCCCATAACCAGATCCAGAAAAATCACGCTTTTATTCGAATACCTTAAATAATCATCATCGAATGGAACCAAGCCTTGGGAGGATATTTTAAAAGCGCCCAGGGAATAACTATTCCAACTTACAAGAATTTCTTCTCCAAGATTACCCTTGATCCCCAGCCTTACCGTAACGTATTTTTTACCCGCGGGAATATCTTTAAATAATATGCGGCCCTTGGCGCCTTTTTTCAGAGAATAAAGCTCCCCCTTCTTCTTCCAATCTATTCCGAATTTATAATTGCCTTCTACCGCGGCTTCCCTTTTTGAAACGTCGGTATTATTTGAGTATTTTTTAAATCCGGTGTTTTCAAAAGAAACAAAAAGATAGCTGTGGAATGCGGCCGCGATCAAGAGTGCGGCTGCCGCGCTGAAAAAAAACATTTTTAAATCCTGCTTTGAAATCGAAAAAACTTCACGTTTTGACCGGAAAGAAAACAAAAACGCGGACATGAGACAAATTGAACTTATCGTAAATACCTTATTTATCTCTAGCGGCATCCAGAATATTTTTATCAGGATTGTTACAGAAATCGCATAAACCAGGCTTAGGGAAAGACTCTTAAACAAAAACTCTATCAGGCGCGTTTTCTCTTTGCAAAAAATACCGGTTAAAATCGCGCCTGGGAGAAAAAAAATAAACAGACATTTCAACGCCATGAAGAACGGGCCGTCGAAACGGTAGAAGAATACCGTCAAGATAAACAACAAGGAACCTGTGAATAGAAATCTGTTATAACGTATTGTCATATTTTAACCGTAGAATCCCCGCGATATCTTCAAGGATCGTGGGGATTAATTTTACCCTTCCCATTCTCCGTTCACGCCATGTTATGGGAACTTCTTTTAATTTCAAACCTTCCCTGCAGGCATAATATATCAATTCTGTATCAAAAAACCAATTATCGTTTTTTATTAAAGACATCAACGGTAGAATCTTTCTCCTTCGGAATAATTTAAAACCGCATTGGTAATCGAAACACGGTAATTTAAGCGTGTTCCTTACCAGAGAGCTGTATCCCCGGGAAAGAACTTCCCGGACGAGAGAACGCTGCACAATAGAAGAAGGCAGCAACCTCGACCCAACAACTAAATCATATCCGCTATTGATCTGCGTATACATTCCCGAAAAATGGCCGATCTCGGTCGACAGGTCTATATCCATATAACCTATCACCGGACATTCGGATTCCCGAATAATGTATTTTATTGCCTGCCCCCGGCCCCTTTTTTTAAAACCGAAGGTTGCGATATTTAAATTTCCCTTGCTCAAACGCTTCGCTATCGCAAAAGTATTATCAGTAGAGTCGTTATTGGCGATACTAATCTTATATTTATATCCGGATTCCTTTAGAAATTCTGCCAATTTTAAGGCGTTTTTTTCCAGAATCTGCTCTTCGTTGTAAACCGGCAGGATTATTTCAATATCGTTCATTTTTCTTTGACCCTTTCACCAATTTCTCCTTCTGCCTTCTTGTCAGCCCCTTTATTCTTTTCTCCTCTAAAAAAGCGTTCTTAAAATATCGATACCCCTTATTCCAGATAAGCTGCACCGGTCTCCGGGTGCGAGTATACTTGGCGCCGCGCCCTTTGTTATGCAGCTCCACCCTGCGCTTGAGATCCGGGGTATATCCGGTATAATACGTCCCGTCGGAGCATTCGAGGATATATACATGAAAATCCCCCTTACGGGGAAATTTGTATTTTGCCTTCTTGAGTTTTTCGGCCATCCGGATAGACGCCTGATGCGCCGGCAATTATTTTTTTTAACCGGCGGAAGCTATAAAGACTTCAGATAAACAAACCTCATGATAAAAAGAACCGCCAGCAGGTATACCAGCCAGGGAACATCCTTACCCCTGCCGGTAAACAGTTTCAAAGCCGCGTAGCTTATAAATCCCGTCGCGATACCGGTAGCGATACTGAAAGTAAAAGGCATGGTCAGGATTACCAGAAAACAGGGGATGGATTCGCTGTAATCTTTCCAAGCGATTTTTGTTACGGAATGCAGCATCATACTGCCCACGATTACCATTGCAGGAGCAGTAACCGGATGCAGGATTCCGCCATCCAAACCGGGACAACCCCCTCCGATCATCTTGATCAAAGGAAAAAAGAATATCGCCGCCAGGAATGCCAGGCCGGTAAAAACGCTTGTCAGCCCGCTGCGGCCGCCGGATGCGATACCTGCGGCGCTTTCGGCGTAAGCGGTAACCGTGGGCGTCCCGCAGGCCGCTCCGGCGCAGGTGCCGGCGGCATCCGAAAGCATCGCCCTGCCGGCGTTCGGAAGCTTTCCTCCCCGCATAAAACCTCCCAATTCCGCCACCCCCGCCAGTGTCCCTACGGTATCAAAGATATCCATAAACAAAAATATGAACACAATCGAAAACAACCCGATCTTTAAAGCTCCCGCGATATCCATTTGCATCAAGGTAGGCATCATCGAAGGAGGAACAGAAACTACCCCCTGCCATTTTAACAACCCTGCCATCATCCCCGCTCCCGCGGTAACCAGAATTCCCCAAAGTATCGCCCCTCTGACCTTACGGATCAACATCACGGCGGTAATCAAAAATCCAAAACCCGCCAGGATCGCCGGAGGGCTCAAAAGATCTCCCAATCCCACCAGGGTCGCCGGATTTTTAACGATAACCCCGGCATCGATCAATCCGATAAAAGCAATCAGCATCCCGATACCGCAGGCGGTGCTGTAACGCAAAGGCGCGGGAATGGAATCCATAATCGCCTGGCGTAGCTTAGTAAGAGTTAAAATAATAAACAATACGCCTTCGATAAAAACGCATCCCAGGGCAACCTGCCAGGAAATTCCCATCGTAAGGCATACGGTATAGGTAAAAAAAGCATTCTCCCCCATCCCGGGCGCCAGCGCAATGGGATAATTGGCGTAAACCCCCATCAGGATGGTTGCCAGGCCGGCCGAAACGCAGGTTGCCATCATTGCCGCTCCAAAATCCATCCCGGTCTTGGAGATCATCGCAGGGTTGACAAAAATAATATAGGCCATCGCCATAAAAGTCGTCAGCCCCGCAACCAATTCGGTGCGAATATCAGTTTTTAACTCTGTGAAGTGAAAGAAATTTTTTACCGGCTGGAGCATTTTTATTCGAAGTTAAGACCTTAAATCCGCGTTAAGACGCCTGTTGAATTCTCCCCAGGGAAACCTGGTGCCCGGGCATTCAGTGCTTGCCCCGCGGACCTGGCCGTGGCCCATCACCCGGCTGCGGGAAATATGATAATACTTCATAAGTTTGGCGGTCAAATCAACCAACGCCTGCATCTGCCGGGGCGTAGGCTGATCCTTGCTGAAATTGCCCACCAGACAAATCCCAATTGCCCTATAGTTCATCCCGTCCGCCCGGCAATGCGAACCTCGCATATTCTTAAGCCAACGCGGAGAAACTTCAATTTGTCCGTCTCTTTTTCCCTTAGTGCCGTTATCGATTACGAAATGATATCCTACCCCATCCCAGCCTTTTCTTAGATGCGCTTTGTCGAAAAACAAGGCATTTCCCTCATCCGTAGCGCTATGGTGAATAATGATATACTGCCATTTTTCCGAGGGATAAAGGGTGATTACCGGGATCAGGGGTGCCGCATCCGGGATAAAAAGGCGCTGGCCTTTTCTTAAAACAGGGTCCCTGACCGTAAGAGTGTTCGCCCTGGCAACTTCTTCGGCCGGAACATCATACATCTTGCTAATCCTCCAGAGAGTTTCCCCGGGAGCGACAATATGATATGTATCCTGTCTTAATGCTGCCGGCGGCGGCGGAATCCTGGTTTGCGGAAGGCACGCCGGGGAAGGTTTTGGAGGCGGGGTAACGCATGAGCTTAAAAAAGTAGCCATCACCAGAATCAGCCCCAGGCAAAGAAAACGCCCGATTTTTTTCATTTTATTCAAATAATACAAAATCTCCCCCTCGATAAATTGATTAAAAAATATATTCTTTTTATTATATATGAAGATACTGATAAATCCAAGAGAGAAATAGTCTTACGGCGATAACAGGCGTGTTTAAGATTTATAATGAACGGCACTGCGGGAGATCTTCTGGAAAAAAGCGGCCAATGAAGCGAAAACCGCCCCGATCAAAGCGGCGATACCCAAACCTACCGGGCATCCGGGTTTGCCGCAACAGGGGCAGGTCGAAGAAGCGGAATAAACGGTAGTAATCGATAGCCACCAGCGAAAAAAAGAAGACC
>JAQTRM010000059.1:5426-6632 GCA_028711825.1 Candidatus Omnitrophota bacterium | reverse complement strand
AGCTGACAGCTGACGACTGATGGCTGAAAGCTGAAACGTATTTTTTGTTGGTGACAAAGAATTCTGCGGTATAATAGCGTAATTGTAACAATTCCGCGCAAGCGTAATTTTCCGGAGTAAATAATGTTTAAAAATATGAAGTTCCTGATCTTTTCCCTCGCCGTTTTTATCATTTCGGGTTGTGTTTCCGGCCTTCAGGTTCCGGAAAGGGGGACGGTGACGGAGCCTTCTGCCCGCCCCGCTCCGCAGGCGCAGAAAATTCCCGCCGGCACGCTGGAAGACCCGATTGTCGATAGCGATATTACTCTGGCGGAGGCATTAAAGAAATACGCGCCGGAGGATTTTAAGAAAAGACAGAGGATGGTGGAGGTGTTGTATTATTCTTTCGACGGCAAGGTTCACCGCGGCCAACTGGTAATCGATGAACGGCTGGTAAGCGATATCCGGGAAGTTTTCCGGGTAGTGCTGGAGAGCAAATTCCCCATTACTTCGGTGGTGCCGATTTCGGATCCGCGTTTTTTCAAGGACGGCAAATGGAACGAAGACGACCAGTCGATGCTTGCCAATAACACCTCGGCTTTCAATTACCGCAAGGTGACCGGAGGTACGAAATTGTCGCGCCACGCCTACGGTTTTGCGATAGACATCAATCCGGCGCTTAATCCCTACATAAAAGGAAAAAAAGTATTGCCGCCGGGCGCGGTGTATGATAAAAACCGTCCGGGGACATTGACCGCGGATTGCGCGGTGGTCAGAACATTCCTGCGCCTGGGGTGGACCTGGGGAGGGAACTGGCATTCTTTGAAGGATTACCAGCATTTTGAAAAGATTCCCGCCGGCGCCTGCGTACAGGGGAAGAAGGCGAAAAAACATTAAGAGGCTAAGATGAAAAAAAGTTATATCGTCCTGATTTTGTTGCTTGGTATTTTGGGCTGGGGTTTGTATATTTATCAGGCGCTCCAGAATGACGCGCTGGTAAAGAAGGTCGGGGATTCGGTGCTGGGGGAGGTTGACTACAGGTTTAAAACCGAGCAGAGGATCAAGACCGAGATGGAAACCCGGCGCAAGGAAGCGGAGTTCCTCCAGAGGCGGGAGGCGCAGAGGGAGTTTGAGGAAGCGGTGGAAGAGAAAGTGACGGAGCTGGCGTCTATGAATAAGAGCAGCCTCGAGCAGGTTTCCGGGGAGTTAAGCGGGAGGATCGCGGGG
>JAQTRM010000059.1:0-5326 GCA_028711825.1 Candidatus Omnitrophota bacterium | reverse complement strand
GGCGCCCTGACCACCGCGCTGGCGGCGACCATCGGCACGGGTAATATCGTGGGGGTCGGCACCGCGATTGCCGCCGGAGGGCCGGGGGCGGTGTTTTGGATGTGGTTGACCGGGATCTTCGGGATCGCCACCAAATACGCCGAGGCGGTCCTTTCGGTGAAATACCGCACTACCTCTAAAGACGGCTCGATCGCCGGGGGGCCGATGTATGTGCTTGAGCGCGGGATGCATTGCCGCTGGCTGGGAGTGGTGTTCGCGGTTTTCGCCTCGATCGCGGCCTTCGGTATCGGCAATATGGTGCAGTCCAATTCCATCGCGGTTTTGGTAAAAGATACCTTCCATATCTCGCCCTGGATAACCGGCCTGGTGCTCACGGGGCTTACCGCGGCGGTAATTATCGGCGGGATCCGTTCAATCGCAAAGGTTTGCGAAAGGTTCGTCCCGGTGATGGCGATTTTTTACGTGCTGGGGTGTTTGATCATACTGGCTCTGGAATGGAAGACTATTCCTGATTCGATCGGGATAATATTTAAAAGCGCCTTTACCGGGCAGGCGGCAATCGGAGGATTTCTCGGCGCGGGGATGAAAGAGGCGATGCGTTTTGGAATCGCGCGCGGGCTTTTTTCCAACGAATCCGGTTTAGGCAGCGCCCCGATCGTGGCGGCGGCCGCCCAGACTAAGCATCCCGCGCGCCAGGCGCTGGTCTCCTCGACCGGGACATTCTGGGATACGGTGGTAATCTGCGCCTTAACCGGGATTGTCCTGGTGAACTCCGGCGTTTGGACGGAGGGCCTAAACGGTGCGCTCCTGGTAAAAACCGCTTTCGGCAGGGTGCATTTCCTGGGGTCGGTGATCCTGACGATCGGCCTGCTTACATTTGTTTTCAGCACCATCCTGGGATGGTTTTATTACGGCGAGAAATCCGCGGAGTATCTTTTCGGCCACCGGGTGATCAAACCTTACCGCTGGCTCTGGATCATCGCGGTAATGACCGGTTCGGTGGCGGGGATACCGCTTGTCTGGTCTTTCGCGGATATCGCTAACGCCTTGATGGCGCTGCCGAATCTTATTTCTCTGTTGGTTTTAAGCGGCGTAGCTTACGCCGAGACCCGGGATTATCTGGATTCCGATATGCATTCGGCTTGATTTGATTCGAGCGGGAGGGGAACCTTTTAAAGCAAGGGTGTCCCTTTTAAGGACGTCCCCCGGAAGGACGTCCCCAATATTAGGCTACCAATTTTTATCGACTTCTGCTATAATAACTTCATTAGTAAACGCCGGGAGATGTTTTTTTAGGCGTGGTTTTTAATTAAAATTTTAACCTGTTATATTCTTTAAATAAGATGCCTTATACTGTTTTCGCTTTAAAGTGGCGCCCGCAGGATTTTGAAAGTATCGTCGGGCAGGATCATATCGTCGGGACGCTGAAGAACGCTATCGCCAAAGACCGCCTGGCGCACGCCTATCTTTTTACCGGCCCGCGCGGGGTGGGGAAGACCTCTACCGCCCGGATCCTGGCTAAGGCGCTTAATTGCAAAGAAGGCCCCACGGCAAAACCCTGCCAGAAATGCTCGTCATGCCTTGAGATCAACCAGGGCCGCGCGCTGGACGTTATCGAGATCGACGGCGCCTCTAACCGCGGTATCGACGAGATCCGCGCCCTGCGCGAAAACGTGAAATTCGCGCCCGCAAGCGGCAAGTATAAAGTTTATATTATTGACGAAGTGCACCAGATCACCTCTGACGGTTTCAATGCTTTACTGAAGACCCTGGAGGAGCCGCCGGAATTCGTAAAATTCATCTTTGCCACCACGCATCCCCAGAAGGTCCTGCCGACGATCGTCTCACGCTGCCAGCGCATGGATTTCCGCCGCATTACGGTAATTGAGATCATCGAACAGCTTGAAAAGATCGTCGCTCAGGAGAAAATCGCGGTGGATAAGGAAGTGCTGGCGGCGATCGCCCGCAGCAGCGACGGTTCCCTGCGCGACGCCGAATCGATCCTCGACCAGTTGGTTTCTTTTTCGCACGGCAAGATCTCTCTTAAGGACGCGATTTCGGTCCTGGGGATGGTGGAACAGGATGTTTTGTTTTCGCTCACCGATAATATTATCCGGAAAGAGCCGGCCGAAGCGCTAAAGATTTTTAACGGTATTATCGACGAGGGGAAAGACCCCGTAGTTTTTCTTTCCAGTCTGGTGGAACATTTTCGTAACCTGATGGTCGCCAAGGTTTCTAAAGCGGACGCCAAACTGGTGGACCTGCCGCAGGAGATCTGCGACCGCCTTTTTACGCAAAGCCAGTCGATGACGCTGGAGCAGATTTTCGGCGCGTTCAATATTTTGGTTTCAACCCAGGAGATGACCAAGCGCCTGGATTCCCAGCGCATACCGCTTGAAATAAGTTTAGTGCGCCTGGCATCTGCCCCGGAAAAAAGCGGGGCGGTTCCATTGAAACAGCATAGCGGCGTTGCGGTTTCTCACGATAAGCCGCAAGGCGGCAGCCCGGCCCACGGCGCGCATACTCAAAGCCATGCCCCGGGATATCATAAGCCGCACGGCGGTTCCGTATCCGATAACCAGATTAACGGCTCAGGTTCCAGCCCGTTGGAACATGGCCCGCACCATGTAAAGGAAGGGCCGCCGGAGAATTACGGAGCGTCTTTGGTTAAACCGCAGGATGTGGTTTTAGGGACGATCCAGGTGGATATGACGGAACGCTATCCTTCGGAAAAAAAATATCCTTACCGGGAACAGTCTCCGGCAGTTGAAATCCCGCTTGAGCCGGAGGCAAAGGCCGTGCCGCTGGAAAAAGTAAAAGAGGTCTGGGAAAGATTGATCAATAACCTCTCCAGGGTAAAAATGTCGGTCGCCACTTATTTAAGCGAAGGGGAGCCTTTGAAATTAGACGGCGATCTCCTGACAGTCGCTTTCCCCAAGACTTGTTCCCTGCACAAGGAATCCCTGGAGGTCAAAGATAACCGGGATATTGTGGAGAAGGAGATCTCGGAGTTATGCGATGCCGCTTTAAGGATAACTTTTATTCTCACCGCGCAGGTAAGGCAGGAGACGATAGAGGCGCGGGATAATCCGTTTATTAAAAGCGCCCTCGATATGTTCGGGGGCAGGGTGGTTAAAGAAGACTGATGGCAAACTATACCGCATCGATCGAAAAATTAATCGAATGCCTTATCAAACTTCCGGGGGTCGGCCGGCGCAGCGCCGAACGGATGGTGGCGCATGTCCTGGGGGCGACTGATGAAGAGATTAAAGTGTTGTCAGACGCGTTACTAAAAGTAAAAGAAAATGTGCGTTCCTGCCGGATCTGCAACAACTTAAGCGAGGAAGATACCTGCAAGATCTGCCAGGACCTCGGCCGCCAGAAAGATATCGTCTGCGTGGTGGAAAAACCCAGTGACGTTACCGCGATCGAGAAGGCGGGAAATTTCCACGGGCTCTACCATGTCCTTTTAGGGTCGATCTCGCCCCTTGAGGGGAGGGGCCCGAGCGATTTAAAAATCGAAGGCCTTATCCAGAGGATCAAAGAGGGTGGCCTGAAAGAAGTGATTATCGCCACCGACGCCGATACCGAGGGGGAAACCACCGCAATGTATCTTATCAAACTGCTTAAACCTTTAGGGATTAATTTAAGCCGCATCGGCCTGGGGATACCGGTTGGCTCCAACCTGGAGTATGCCGACTCTACCACCCTTTCGAAGTCCCTGGAATCCCGCCGCGCGATCTAATCTTTGCCTTATGCTGAATATCAATAACCTTTCTAAAAACTACGGCACCAAAGTCCTTTTTAAGAATGTCTCCTTGAACATTAACCAGGGGGAGAAGATCGGCCTTATCGGCCCCAACGGCGCGGGCAAGAGTACTTTATTTTCCCTGATCCTGCAGGAGACGGAGGCATCCGAGGGCGAGGTAAGGCTGAACAAAGGCGCCTACATCGGTTACCTTCCTCAGGAATCTAAATTTTCTTCCGAACGCACGGTGCTCGCCGAGCTTACCGAAGGCGATGAAAGGATCTTAACCCTTAAAAGGGAAAAGAATAACCTGGAATCCTCCAACCGCGCCGGATCCAACCGTTACGGTGAGGTTTTGCACGAGCTGGAAATCCTGGGATTTTTCGAGCTGGAGCATAAGGCCAAGAAGATACTTTCCGGGCTGGGGTTTAAAGAGAGGGATTTTAACCGTCCGATCTCCCAGCTTAGCGGCGGATGGCAGATGCGCGCCCTCCTGGGCAAGCTCCTGACTTATCACTACGACCTCCTGCTTTTGGATGAGCCTACCAACTATCTGGACTTAAACGCCGCGCTCTGGCTTAAAGATTACCTTTCAGGGTTCCGGGGGACATTCATCATGATCTCCCACGACCGCGCGTTCCTCACTGATGTCACCAATTATACCCTGATCCTGGAGAACGGGGAGATTACCAAGGTACACGGGAATTACCAGCACTACGAGGAAATTAAAGCCCAGCGCCGCACGCATCTTATCAAGCAGTGCAAGGAGCAGGATAAAAAAATCGAACAACTTGAACAATTTGTGGCGCGGTTCCACGCCCAGCCGAATAAGGCCGCTTCGGTGCGCGCCAAGCGCCGGGTGCTGGAAAAGATGGATGAGGAAAAGGTGGTTGTTCCGCCGGATCCCCGCCAGAGCATCGGGAATTTTACTTTTCCGCAGACCCGCCGTTCGGGACATAAGGTGATTAGTCTGGAAAATATTTATAAGTCTTACGGCGAGATCAAGGTTTATGAAGGGCTGGATTTTGAGATCTCCCAGGGGGAAAAAGCGGTCCTGGCCGGGGAAAATGGGGCGGGTAAATCCACCCTGCTTAAAATCCTGGCGGGGATTGTGGATATCGACAGCGGGACGCGGACGGTTGGTTACAACGTGGATATCGGTTATTTCTCACAGACGCGCACCGACGTATTGAGCCTTGAGAATACTGTTCTGCAGGAGGCTTACAGCGCGGCGCCCGGATATATGGCGGAAGAATCCATTCGCACTATCCTGGGGGCGTTCCTTTTTACCGGAGACGACGCGGAAAAGAAAGTAAAGGTCCTTTCCGGAGGGGAGAAGAGCCGCCTGATCCTGGCGAAACTTTTGATTAACCCGCCGAATTTCCTGCTCCTTGATGAGCCGACCACCCATCTGGACGTGGACGCGGTAGAGGCGCTGGTGCGGGCGCTCAAGGATTATCAGGGGACGATCGTTTTTATCAGCCATGATATATATTTCGTGCGTTCGGTGGCAAATAATGTTTTCGAGGTCAAAAGCGGCCGGGTGCGGAAATTCCCGGGGAGTTTCGATTATTATCT
>JAQTRM010000058.1:2638-6656 GCA_028711825.1 Candidatus Omnitrophota bacterium | reverse complement strand
TTTATTTTTTGTGTTAGATTTACCCTCTTTTTACGTCAATTGTTAGTGAAAGGAGGGATTTTTTATGCCCAGAACGAAAAGGATAATTTCCGTTGACGCGGCGCTACATATTACTTCGAGAGGTAATAATCGCCAGCTTGTTTTTCAGAATGATAGCGATAAGCTGTATTACCGTACTTTGATGGAGGAGTTGAAAGATGATAACATGATAATTTTTTACCATTATTGCCTGATGAATAACCATATTCATTTCCAACTGCGCTTGAAGTTGGAAAGCGATTTAGCTAAATTTATGAAACAACTGAATTTAAGATACTCACACTATTACAAGAAATTATACGGATATGTCGGCCGTCTTTGGCAGGAGAGGTTTAAAAGCAATATTATCCTGGACGATTCGTATCTCTTGCAATGTGGCAAGTATATTGAGCTGAATCCGGTGAGAGCGGGTATCGTCAAGCGTCCTGAAGATTATTTGTTTTCCAGCTATAATTTTTATGCTAAAGGGAAACCTGATACCCTTATTACTCCCAATCCGGTTTATTTGGAGATGTCGTATTCCGCCGCCTTGCGGCGTAAACGGTATGCCGATTTTGTGGTGGATGAGAGGGTGGTTTACTCGGGATTATTCGGATGGGCCAAGAAAAATTAAACTAGGAGGCAAACTAGGGGACAGTCCCGGGGACTGTCCCCTTTTGTTCTAAAAGCGAAATAAATATTTCGAAAATCGATTGAAATATTTCGGAAATATGATAGAATTGTTTTGTTAGCCTAAAAGGAGGCCATTTTTATGAAGTTCGATAATTTTACCTATAAGGCCCAGGAGGCGATCGAAGGCGCCCTGGGCATCGCCCGCGATTATTCCCACCAGCAGGTGGGTGAGGCGCATCTGCTGCTTGCCCTGCTTAAACAGGAGGACGGCGTATTGCGGTCTATCCTGGAGAGGCTGGGGGCGCCGCTTAAGGGGATGGAGGATGAAACCGTATCCCTCCTTTTAAAAATACCCCGGGTGGAGTCCGGTGACCCGCAGGTTTATTTTTCCAATTCCCTGCAGGCGCTTTTTAAGATTGCCTCCAGGGAAGCCTCCGCCCTTAAGGATGAATATGTCTCAAGCGAGCACCTGGGGATCGCGCTTAGTGAATCCAAAGACGCCCAGGTAAGCGCGCTTTTCAGGAAATACGGAATTACGAAACAGGCGATCCTGGCGGTGCTGAAGGATATCCGCGGTTCGCAGAATGTTACCGACCAGAACGCGGAGGAAAAATACCGCGCCCTTGAGAAATACACCAAAGATATCACGGAGCTTGCCCGGCGGGAGAAACTCGACCCGGTGATCGGCAGGGATAGCGAGATCCGCCGCACGATCCAGGTGCTTTCGCGCCGCACGAAAAACAACCCGGTCCTGATCGGGGAGGCGGGGACCGGGAAGACCGCGATCGTGGAGGGGCTGGCCAGGAGGATCGCCTACCAGGATGTGCCGTCATCGCTTAAAGATAAGCGCATCGTAGCCCTTGACCTGGGAAGCCTGGTCGCCGGTTCCAAGTTCCGCGGGGATTTCGAGGAACGCCTGAAAGCGGTGCTTAAGGAGATCGAGAAATCCAACGGCAAGATAATCTTATTTATCGATGAATTGCATACCTTAGTCGGAGCGGGAAAAACCGAGGGGGCGATGGATGCCTCTAACATGCTCAAGCCTGCTCTGTCAAGAGGCGAGCTGCGTTGTATCGGCGCTACCACTCTGGATGAATACCGTAAATATATCGAGAAGGATAAAGCCCTTGAGCGCAGATTCCAGCCGGTATTCGTGGGGGAGCCCAGCGTAGAAGATACTATTTCAATATTAAGGGGGCTTAAGGAGCGTTATGAGGTATACCACGGCGTCAGGATCAAAGACAGCGCTTTGATCGCGGCGGCGACCCTTTCGCACCGTTATATTACCGACCGCAACCTGCCGGATAAGGCGATCGACCTGGTGGACGAGGCCGCATCGCGCCTTAAGATGGAGATCGAGAGCCTTCCCACCGAGGTTGACGAGCTTGAGAGGCGCCTGATGCGCATGGAGATCGAAAGCCAGGCGTTAAAAAAAGACAAGGACCCCGCCTCCAAAGAACGCCTTAAGAAACTGGAAAAGGAGATCGCCTCGCTGAAAGAAAAATCCACAGCGCTTAAGACCCGCTGGGGGCATGAGAAGGAGATTATCGACCGCATCCGCAAGGCAAAGGAAGAGATTGAAAACCTCAAACTTGAGGAAGCGCAGCTTGAAAGGCAGGGAGATCTTGCCAAGGTCGCCGAGATCCGTTACGGCAGGCTGCCGGAGCTTGACCGGGAGCTCGATAAAGAAAATAAAGAACTGGCAAAGCTGCAAAAAGACGGCTCGATGCTTAAAGAAGAGGTAACCGAGGAGAATATCGCCGAGATCGTTTCGAAATGGACCGGCATTCCTTTGTCCCGCCTGATGCAGGGTGAGATCGAAAAGCTTGTTTCGATGGAGGATAAATTAAAAGAAAAGATCGTCGGCCAGGATGAGGCGGTAGGCCTGATCTCAAACGCTATCCGTCGTTGTCGGAGCGGCCTGCAGGATCCTAACCGCCCGCTGGGGACATTCCTTTTTATCGGGCCAACCGGGGTGGGCAAGACCTATCTTGCTAAGAATCTCGCGCAGTTTTTGTTTGACGATGAGAAATCGATGGTGCGGATCGACATGTCCGAATATATGGAGAAACATTCCGTCAGCCGACTGATCGGGGCGCCTCCGGGTTACGTGGGGTATGAAGAGGGCGGTCAGCTTACCGAGGCGGTGCGCCGCAGGCCTTACAGCGTGATACTTTTCGACGAGATCGAAAAGGCGCACCATGATGTTTTTAACGTCCTGCTGCAGGTGCTGGACGACGGCCGGCTTACCGACGGCCAGGGCAGGGTGGTGAATTTTAAAAATACCATTATCATCATGACCTCCAATATCGGCACCCAGATGGTGCAGGAGTCAGAAGACGCGCGGGAGGCCCGGGAAAAGATCGGCGAACTCTTAAAGCAGCATTTCCGTCCGGAGTTCTTGAACCGCCTGGATGAGATAATTATTTTCAACAAGTTGACGCGGAAGGATGTCGGGTTGATCATCGACCTTCAGCTTAACGACCTTAAAAAGCGCCTGGCCGAACGGAAGATTGAGGTGGAGGTTACCAAAAAAGCAAAGGAGGAGATCGCCGAAGAGGGTTTTGACCCGGCTTACGGGGCCCGTCCGCTTAAGAGGCTCATCCAGAGGACGATCTATGACGCGATCGCGCTTAAACTGCTGAAAGGGGAGATCAAGGAAGGTTCGGGGATTTTTGTGGATTACGACGAGAAAACAAAGAGCTTCCAGATAAAAAGCCGGTAGTGCGGTTTAGAAAGCTATGAAAAAAGAAGTCAAATACGGTGAAAATTTCGAAATAGGCGCCGACGAACCGGTGTATACCAGCGGGACAGTCTGCCGGCTTATCGGCATACCGGTCTGGGTGCTCAAGCAGTTGGATAAAGAGGAGGTCCTTTCTCCTCGGAAAAAGAAAGGTAACTTACGCCTTTATTCAAAACGCGAACTGGATAAACTTAATCATATCTGGTATATTATGAAAGAGAAGCGGATTAAAGTAACGGGGTTAAAATACGTTCTTGAGATAGAAGCCAAGGTTTATAAAACTTAGGCATTTTACGCGCTAAGAAGGAGGAGAATTGGCTAGACTCTATATATTAAGGAATAAGCTTAAGATTTGCCTGTTTATTTTTAGCTGCATCTTTCTAAGCCTCAAGCCTTCCGGGCCGGTTTTTTCTTCTCCGATTACGGTAGGCACGATCGACCGGAGCCAGGAAATGCTCAGGAGAGACGATAAATTCAGGGAGGAGACGGAAGTAGAAAAAAATTATTTCGTGGAGAAGATCATCGTTAAGGGCGCTTATCTGATCCCGAAAAGCGAAATCCAGAAGATTACCTCTCCTTTTGAAAACCAGAGGGTTTCGGAGGAGGACGCCCGGAAATTAGCCG
>JAQTRM010000058.1:0-2538 GCA_028711825.1 Candidatus Omnitrophota bacterium | reverse complement strand
CTGATTTACGGCCATTCTAACATCGGCGATGTTATTTACGACCTGGCGGTGGTCGGCCCGGTGCGGAAAATGTACCCGGAAGCCGAGATCGTTTTTCTTACCTCCGCGCGCTGCAGGGATATCGCCGACGGCTATTACGGCCTGGACCGCGTGATCACCTTCGACCGTCGCGGCAGGGATAAAGGGTTTATCAAGGGTTTGCGTTTCAGCCTGAATTTAAGGAGGGAGCGCTTCGACCTGGTCATCGTCCTTAAAAAATCACTGAATTATATTTTCCTGGGCGCGCCTTCCGTCTGGCGCGAAAAATTTAAAGGCCGCCCGGAGCAGAAACACCCGGTCGACCGTTACATCAATATGCTGGCTTCTTACGGGATACCCCCGGAGCGCGCTTCTTTTAATTTCAGCGTCAAAGAACCCGAAGCCGGTTTCTGCGAGGAGTTTTTCAAAAAGAACGGCGTCGGCGGGCAGGACAGGATCGGGGGGATCCTGCCGCTTGCGGCATGGTCCTTAAAAAGCTGGCCGGTTGAGAAATGGAACAGCCTCTCGGGGATCCTGTATGAACGTTACGGGATCAGGCTCCTTAACCTGGGGAAGTTTCCCGGAAGCGAATTCGGCCGCAGTATCGCCGCGAAAATGAGCTCCCGCATCATCGCCGGAGACAAGACTAGCCTGGCCCAGGCAAAAGCGCTTCTGAAGCGCTGCCGGTTTTTTATCGGCCCGGATTCAAGCCTCCTGCACCTGGCAAGCTGCATGGGGATCGAGACCATCGGCCTATACGGGGCTACTTCCGGGGAACATTTCTATCCTTATTTCCATCAAAATAATATTATTTACGCCAGGAACAGGATACCCTGCATGCCCTGTTATCCCGGGGCTTCGGTATCCTGCTGCGCGGGAAAAGCGCATTACGATTTCGGGCCCTGTATGGAGGGGATAGAGGTGGCAGATGTCCTGGAATTGATTAAAAAACGGATGAGTTTATAGTATAATAATATTTATCCGGCTTTCGGATTCAACCGCTACGCGGGAGTTTCTCATGATAAAGCAAAAGGTTTTATTTATCTGTGTTCATAATTCCGCCCGTTCCCAGATGGCGGAGGCTTTTTTAAAGCAATTTGCCGGAGATAAGTTCGAGGTAGAAAGCGCCGGGCTTGAACCGGGAACGCTTAATCCTCTTGCGGTGGAGGTAATGAAAGAAGCGGGGATCGATATTTCACAGAATAAAACCAAAAGCGTGCTGGATTTTTACCGGCAGGGCAGGGAATACGATTATGTGATTACTGTCTGCGACGAGTCGCAGTCGGCGCGGTGCCCGGTTTTCCCGGGAGGCGGCAGGCGCCTGCACTGGGGTTTCGATGATCCTTCGGGTTTTGCGGGGAGCCCGCAGGAGAAGCTGGAAAAGACCCGGGCCGTCCGGGAGCTTATAAAAAAAGAGATACAAAAATTTTTATCTTCTTTTTCCGGAACAATCTCCCGGTGATTTTTTATACCCCGGCCTACAAGTGCCGGGGTTTTGAAGCGGCGAAGGTATAAAATATCTTGATTTTATCCGGGAAAGTGATATTTTAATTAAACAAAAGCTGCTCCAAGTTTTAAGGTGAGTCTGGACTAAAAAGACAAGAGAAACCTTTTGCGGTGTTAACCGGGAAGGTTTCTTTTTTTATAGAGGCGGTTGATTGAAATGTGGAATTTTTTGTTGGAACGGGTTTTTCTTATTGATCCGCTTGCTTTATTTTTCCTCGCTGTAATCATCATAGTATCCCTGCCGTCATTTATCTATTCCTTTGGTTACTTAAAAGGCGAATATTCGGCGTCCAGGATCAGGTTCGTCAATTTCCTGCTTTTGATTTTTGTGCTTTCCATGGTTTCCGTAGTCAGTGTAAAAAACTGCCTGGTGTTTCTTGTTTTTTGGGAAATTATGTCTTTGGTTTCCTATTTTCTGGTGGTTTTTGACTCCGAACACGAGAAATCCGTCCAGGCGGGGCTGGTCTATATCGTAATGACGCATATCGGCACCGCTTTTATCATCGCCGCGTTTATGATCCTGCGCAATTACGCCCATTCCTTCGATTTCTTCGCCATTAAAGAAGCCTGCAAGATTATGCCTGCCGCGGTTAAGGATACGGTATTTTTATTGTTTTTGGCCGGCTTCGGGACCAAGGCCGGGATCGTGCCGCTGCACATCTGGCTGCCTTACGCCCATCCCCAGGCGCCGAGCCATATCTCAAGCATTATGTCCGGGGTAATGATCAAGACCGCTATTTACGGGATCGCGCGTTTTGTGCTTTTTATCCTCGGGGTAAATTCCGCCTGGTGGGGGATATTAATTTTGGTCTTAGCGACTATTACCTGCCTGACAGGGGTGATTTACGCGTTGATGGAGAGGGATTTAAAGAGGCTTTTGGCTTACTCCAGTGTTGAAAATATCGGGATAATCTTTCTGGGGGTGGGGCTGGCGGTTTTATTCACCAGTTTAAAGCTGCATTATCTGGCGGTTTTTTCTTTAGCCGCCGGGCTCTATCATTTAATAAACCACGC
>JAQTRM010000057.1 GCA_028711825.1 Candidatus Omnitrophota bacterium | reverse complement strand
GGTGAAGATAATTTGCTGGAGGACCGTTTGTTGAAGGGCGGGCAGGTTACAGTTTCGACGGCATTGGGCCTGGTGCTGGGTGCCCAGGAATAAGTAAAAAGGGAGGGGAAGATGAACAGGAATGCGTTGTATCTGGCGTTATTCGCGGTATTGTGTGTTTTGGCCGGGGTTTTGACGGGTGCCGTCATTTCCGGAGGCCCGGTTCATAAAGGCCGTTTTTTAAGGAAGGCTGATTTCAGGGAGAAAGCTGAACGCATGATGTGGTATGACCGCGGCAAGCATAGATGGATAAAAGGAGGCCCCTTGCAAATGTTCACGGAAGAGCTGGAGCTTAATGCCGAACAGAAAGATAAAGTTGGGCAGATACTGGAAAAAGGGCGCCAGAAGATTGACGAGGCGGGAAAGGATTTACGCCGGACGATGTTGACCATCAAAGAAAGCACCGATAAACAGATCATGGGCCTTCTTACCCCGCAGCAGCAGGAAAAATTCAATGAATTGCAGAGGGAATTCAAGCAGGGGCGGGTTCCTCTCCCGCGCGGAGGGCATGCCCCGTTTCCGGGTGGAGATTTACCATGCCCGCCTTCGGAAAGATAGGTTCGCTATTAAGGAAGTTTTTGATAGTTTGACGGAGATTTTATAATTAAGGATATATGCTTAAAGTATTAAAGATTAATTTTATAGTCCTCGGCGCGGTGTTTATTCTTTCGAAACCGCTGCCGGCGGCGGAAGTTTTTGACTGGAGGGAGTGCGTCGCGGAAGCGGCGAAGAACCATCCCGACTTGATCGCCGCGCAGGCGGAGACCAGGCAGTCCGAGGCTGCCAAGAAAATTACCGCAAGCCAGCTTCTGCCGCAGGTTGACGCCAGCTTGAGCGCTTCCCGTTCCAAAACTGTTGCCGGGGACGGCGAGAATTCATCAGGCGGTGAGTCCAACAGTTATTCCTACGGGGTCAGCGGAACCCAGTTGATCTTCGACGGTACGAAAACTTTGCAGGAAGTGAAAGCCGCATCCGAAGACATTAATGCCTCCCGGCAAAACTTTAAGTATATCTCGGTTACTGTCAGGTATGAATTACGCAGCGCTTTTATCAGCCTCTTAAAGGCGCAGGAGCGTCTTAAGATAACCCGTGAGATCTATGATATCCGCAGGAGCAACCTGGAACTGATCACTTTGCGTTATGAGTCGGGGCTGGAACATAAAGGGGCGCTTCTTACCGCCGAAGCCGACCTGGCGGATGCCCAGTATCAAATCTCACAGGCAAATAGGGAGATGGAAGTAGCCCAGCGTAAGCTGAATAAAGAGATGGGCCGCAGGCAGTTCATTCCGCTTGAGGTAAAAGGTGTTTTTACGGTTTCCGACGAGGCTAAGGAAAAACCGGATTTCGAATCTTTGTCGCAGAATAACCCGTCACTTTTGAAAATTATCGCCCAGAAGAATTCGGCGGAGTTCAGTCTGAAATCCGCTTACGCCGATTTTTCGCCTTCCCTTTCCGGTTCGGCGGGGGCGGGCAAATCAGGCAGCCGCTGGGAACCTAAAGGAGACCAGTGGAATATCGGGCTCGCTCTTACAATGCCGATTTTTGAAGGGGGCTTGAGGGTAGCGCAGGTTTCCAAGGCGCAGGCGTATTTAAGCCAGCTTAAGGAAAACGAAAGGAGCACGCGCGACAGCATCGTCCTGGTGCTGGAAGAAGGCTGGGCCGCGCTGCAGGACGCGCTGGAGAATGTGAGGGTGCAGAAAAAACAGCTTATCGCTACCGAAGAACGTTCAAAGATCGCCCAGGCGGAGTATGCGGTCGGGTTTATTACCTTCGATAACTGGACGATCATCGAGGATAACCTGGTGCAGCAGAAAAGCACTTATCTTAACGCGCAGGCGGCTTTATTGCTGGCCGAAGCTTATTGGATCCAGGCGAAAGGAGAGACTTTGGAATATGTTTAAAAAAAGGAGCGTGTTATTTATTGCGGTTTTATTACTGGCGGGAGCCGGTTTTTTCGGGATGAAGATGATGAAAGCCAAGGATGTTTCGGATACGGTAAAAGAGATCCATCCTTTTCTCGGGTCGATTAAGATTTATATTTCTACTACCGGCACGGTTTATCCCAAGAACCGCCTGGAGATTATGCCTCCGGTGAGCGGCCGGGTGGAAAGCGTCCTGGTTAAGGAAGGAGAGAATGTAAAGATCGGGCAGACCCTGGCCTGGATGAGTTCGACCGAAAGGGCGGCCCTGCTGGACGCGGCGCGCGGCCAGGGGGATGAGAAGTTGAAATACTGGCAGGAGGTTTATAAGCCGATTGCCTTATTGGCCCCCATTAACGGAGAGGTGATCGTGGCCACCACGCAGCCCGGGCAGACGGTTACTACCTCGGACGCGGTGCTGGTATTGTCGGATAAGCTTATCGTGCGCGCCCAGGTTGATGAGACCGATATCGGCAAGATCAAGCTCGGCCAGAAAGCGGTTATCGCCCTGGACGCTTATCCGGATACCAAGATCGACGCTTTCGTGGAACATATTTATTACGAGTCGGAAACCGTTAATAATGTAACTATTTACAAGGTTGACCTGGTCCCCGAGAATTCACCGGAATTTTTCCGTTCCGGGATGAACGCGACCGTGGATTTTATCGTCCAGGAAAAAGACGGCATATTGCTTATTCCCGCCCAGGCGCTGCATAAAGACAACGGGCAGGATTATGTCCTTTTAAAACAGGGAGAAGACAAGGGCCCGGAAAAGCGTATTGTCCAGGTCGGGATTACCGACGATAAAAATTACGAAGTTCTCTCCGGGCTAACCGCCGCGGATACAGTAATTATTACCACCAAAAAATATGTATTTCCTTCCGGCGGTACTACGGGCAGCAATCCTTTTTTGCCAAAGATGCCCAGCGCAAAAAAGAAATAAAAAGGCAGAAATAAAACAAAAATGATCGAAGCCAAGAATTTAAACAAGACTTACCAGATGGGGCAGGTGAAGGTTGAGGCGCTGCGCGGGGTATCCCTTAAGATCGCTTCCGGCGAATTCGTGGCGATCGTGGGAGCTTCCGGCTCCGGCAAGTCTACGTTGATGCATGTTTTGGGGCTTCTGGACCGTCCGGATTCGGGGCAATACCTGCTTGGCGGGGATAATGTGACTGATTTGAGCGATAAGGAGCTTGCCCTGGTCAGGAACCGCCTGGTCGGTTTTGTTTTTCAACAGTTTCATCTCCTGCCGAAAATGACGGCGCTGGAAAACGCCGAGCTCCCCCTGATTTATGCCGGGAAAAGGCACCTTAAGGAAAGGGCGGAAAAAGAGATTGCGGGGGTGGGTTTGAAAGAGAGGATGTATCACCGTCCCAATGAAATGTCCGGAGGCCAGCAGCAGAGAGTGGCGATCGCGCGCTCCCTGGTGAATGACCCGCCGATAATTTTTGCCGATGAGCCTACCGGTAACCTTGATTCGAAAAGCAAGCAGGAGATCGTGGGGATATTGAAAGACCTTAATAAAAAAGGCAAGACGATCGTTATCGTTACTCACGAGAGCGAGATCGCCGCCTGCGCCAGGAGGATTATTACGATGCGCGACGGCCAGATTATCTCCGACCAGTATACCCCGGGAGAATCTAAAAGCGCCCCCGCCGTGCCGGTATCTGAAAATATGGTAAAAGATATCCTTTCCGGTTCCAAAAGCGCGGTGAAGGGCGGGATTGAATTCCTGGATTACCTGCGGCAGGCGGTTTCCGCGATGCTTGCGCATAAAATGCGCGCTTTCCTTTCTATCTTGGGGATCCTGATCGGGGTGGCCGCGGTAATCGCGATGCTTGCCATCGGACAGGGGGCGAAGGAGTCGATTGAAAAGCAGCTTTCTTCTTTAGGCTCCAATCTGTTGATTGTCAGGCCGGGGGCAATGCGTTCCGGAGGGGTAGCATTGGAATCGGGCACTACGACGCGTTTTACTTTCGAGGACGCTGAAGAGATTAAAAAACTTACCGATTGGGTAAAAGACACCACTCCTTCGGTGCGGGATCGCGCGCAGGTGGTTTACGCCAACAAAAACTGGAATACCCTGGTGGAAGGGGTAGGGGTTAGTTACAAAGAATTGCGTTCGGCGACTCCGACCGTGGGAAGGTTTTTTACTCCTGAAGAGGTCCAGATGCGGAAGAAGGTCGCTTTGCTCGGGACGACGGTGGTAAAAGAACTTTTCGGCTCGGCTAATCCGATCGGGGAGAGTATAAAAATAAACCTGGTTAATTTTAAGGTTATCGGTATTCTCCCCGAGAAGGGGGCCGCCGGCCACATGGATCAGGACGATACGGTGATCATACCGATCACTACCGCGATGTACCGGGTTTTCGGAAAACAATACGTCGATTCAATTTACGTAGAGGCATCCGGCCCGGAGACGGCGGATACCGCCGAAGAAAAGATCAACGAGCTTATTATAAAACAGCACCGCCTGGTTACCGATGACCAGAAGGATTCGTTCCAGATCCGCAATATGTCGGATATCAAGAAGACCCTTGAATCCACCACGCAGACGATGTCGCTGCTTCTGGGAGCGATTGCCGCGATTTCTCTTTTGGTTGGCGGGATCGGGATTATGAATATTATGCTTGTTTCGGTTACCGAGCGCACCCGCGAGATCGGCCTGCGCAAGGCGATCGGCGCTAATAATAAGGATATTATGACTCAATTCCTGATCGAGGCGGTGCTGATGTCTTTTATCGGCGGCCTCTCCGGGGTAATCCTGGGAACTGTTTCCTCTTATATTATATCCGTGATATCCGGATGGTCGGTGCGGGTTTCTTTATCCTCCGTTCTCCTGGCGACGATTTTTTCACTGGTGGTGGGAGTCGTTTTCGGCCTTTGGCCCGCCAAGCAAGCCTCCCGGCTTAACCCGATCGAAGCGTTAAGGTATGAATAAACCGTGTTCCCCGGGGACGTCCTTTCAGGGGACACCCTTATAAAGGCAAATCCTAAACTCTAAAATAAAGGGGACGGTTCTATTTTTTAGCTCCATTTTATCAGAAAAATAGAACCGTCCCCTTTATTTAATATCCCTTGACAAAACCATTTATGAATGGTATATTTTATTTGTGAACAGTCGTTCATAAATTAGACACCTTGTGCATGGAGGGAGAATGATCGCGTTAAGCAGGAAAGAAAGGGACCGTAAGCTGCGCCGGGCTGATATTCTTAAGGCTGCCGAGCATCTGTTTGCTTTAAAAGGCTATCATAAGGCTACGATCCGGGATATCGCCAAGGAGGCGCAATACGCCACCGGAACGGTATATCTGCATTTTAAGGATAAAGGCGATCTTTATCTTGCTTTGCTGGAGGGAAGGATAAAGGATTTGCTTGGTCTTTTTAAAGAAGGGGTTTCCAGTCTACAATCTCCACGCCAGAAGATTGAGGCTTTTGTGCGCGAGGGGCTGGAGTTTTTTGAAAAAAACCGCGATTTTTTCCAGATTATCGCTTCCGAGGATGTAGAAAGTCTGTCAGAGAAAAGATTTTCCGTATCTCCGGTGGGGCGGCAGATTAAAGATTATGTGGTTTCCCTGGTGAAAGAATCGCAAAAAAGCGGTTTTATCGATAAAAAATATGATCCTTTCCAGGCTGGAGAGATTTTGATCTCAATGCTTAAGACTGTTTCTATGGAGTGGCTGCAGAAAGAAAAAAACAAAAAGATGAATTTAGAACAACAACAGAATATGATTCTAGGGATATTCTTTAACGGAGTGGCAGCCAAGTGATTAACGCAGGATTATAAATGATTGGAAGAATTAGAGTTATATTCTTTGTTTTCCTTGTATTGTTCGCCGCGGCTAATTCCGGGAATTATTGTTTTGCCGCCGCATCCTCTGAAGACGTCCTTAAAGTCGGGCTTCAGGAGGTTATTGGAATGGCTCTGGACAGCAGCGAGGATTTGAAAATAAAAGACCGCCAGGTCGATAAGACCGAAGGCGCCTACCGGGAAACGCGCGCCGGGATGCTGCCGCACATCGATGCCCAGTATACATACCTATATAATATCGATTACCCAGATTCCATGAATATGGGTAATTATAATTCTATAACCGGGGTTACCGCTTCGCAGGTAATCTGGTCTTTCGGGAAGGTGATGCACGCGGTAGATTCAGCCAGGAAAGCGATTGAAGCAAGAAGGTTCGACCGTGAAGCGGGCAAACAGGAGGTGATTTATACCGCTAAGTTAAGTTATTACACCGACTTACTTGCCAAAAAAACATTATCGATTACCGAGGGATCATACGCTAACGCCCTGGAGAATAAAAATCTGCTGTCCAAGCGTTCTTACGGGGGGCGCAGTTCAAAGTATGAGATATTGAGAATGGATACCGAAGTAGCCGCGCGCGTCCCTACGGTAAATGAGGCGCGCGCCCAATTCGGCACCGCCACCGAAACATTGAAGAAAGTTATCGGCAGGGAATCGGTTCCCGGAGTAGATCTTACCGATGATTTCGAAGAAGAATACGGCGAACTTGATTATGATATCCTGGTTGCGGCGTTATATGAATATGAACCGTCTTTGAAGAGCCTTGACAAAAATACCGAATCCGCGGAGGCTAACGTTAAAAGTAAAAACGCCAGCTTTCTTCCCACGGTTTCCGGGTTTACCTCCTGGACCAATCTGGGGTCTCCGAACGATTCGGCTTTAGACGGCAACGAAGCCGGAAATTACGCTTTCGCGGGCTTGAGAGTTACGATGCCGATCTGGGAGGGAGG
>JAQTRM010000056.1 GCA_028711825.1 Candidatus Omnitrophota bacterium | reverse complement strand
AATCTTTTTTTATCAAAACTTTCCCGGGGAGTTATTTTATCGTTTCGATCCATTTAACCTCTTATTTTGCTCCAACATTTTCTAAACTTTCTTATCAAACTGCCTGAACAAGCGGGGTAAAAGCGTAAAATGGACCTTTTTTGTTTTGCTTATTATGTCTTTTTTATTTTTCAGAAAATCCGGCGGCGGCAAAACCTTAAACATTTTCCAGCATTGAGGATCGGGTGAAGAAAACCTGCCAAAATAAGAATACGAAATACACCTTGCTCCCGACAGGCAGCTGTCAAAAAAACCACATTCCCTGCAAGCTGCGAAACAATTATCCAGGTTTCTTAACTGTTCCATCCTGGCGGAACCATAATAAATATTCAAAAGATCGTCCCTGGTCGCATCGCCGACTTCCAGCGGCAGGCGGCGGCAGGGAATTACTTTGCCATCGGGAAGAAGGGTAAGCATTCTTCCTTCCGTCACCCCACAGTTGATCAAAGGACGGTTTATTTCCTGACAAAAAATACTTTCATCGCAGCCTCCGACCAACGCCGGGCGCTTTTTTTTATTTCCCGGCTTACGGATTTCTTTTTCAAGCCGCAGATAGACTTTTCTCAACGCGAACGGTTGAAGAAGCAGTCCCTTAATAGCATCCGCCCTCCCGAGAGGAACAAGCCTTCTTAACCCCACCTGGGAAACCCCGAGTTTCCCGCATAAACGAATTAAAGGCATAATGTCGGGAACATTGTTTTTGGTAAGCGTTAAACATACCACTACTTTTATCCCGGATTTAACCAATATTTCAATCGCCCTTGTCGTCTTGTTGAATGCCCCTTCTCCTCTCACCGCATCATTATTGCCCTCTAAACCTTCCAAACTGACCTGGCAGGTCTCTACCCCCAGCCTTTTAAGTCTCCGGCCGCAAACGGCATCGATTAACGAACCGTTGGTAAGCAGTACGGTCATAAAATATTTATTATACTTGTGGATTCTTTCCAGGAACGCGAAAAAATCTTCCCGCAGCAAAGGTTCTCCTCCGGCGATAACCAGCCTGGAACGTGCCGGACCCAGAGTACCGAAATGCCTTATCAGCCTCAGATATTGTTTAAAGATGTCAAACAATCCTGAAAGCGGTAGCTCATCATCCCGAGAGCCCTCTTTTTGATAACAATGCCGGCAATGCCAATTGCACCTTTCGGTAATATGCCATTGGAGAGCAAAATATCTCGGTCGGATAATGCTATTATTTTGCATAAACCTCCCCGGCAGCCGCGAAAACCACTCTAGCAGCCTATCCGGTTATGTAGAAAATTACAGCGCCGTTTTTCATAACCGACGATCTCTTTCGGAAATTTAGAAAAATCCGCGCCTTTATAAAAATCTTCCAGGAAATCCGGGAAATACAGCAGGATCTGGCGGTAATGCGGCGCCCTCGTTTTATCACGATAAACCAGCCGCTTGCTTCCCGCCCAAAGCTTAAATTTTGCCATTAAATCCAACGGCTCTAATTTTGTTTTCTCCAAAACGACATAGAGCGAACGCGGATAAGCGCAAATAAGGACAGAGAAGAAAACTCCGGCCTCGTGCGCAAGATATTCCGGAAGATACCTGGATTTAATGAGATAAAAATTACTGAAGATCTGAGGATATTTTTCGATTACCCCCCTGGACCAGGGGGAACTTCTGATAAGCTTGCCTATTGAATATAAAGTATCCCAGGTGTCCCGAAGAACCAGACGTTTCCGGTTCTTTAAAAAAACTTCGGTTCCGGCGATCGGCGTCAAAGGACGCAGGTAAGGATAACCGTTCCCCGCGATACGGATTTTTATCGCTAGTTTAAGCGTGGCGTTTAGATCCTCCTCTTTCTCCTCGGGAAAACCCATAATGAACGATAAAATCGCGTAAATATTAAACCGTCCGCAGTCCTCAATCGCTTTCAGGGCATGCTCCGGATTTATATTTTTCCCGAATATTTTCTGCATTCTCCGGGAACCGGATTCTACCCCAAAGAATATCCTTCTGCAACCCGACAAATAAGCCGCTTCCAACAATTCCGCATCAATAGAATCCACCCTCGAACTACAGGTCCATTCAATATCCGTCTTGTTTTTTAAAAGCAACCCGGCAATTTCCATGACGTCTTTTTTACTGGTAAAAAAATTGTCATGCCCCAGGTAAAATCTTTTGATCCCGTAATTCTTCTTAAGATAGTCGATCTCTTCGAAAATTTTACCGGGGCTCCTGAGGCGGTAGCACCTCCGCCACATTCTGCCGGTAGAACAAAAAGTGCAGTTATAAGGGCACCCCCTGCCAACGGCAATATAAGCCCAGCCTTCTTTAAGCTCGGCGGAAGAAGGCATGTATTTTCCTAATAAAGGATACGCCGGGAAAGGCAATGAATCCAGGTTTTTGATAAGCTCCCGCGCAGGATTCCGAATGATCTTTTTCCCTTTCCGGTAAGTAATTCCCCGCACTCCGCCCAACCCGCGATTTTCCTTGAAGCATCCCGCAAGCTCCAAAAAGGTCGCTTCGCCTTCTCCCCTTACGATCACATCCACAAAAGGGAAATTAGCGAGCGTTTCACGGTCCGTAAAAGTAGCCTGAGGGCCCCCGATTACGATCAAAGAACCGGGATTGCGCATCTTACAGCGGCGGGCGATATCCAAAGCCACCGGATATGTATCACAGCGGCTATTAAACCCCAGAATAGCGGCTTTACGTTTAATGATTGCGCTTGCCGCGGATTCGGGAAAAGAAGAATCCAACGCCAACTTATCTTCCCTGACAAACCGAAAAAGGTTAACGATCTCCGTCTGGTAGCCTTCCCGTTCCAAAACCGCCCCTAAAGACAACAGCCCTGCCTCGAAATTAAGCATAAAATTAGGAGTAGACTGTTCCACAAAGTTGGTATTTACAAGGGCGATCCGCATCTTAAATTACCTTTTCTTTAGAAACAGGGGGCCTAAAAAACCTGCCTGGCAGAAATCAGTTATTTGAAAAAACAGCCGAAATTACCAGAGCTGTTTTTGATATTTGCTTAAGGCGCAAAACCGCGGATATTTTATCTTATGGGTTAACTTTTCTTGAAAAAACGGTTAAGAAAAAAGATATGCTAGGGGCGGGAAGATCGATGTTAGATGGTAAAATACTACGGAGCAGGGAAAATTCGGCCGTCCGCCAATACTACTACTCAAGATTTAGCGGGAGTGCAGCCGGCTAAGGCGGTTCCCACAAATATGGCCGCCAGATAATTTGTCGCTTCCGGAGTATCCAATTGCGTTTCTTTCAGCATCGGCTTTTCATAAACCGCCTTTTTCATTCCCCGCTTAGTTTTGCATTTACGAGCATCCTTCATCTATCCTGCCTCCGTCCGGTTATTTTTTATTACCAACACCTTCCGTGATAAATTCTTTATTCTCCAATTCCCTGATAAAAGAAACCATGTCCTTTTCCAACTGCGCAGAAGTAACATCAAACTCCCGAAGCATCAAATCCCGGATTCTAGATAAAGATTTCTTGCCGTCCAGGAGCCCCCAGATACGCACCCCGGAGCCTGAAAGGGCATAAATTTTTTCCAGATCCTGCTTCTTGCCGGAGGTAGGAATAATAATCATTTTATCGGCAACCGGGCGGGATAAAACAAATTTGCTCTTCTGAAAGGTTTTTTTAAATAAATCCATCTTTCTCCTTTTTAGGATAAACACTTATTTTATCCGGGAGCTCCCGGGACCTGGCTTTCCAACTTGCGTAATCCATCAAGCGCCAGATGATAACCGACACTTTCCTTGTCCGGAGCATATTTTATGCACTTCCGGTAGTAATCCTCGGCTTTCTCAGTATCGCCTTTTAGATGAAACCTCAGGCCTACAAAAGCATCCACGTCACCGGCCAGATTAGGATTCTGCTGTGCGATAGAAAGGCGGAACTCTCCTTCCGGCATCGAGGTGCTCAAAAATTCATAGATCAAAGGAAAAGAATCTCCTAGTCTTCCCCAGGATTTAACCGGCAGAATGTCAAAAATGAATCCGAAATGTTCCGCGAACGACGGGTTACCCGTCAAAGCATCCTGTAATATACGCTCGGCTTCCGCGTCTTTACCCATCATATGATATACCACTGCCATACCTACCTGGCTATTGGTAATAAAATACTGGAACTGCGCGCCTGCGTATTGCGACAGAACAACACTATAATCCTTGAGCGCTTCCTCGTATCTGCCACGAATTCTATTAATATGCCCCAGGTGGGACCAGGCGGCGGGAATGATAGGGTATTGTTTATATTTTTGGCCGTATTTCTCCAGGATTTTATTATAGGTTAAAAAGGCCTCGTCGTAATTCCTCTCCTCATAATAACCCAGCGCCTCTCTTGATAAAACCGTCGCATCCAGTTTATCCAGCCTTTTCAGTCCAACACTGTATTCTTCATCCACCTGATCTATCTTGGGTTTTTCATCTTCGGAGAGGCCTTTTTTAGAAGCTTCCAGCTTAAGCAGAACCGACCTGTATTTTTCCGCGGCATCTCCCCATTTACCGGAGGCTACATCTTTTTCCGCTTCCAGCTTCAACATCATCGCGTCACGGTAAACCGAATCCGGGTCTTCCGGCTCAACGGAAGTATCCTTAAGGCCCGCGCCCAGTAAAATACATATTACCGGAACCGCAAGCGCGAATCCGGCGATAATTTTTATAGCGCTTCCCGTTCTTCCCATATCAGACTCCTTCGAAAATTCATTATGCGAGCTGGGGTCAAACTAATTTTATTATAACAAAAAGCTTCTTCATGTCAACGGTGATCCGCCCTTAAAACCCGGGCAAATTCCGCAAGAACAATCTGCGGGAAATAAGGATTTACGCGTTAAACCGGCTCATTTTAAAACTGCCTGGAGGCAAGCCTTTTGGAAAGAGCGACAACGGTTAAGATCGGGGGCAATCCTGAAGAAAAAGGTAAAACGCTGGCATCACTGACAAAAAGCCCCTTTATTCCGGTCTCCTGATTCTTATCTACCACCCTGCCGATAGCCGCGCCTCCCCCGGGATGCGCTCCTTCAGGAGGCGAAACCACAAGCGAAGCGGGAATTACCCCGGCCCGAATAAGGATCTCTCCGGATATCGCGGCAGCCTTTCGCAGTTTATCGCGGTCTTTTGAACTAACTTCCTTTGACACTTCCCCGGCGCGGCTTATTTTTCCGGTATTCTCATCTTTGATTTTGGCGATGATCCCGAAAATGCTCTTTCTCGACAACACCCCCGGAATCCGGCGGGCAGACAATGTCGTAGAGAAAAAATCGGATGCGACATCCACAAAAGGAGACAGGATAAAACCCTGGCGCTCCAAAAAATCATAACTGACCGCCGACATATATATCTCTTTTTTAAAAAACCCGTCTTTCACAACCCCATATATTGTCTGCTGCAAATCCACAAATAGATTACCGCCCGCCGCGGATACCCCCGATCGCTGAAGGATTGCCGGAGTGACAAGCCCTCCGGCAGCCAAAATTACCTTTTCCGCGGAAATAAAAATATCTCCCCTCCCGTCTCTACCCCGGACTCCTACCGCATTACCGCCGGAAGTTAACACCTCGCAAATCTCAACCCTTTTAAGGACTTTGACGCCCGATGATTCCGCCTGGCGCAAATATTTTCCCGCCGTCCATTTGGCGCCGTAACAGCAACCCAGGAGACATTTTCCGCAACGACGGCATTCTTTCCAGTCAATGGCTTTAGGCATCCGTTCCATTATCACGCCGGATTTCCGGGCAGCCTCCATAATTTTCCTTGTTCCGTTTCCCAACAGCCCCGCCGGGACAGGGCGCACCCCGAGATCCTTCTCGGCATCCCGGAATTCAGAAGATAAATTAATCCCTAAAATACCGAGTTCTTTCTCTAAAGACCTTACGGCGTTCCCGCAGCTGACAGCGGTCGTGCCCCCGATCCCAAATGCCCTGAAAATACCCAACCCTTCATTGCTTTTAACACAAAGTTCGCTTTTGTCAGAAAAACGCGTCCGGGATCCGGATTCTCCGCCTTTCTCAACCACTATCACCTCCCGGCCCCTCTCCGAAAGTTCCTTGGCCAGCGTCGCTCCGCCCGCGCCCGACCCCACAATAACAATTTCAGTTCTTAACCGCTTTTTTTTCATCTGATTTAAAATCGGATTTTAATAAACTCTCAGCTCCACGTCACGAAGATCGGGAAGGGAACGGACCCTTCCCACTTCATATTTTTCGAGATCCAGGAAAACGATGTGCGCGGGGTGCACCTCAAGCCTCTTTTTTTTACGGTTAAAATATATCTGCCGGGACGGAACATTATTCCGCTTCAAGTCTTTGAGCGCCAGGCAGCACTCCGGTTTGTAAATTACCAATTTTTCGAGCAGGCCCCTTTCGGTAACCTTTTCATGCTCTCTTCTAGCGGTCAAGGCGCACCGCTTCCTTTTGTTTATATGCTGGACCTCCTGTTTGGCATCCGAGGAACAATAATGAACGGACATCCGGTAGTTCCTGGAGGCCGCAAAACCCAAAAGCCCGAAGGCGGTCTCTTCGCTGCGGAACACCGGTATCGCCAGCTCCGAATAAAACGGGCGTTTCCGGGAAGACTTTAAAAAATAACCACGGCGGAAGTATTCCTCCGGACGGTAACCGAGGAAAAGAAGCTCGTGCAGGTTCAAACAGAAAACTCCAAGCCTGTCCAACCGGGGCATTATCATTTTTATTTCTTTTTCTTCCTCGGGAATAAC
>JAQTRM010000011.1:18105-29776 GCA_028711825.1 Candidatus Omnitrophota bacterium | reverse complement strand
CTTGCGGTCGCGCACTTCGCGCAAAATACCTTCCTGCTCGATCTTTTTTTTGAAACGCCGCAAAGCAGATTCAAACGATTCGTCTTTTTTTACTTCTACCTGAGTCAAAATAATCATCTCCTTTCATATATAATTTTGAAGTATATAATATAACATTCTTTCAAATGGGTGTCAATCATTGTCAGCTGTCAATCGTCAGCTGTCAGCTATCAGCCATCAGCTTTCAGCAAAGTTCGGGGGACGTCCTTTCAGGGGACACCCTGTTGCTCCATAACTCTTTAAAATATAAATAGTTGCAAAGAGGGCAATCCGTAACCGGTAATTCGTATAAAAGCAGTAGATAGTATATAGTAGTTAGTATAAAAAGCAGAGTCAAAGATAAAAAACTGCGCCTTTGATTTTAGCCTTTTGGCCCTGCTTCCTAACCTTTTATACTACATACTTTATACTATCTACTATCTACTAAATACTAACTACTACCTACTGCTCTTTTCCGCTTTTAGCTGAAGGCTGACGGCTGATAGCTGAAAGCTGAGAACTGTTATCTCTCTATCTCGAATGAAATAATAATATTGAATGACAACTGCGAATAATCAAGCTCCTTGGGAAAACGCGGAAAGGGCGAAGCCTCGCTGACACTCCTTAAAGCGACATTCTGCAGGTAGCCGTTAACCGTCGTTTTATCTTCGACCAGGCGGGCATCCTTAAGACTGCCGTCGCTGGAAACAACAAAAGATATAAAAACCTCACCCGTAACGTTATGAGTGTAATTCTGATAAGCGCTGCGGCGGATCTTTTCCCGGATAATCTGATAATAAGTTACATAGCTGGGGTTGTCGATCCGGGTCCGGCCCATCTCCGGGAGGGTAATCTTTTTCTTAAAAGCCGCCACCTGCTGGCCGGCAAAAGCAGGCTTAGAAAATAACGCCGCTTTTGGAAGCGGCGGTTTCAAGTCCGCGATATTTTTCAGGGGCGGCGGATAATCCGGGGGATAGGCGCCTTCGGCCGAGGGAATACCTGCATCGATATCCAAAAACGGTTTTACCCCTTTACCTTTAAAAACATTTTTTTCAACCGTTGTCCTGCGTCCGGGCAGCCGGGGCTTTAACGGCCTCTCCTTGATATAACGCACCGCAATCTCCTGGGATTTAGGAGCCGGCCGAAAGGGGTTAAATCCCGTAAAGCGGGAAAGAACCGTAAAGTGGATTATAATCGAAACAACTATAGTGGACCTTAACAGGTGATTGGAAAACATAGCTTATTACGTCCCGGAAGAAAGCGGCAAAAAACTGCCGCGGCAAGCGGCCTTTAGAATTCGATCCCCCGACGCGCTTTAATGCCGCGGGTAAAATAATGTTTTACCTCTTTTATCCTGCTTACCAGATCCGCCATACGGATTACGCTGGGATGGGCGTCGCGCCCGGTTAGCACCAATTCAGTCCCCGCGGGCACTATTTTCATTAATTCCAGCAATCCGCTCAAAGGAAGTAACTGCAGTTTTAAAGCGACATTAATCTCGTCCAATATGATTACCTTGTATTTCCCGCCGGCAATAATCTCCCTTACCCTGTTTAATCCGGAACCGGCCATCTCAATATCCGCTTTTCCGGGTTTCTTTCTGATGAAACAACCTCTGCCGAACTGCTCTATCTTGATATGGGGAATCTTCTTCAAAGCTTTAATCTCGCTATAAAAACGCCCTTTGATAAACTGGCCGATATATACTTTCATCCCCGCACCTGAAGCCCTCAGAGCCAGGCCTAAAGCGGCGGTCGTCTTGCCTTTTCCTTCTCCGGTATAAACCTGGATCATCTTCCCACCGCCTTCCAGCTTAAAATCCCCAAAAGCGACAACAATAAAACAATTACCCCCGCGCATAGCACCCCGGCGATAATCGCCGGAAAGGCGTAACGGAAACGGATCTTGAATAATGACGCTGCGATTACCCCGGTCCAGGCGCCGGTCATCGGCAGCGGCACCGCTACCAATAGCGCCAGCCCCAAAGATTCATATTTTTGAATACGGTCGGCCTTTTTCCGGGTGCGCTCGAAGAGCCAGTCAAAAAAACCCGCCCAAAGCTTAAATCTCCTTAAAGCGCAAGTTACCGGTTCGAAAAGAAAAAGCGCCGGAAGAACAATCAGGGAATTACCGGCCACCCCCAGCAAAAAAGCCTTAAACGGAGGTATCCCCAGGGATAAGGCCAGCGGGATCCCTCCCCTCAATTCCAGCACCGGCAGGGCGCTGACCAGTAAAACCAGGTAATCTTTAGGAAGACGGCTGAAAGAATCCAGCATATGATTAAGCATGTCCGGAACGCGAGAAAAAATCTTTAAGGAGGAAACGAAAGAACCTCCAGGTATCGACAAAAGGATTGATCTGGCTTTTCTGCCCGGAATAAATTGTCCTCACGGGGACAGATTCAATCGCAAAACCCAGGCGCGCCGCCCTGATAAGGATCTCGGATTCAGTCTCGTATTTGGAGGTGGAAAGATCGATCCTGGTCAAAAGCTCTTTTTTGGCCAAACGAAACCCGCATTGTGTATCGGGGATACTCTGGGCGGTAAGCAGGGAAATGAATTTTGACATTAAAAAATTCGTCGCCACCCTTAAAGCAGGCATTCCTTTTATGGATCCCATCCGGTTGCCGACAATCAAAGGGCTTTTTGAATTTTCCGCCTTCTCGATAAAAGTCGGAAGGTCCAGGGATGAATGCTGCCCGTCCCCGTCCATGGTTATCACCGCGTCGAATCCCCGTGAGAGCGCGAAATTATAGCCCCGAATCAAGGAAGCCCCTTTGCCCATATTCCGGGAACTGTGAAGGACTTCGGCTCCGGCGGCGGCGGCGATTTTTACCGTATCGTCCTGCGAACCGTCATCGGCGACAACAACCTTCAGGCCGGCCGCCTGCACTTCGTTAACCAGCCCGCCGATGGCGCGGGATTCATTGTATGTCGGGATAAGCACGCAAATATTCATTTTATCTTTCTACCCAAAACCTGCGGAATAAATACCACTGCTGCGGAAAACGGCGAATATAATCCTCGATAACATTTTTGTATAAACTAATCAGTAAAGGGACATCTTTTTCTTTGTCTCCGGAAGGCTCGAATTCTATGGGTTTTTCTATGCTCAAAGTAAAACTATTATCCGGATTCCTCAGCATAAAACCGGGAACGATACACGCTCCGGTCATCAGGCTTAAAACCGCCGGGCCTTCGGGGAAATGCATCGGCCTGCCGAAAAAATCCAGCACCATGCCTTTTTCCGTAAAATCGCGGTCCCCTACCAATGCCACCATCCTGCCGTGCTTCAGTTCGGAAATACATCCTCTTACCGCCTTCCCCATCGCGATAACTTTGAGACCTTTTTTGTTTCTTTGAGAATCAAAAAAATCGTTAACTTTTTTATTTTTATGCGGAAGGGCAACCGCGCAAAGAGGGTAACCCAGCTGGGAAAGGACTACCCCGCCAAGTTCCCAATTCCCAAGGTGCGCGGTCAGAACGATCACGCCTTTTCCCCTGGATAAAGCCTCGTCAAAATAATGCAGGTTTTCCAGGCGGATATTTTTCGCGATATAACGGCGGTCCAGTTTTTCAAACCGGAAAAAATCCACCAGGTATTTGGCGAAGTTCCTGAATACAAGTTTATTTATCCGGCGCAGGCGCTTTTCCTTCTCCCCGGGAAAAATAACCCGCAGGTTGTCCTGCACCGCCTTCCGGTCGACAAACGCGATCAAATAATAAAAATACGCCAGGAATGAAGCCAGGGCGTAAACCGCCTTTAATGGAAAAAATAACGCCAAAAATTGCCCGAAACGGTAGGTATAATAATTGAACACGATTTATAAGCTCAAAAGAAGCCTGGCGATATCCATACTCGCTCCAGGTTTAGAAATCTTCAATTCGGCATTGCGCAGCCGCTCCAGCTTAGTTTGGTCTGCCAGCAGGGCATCGATCGTCCGGTAAACCTCTTTAGGGTCGTCAACTTTTATTGCCGCTTGTTGATGGGTCAAGAACCTCGTATTATTCATCTCCTGCCCGGGTATAGGCTTAACAATAACCATCGGCAGCCCCATACTCAATACTTCGGCGGTAGTAACTCCTCCGGGTTTGGTGATGATTAGCCGCGAGATATGCATCAATTCGTGGATGTTCTGGATAAAACCGAAAAGATGGATCTCTTTACGGCAGCGTTTGATCTTTCTTTTCAGGGAACGGTATAATTTTTTGTTGGTCCCCGTAACAATGAATTCCTGGATCGGCAGGCTGCATTTTTCCAAAGACCTCACGATCGTCTTGATCGGCCCCAGCCCCTGACCGCCCCCCATGATCAATACCGCGGGTTTATCGGGATTAAGCTTCAGCCGGGAGAAAATCTCAGCGCTTTCCATCTGCTGGTTAAATTTAGCATCAAAAGGAATGCCGTAAGAGCGTATCTTTGAAGGGTCAACTCCTTTTTTTTCCAGGCGCCCGGAGACCTCCTCCGAAGGAGTAATATAATAATCTACCGTATCGTATACCCAGTAAGAATGCGGGATATAATCCGTAAGCACCGCCACCAGCGGAAGATTAATGCCGTAGGTTTTTTTATAATCGGCGACCATCCCGCAGGGAAAAGCCTGGCTGCAAACCACCAGATCCGGCTTAAAACTGTCGAAAAGTTTTTTAAGCTTGGGGGAGTTTGAGCGATGGACGTGCCGCTTAATCTTTTCCAGCCCTTTGACAACATTGGGATTGTCATAAAGATAATCCCAGATCTTGGGGGTACGCTTAATCACCTCCATATAAATCCGGTTCACCACTTTTTCCGATATCGGATTGGTATAATTAAAAGCGTTAATGCTTAAAATCTCGCTTCCCGGGGCAAGGCTCTTAACCGCTTTTTCGATCGCCATGATCGCGCTGCGGTGGCCCGAAACCTCCGAAATATACATTAGGATTATACGTTTAGGATGTGTCATCGTAAATTATACGCGGTTTTAGATCCTGCCCTCCCGGCAGAGCTCCAGAAAAGCATCGGTAACCAGAGGCGAGAATTGTTTCCCTTTTAATTGCCCGATCTCGTTGACCACATCGCCTTTTTCCCGCGCCGTGCGGTAAGGGCGGTCGGAACTCATCGCGTCGAAAGAATCCGCTACCGTGATAATCGAAGCAATCAGGGGTATCTGCTCCCCTTTTAATCCCTCCGGGTACCCCTGGCCGTCAAATCTTTCATGATGATACCGCACCCCGGAAACCGCCTCCTCCAGTTCCTTAATGGACTTCAAGATACCCACCCCGATCATCGGATGCTCCTTGATGCGGTTACGCTCTCCCACCGTAAGGCTGCCCCTCTTATTCAAAATATGTTCCGGCACCCCGATCTTACCGATATCGTGCAAAAGGCTTGAAACATGCAGATTCTCCAGAAAACTTCCGTCAAAATTCTTTTTCGCCCTTACTTTCATCCGGTTGGCGATCTCCATGCTGATACTGGAAACCCGGTTGGTATGCCCATGGGTATAATTATCCTTGGCCTCGATGGCGGCGGCCAACGCGATAGTTGTGCGGATAAACAACTGGTGTTTACGATCCAGTTCGTATTCCAGCTGTTTAAAAAGCTGGGCGTTCCGGATCGCCATCGCGACGCTGGAATTAAGGGCGGTAAAAAAATCAAGTTCTTCATCGCTGAATTTCCTGCTATTGGTTTTTTTGCCCAAGAACAAAAGCCCCAGCAGTTCATCCCTGAAGTAGTTAGGGACACAAACCTCCACCTCAAGAAGCTCCATCTGGTAAACAACCTGGGAAAGACGCTGTTTGACCGCCGGCTTTAGCCTGCGCCCTTTAACCGCCGACTTCGCTTCGCTTAATAACAACGCCTCGCGGCCAAAAATAAAGTTACTCTGATGATCCCTGAAAAAACGGATCAACACGTCATCTTTATCGATACAAACCAGGTCCAGGGGGATCCTTTTATGGAGCGAACCGCGGGAAACCTTAAGCAAATAACCCTGTTTCTGGCGGTTATGCAAAAAAAAGCTGGCGTGCGAAATCCCGGCTTTCTCCACCATCATCCGCGCGATCATCCGGATCAAGAGATCCGGGTCGTGCACGAAGATCATGTTGCGCGCTGTATTTTCAAGTTCTTTCTTATAATCAATGGTCATCGGTCTTAAGATCCTTCTATCGCGCGCCCTTTCCTGCCCGGGCGAAAAGTCAGTTTACGGTCAATCCATCTTTCCAGGTATTTACGGTGAAAGCGCCAATCCGTTCCGATTTTAAAGGCCGGGATTTTCCCCGCACGGGCATATTTCTGCACCGTAAGCGTATGGATGCTTAAATACCGCGCTACTTCCTTGGCGGTCATAATCTCCTTAACGGAAACCATATCCTTTTCCCCTTCTTAGCATATCTAGACTAACCTTATGTATACTAGAGAAACCAAAGGTTGTCAAGGGAATGGCTAACCTTCCTCGATTACCGCCAGGGTCTGGCCGATATCCACCGTATCCCCCTCGCGAAACATGATCTCCACAATCCTTCCTTTGCAGGGACTGGGAAGATTGAAGGTCGACTTATCGGTAGTCAACTCCACCAGGTCATCTTTTTCCCCCACCGTATCCCCGTCTTTAAAATACCAATACGAAACAGTGGCTTTGGCAATCCCTTCCCCCAACTCCGGCAAAACTACTTTTATCATAACCCCTCCCTGGAATTATAAAAGTTCCGGTGTTCAATCACTGCCCAACGCCTCATGCAGACTTTCGGAAAGAGTGGGGTGAGCGAAAATTACCGACCTGAGCTTGCTCACCGTGCTTTCAAATGAAACCGCCGCGGTCAAAACCGCGATCAACTCGCTGGCCTGGGGACCGACGATCGAAGCGCCGATTATCCTTCCGTCGTCCCGGGCGATAATCTTGACAAACCCCTCGGTCTCATCCAGAATATGCGACATGGCGTTGGCGCGGAAATCGCTTTTGTAAACCTTTATCTTTAACCCCGCATCAAGCGCTTCTTTCTCTTTCATCCCCACGCTGCCGATCTGGGGATCGGTAAAGATACAGGCGGGAACCGCCGGAGCATCCGTATTTTTTGCCTTTCCGGAAAACATGTTCTCTACCGCCCTGACCCCCTGATAAGCGGCGTAATGCGCCAGCATAATCCTGGATACGCAGTCGCCCGCGGCATAAACCCCTTCCAATCCGACATTTAAATTTTCATCGGAAGAAAGCCTCCCGTTTTCAAGCTTAAGCCCCGCTTCCGGGAGGCTCAACCCTTCAAGATTAGGGACTCTTCCGGCGCAAACCAGTATTTTATCGTATTCCTCCCGCTTGATACCGGAAAGATCCGCACCCGTAATCACCTTGATCCCTCTCTTGCCGAAAACCGCTTCGATCTTTCTTGAGATGTCCCGGTCTTCCGCCGGCAGAAGCAGAGGCATCTTTTCGGCAAGCGTAACCTTACTCCCTAAAGCGGAAAATAAGCCGGCGAATTCGCAGCCAATCACCCCGCCTCCGATAATCAACAAAGAAGAAGGCGCTTCCGCCGATTCCAATATATCATCGCTGGAAATTATTTTTTTACCGTCGAATTCAAAACCGGGCAGCGAAAAAGGACGACTGCCGGTGGCAAGAAGGATGAATCTGGATTTAATCAAATCCTTTGCGATCCTGATCTCATGAGGAGCGTGGAGAGTTGCCGGGGAGTTAAAAAAATCGATTCCCGATAAACGCCCCCGCATACCCTGTGCAAGGCGGGCGATTATCCGGGACTTTCTTTGCTGGATTACGGAAAAATCCATGCCGGGATTATCCAGCCGAACACCAAAATCAGATGCTTTCTTAGCAAGCGAAAAAACTTTAGCGCAGGAAATTAAAGATTTGGTAGGAATACAGCCGCGGTTAAGGCAAGTGCCGCCGATCGGCCCGGAATCGATAAGGCAAGTCTTAAAACCGAGGTCCCTGCCCTTTAAAGCGGCGTTAAAACCCGCCCAACCTGCCCCGATAATTGCCAGGTCATAGGTAAACATGACTATTCGGATAACTGCGCGGCGGACCGGGCCACAGCTTGAGCGGATTTCACCAGGATCTCCAGGTCTTCCCCGGAAAGATCAAGTTCGATTATCTGTTCAATCCCGTGTTTACCCAGCCGGCAGGGAACACCGATACAGGTATCTTTAACCCCGTATTGACCGTTTAAATAACTACATACTCCGATAACCCGTTTTTCATCTTTAACAACCGACCTGACAATCGAAGCGATTGCCGCTGAAGGGGCGAAAAAAGCGCTTCCCGTTCCGAGATTGGCCACAATTTGCGCGCCGCGGTTAATGGTGCGGGTAACCAGGGATTTTACAGCTTCGTTGTCCATAAATTCATCAAGCCCCACACCTTTAACTTTAGTCAGCTGGGGTAAAGGAAGCATCCCTTCCCCGTGCGCGCCGATTACCATACCTTCAATATCCGTAGCCGGCAGTCGCAGCTCCTGCGAAATCAAATTAACAAACCTCGAGGTATCCAGGCTGATGCCCATCCCGAAAAGCCTGGCCGGCTGAAAGCCGGTCACCCGCAAGGCAAAAAGGGTCATAATATCCAGAGGGTTGGTAACAATAATAACGATCGCTTCCGGAGCAAGCTCTTTTATATTAAGGCAGATACTTTTAAGGATCTGGGCGTTTTTTAATAAAAGTTCTTCCCGGGTCATACCCGGCTTGCGGGCAAGCCCGGCGGTAACCACCACAATCCCGGAATCCCTGATTTGCCCGATATCGTCACTGCCCTGAATGGAGTAGTTATTTTTTAAAATCGGGCGGGCGTCTTCCAGGTCCAGAGCTTTACCTAAAGCCAGCCCTTTAACCACATCCACCAGCATCACTTCTCCCAATCCGTCCGCGGCGATGCGCATCGCGGTCAGGCTCCCTACATTTCCGGCTCCAATAATGCTTATCTTCATATTAGTTTTAAGTTTTAAGTTGTAAGTTGTAAGTTGTAAGAGCTAAATTTATATCTTATAACTTATGTCTTATTTAATTTCTTTTATCTTTTCAATTATCGCGTCCGCCATTCCGCTGGTGCCCACAGCAGAAGGATCCAGGGGGTCGGGTTTCAAATCATAGGTTACGGATTTTCCTTCTGCGATTACCCGGGCCACCGCCTCTTCCAGGATATCCGCCGCCTTATTTTCACGGATGTGACGCAACATCAAAACACCGGACAGGATCATCGCGGTGGGGTCAGCCTTATTTTTACCTTTATACTTTGGAGCGGAACCGTGGACCGCCTCAAAAACCGCCATCTCTTTCCCGATATTGGCTCCCGGCGCCACACCCAGGCCTCCGATCAGTCCTGCGCAAAGATCCGAAAGTATATCCCCGTAAAGATTCGGCAGGACCAGGACATCATATTTATGCGGTTTCTGCACCAGCTGCATTGACATATTGTCTACGATCGTATCTTCGAACTCAATTCTCCCGGAAAATTCCCGGGCAACCTCACGCGCCGTATGCAGGAATAAACCGTCGGTAAATTTCATAATATTGGCCTTGTGCACGCAGGTCACTTTTTTACGCCGGTTTTCAAGGGCATAATCGAAAGCGAACCTTACAATCCTTTCGGAAGCGAACTTTGATATCGGCTTGATACTGATCCCGGAATCCGGACGTATCTTCTTGCCGGTATCCTTGCTGATCCGCTCGATCAGGGAGGCGGTTTCAGGCTTTCCTTCCTCAAATTCAATACCCGAATACAAATCCTCGCTGTTCTCGCGTATGATCACCAGATCGATATCCTTAAAACGGCTCTTTACCCCCGGATAACTCTTTGCCGGGCGGACACAGGCAAATAACTCCAGCGCCTGGCGGATCGCGACATTCACGGAACGGAAACCCGTGCCTACAGGGGTGGTAATCGGCCCTTTAAGGGCAACTTTATTCTTTTTTATCGAATCCAGCGCTTCCTGCGGAAGAAGCTGCCCGGTTTTATCCATGGCATCCTGTCCGGCCAGGACATTATCCCAGCGGATATCCACCCCGGTCGCTTCGACACAGCGCGCCGCCGCCAAAGAAACCTCGTATCCAATGCCGTCCCCGGGAATAAGAGTTATGGAATGCGCCATTTAAATCTTAAGCTCCCCATATTTACGGTAATAATTCATGATCCCGCCCTCCTGCAAAAGATCCTGCATGAATTTAGGCAGGGGTTTAATCGCCAGGTCTATCCCTTTGGTGAGATTCTTGACGCACCCTTTATCCAGATCAATCTGAAGCCGGTCCCCTTCGTCGATTTTACTGGTATCGGTTTCGATCAACGGCAGGCCGATGTTAAAACTGTTACGGAAAAAAATCCGGGCGAACTGCATGGAAAGGACCGCGGCAATCCCCGATTCTTTGATTACCAAAGGAGCCTGTTCCCGGCTGGAACCCATCCCGAAATTATTTCCGGCAACAAGGATCGAACTGCCCGGCACGATCTTCTGCGCGAAATTAGGATCGATATCTTCCATGATATGCTTGGCCAATTCCTTAATGTCGGTAATCGCGAACTTGTACCTTCCGGAAATAATAAAATCCGTATTGATATTATCCCCGATTTTTAAACTTTTTCCCTCAATACTCATAATTGTTTAAACTCTTCCTTGTTTTTTACCTTGGACATCGCCGCATCCAAAGTAATCACACCTTTTTGCATTAAACTCTTAAGGCAACTGTCCATAGTATTCATCCCGTATTGTATCCCCGTTTGCATCGCGGTCGGTATCTGCTCGAGCTGCTGTTCACGGATAAGATTCCGGATACTGGGAGTAGCCACCATTACTTCGGTGGCCAGGACTCTGCCCGAACCTGAAGCATGAGGCAGCAAAAGCTGGGAAACCACCCCCTGGAGGCAGTCCGAAAGCTGCATTTTAACCTGCTGCTGCTGATGCGGCGGAAAAACATCGATAATCCTGGAAATGGTCTGCGGGGCGTCGGAAGTATGCAAGGTAGTCAACACCAAATGTCCGGTTTCGGCGGCGGTAAGAGCGGTTGAAATCGTCTCAAGGTCCCGCATCTCTCCCACCACGATTACATTCGGATCCTGCCGCAAGGCATGGCGCAAGGCCTGGGCGAAAGAATGCGTATCGGAGTAAACTTCACGCTGTTTTATGATGCTTTTTTTATTGTTGTAGATGAATTCAATCGGATCTTCAATGCAGGTAATCAAACACTCTTTCTGGCGGTTAATTAAATCGATCATCGCCGCCAGGGTAGTGGTCTTACCCATTCCGGTCGGCCCGGTTACCAGCACCAGGCCATTAGGCTTAAGGGCCAGGTCTCCGATTATCTGCGGCAGCCCCAGTTTATCAACCGTAGGAATCTCGATTGGAATACGGCGAAAAGCCCCTTCAACGCTACCCTTCTGTAAATGGATATTTATCCTGAAACGGTCCAGGCCCGGCAAGGCCAGAGAAAAATCTAATTCAAGCTCGCGTTCAAAGATCTCTTTCTGAGTATTAGAAAGAATGCTATAAAGCATTTTTTTAAGATCCGGCTTCTTTAAGACTTCCAGTTCTGTCCTTGTGAGCTTTCCATCCAGGCGTAAAATAGGAGGCTCGTTTTCAGTAACATGCAAATCCGAAGCGTTCTTTTCGATGCACATCAGAAGCAGGTCTCGAATCTCCATCAATCCTCCTTGCCTACGTAGGCAACACCCGCGCAA
>JAQTRM010000011.1:15304-18005 GCA_028711825.1 Candidatus Omnitrophota bacterium | reverse complement strand
CGCGGGGTGTAATCACTTATAGGTAACACCGACGCAACGCCCACAAGGGCGTACCCACGCAATACATTATAGCGTGGAGTATTAACTTTAGCGCGAAGTGTAACTACAATACAGGCACAGCACTCTCTACGACCTAGGTACAGGTAAAGGTATAGGTAAAGAAAATCTAACCCTATCCTGCTTCCTAATTAAACTATTATAGCTTAAACGAGCGAAATTAAAAATACTTCCGCGGATCGCTGATACAACCTTTTAAAGCCGAAGCCGCCACCGTTGCCGGCGAAGCCAGGTAAATGAACGCCGAAGGGTTACCCATCCTCCCCTTAAAATTACGGTTTGCGGTAGAAATAACTATTTCTTTATCGCTGGGAACCCCGTTATGCGTGCCCACGCATGATCCGCATCCGGGAGCAACAATAACCGCCCCCGCCTTGACAAATATTTCCACCAACCCCAAAGCCAAAGACTCCAAATAAACCTGTCGTGAGCTGGGTGCGATAATAAGCTTAACGCGGGGATCGATCTTTCTGTTGCGCAAAACTTTAGCCGCCGCCTTGAAATCATCCACCCGGCCGTTAGTACAAGTCCCTAAAAACGCTTCCCCGATCTTTATCCCTTTTAAAGAAACGGCCTCCGCAACATTATCCACGCTGTGGGGAACAGAAACCATCGGCTTCAGGCGCGAAACATCAAATTCATATATTGTTTCATAAACCGCGTCCTTATCCGCAGAGATACCCGTGAGGGAACCGTTTTTTATACCCCGCAGCCTGAACCATTCGGCAGTCTTACGGTCAACCGGCATAAAACCGCATTTCGCCCCCATTTCAACAAGCATATTAGCCATGGTAAAACGCCCATCCATACCAAGCTTATCCACTACCGGTCCCGAGAATTCCACCGCCTTATAGGTAGCCCCATCGCTCTTTATTTTCCCGATTATATGTAAAATAACATCTTTAGCAAAAACACCTTTCGGAAGCCTGCCCTTAATAATAATCTTTATCGTTGCCGGGACCTTAAACCAGTTCCTTCCGGTGGCCAGGGCGATCGCCAGGTCGGTGGAACCGACACCCGTCGAAAAAGCACCGATCGCGCCATATGTGCAGGTGTGGGAATCCGCCCCCAATACCAGATCCCCGGGCAAGACCCTGCCCGATTCCGGGATTACCTGGTGGCAAACCCCGCAACCCACATCAAAAATATCCGTATTAAAATCTTCCGCGAAACGCCGCATCTTTTGGTGCACTCTCGAAACCCCCTCGCTGGGGCTGGGCGCGCTATGGTCAATCACCATACAAAAAGAAGTTTTCAGTTTTTTTATGCCCAATTGGCGGATTTGATCGATAATAATCGAAGATGTCCCGTCCTGGCCGAAAGCGAAATCAACCTTGCAAACGGCAAAGTCCCCCGCTGAAAGGTCCTTCCCCGCGTGTTTGCTTAAAATTTTCTCAACTATCGTTTTTCCCATTTTTTCAGCCTTTAATCCATCAGCTTACCGCTTACAACTTAGAACTTATAACTTCTTAATCCAGGTCTCGATCCTGTCCATACCTTTTTCCAATTCATTCAGGCTGGTAGCGAAACTAATCCGGATATAACTATCCATCCCGAAAGCGCTTCCCGGGATCAAGCTTACATATTCCTCGTCTAAAAGGCGCTTGGCAAAAGTCATTGAATCCATCCCGGTCTCGGAAATATCGCAAAACATATAAAAAGCGCCTTGCGGAAGAGAAAAATCCATTTTTTTGATCCCTTTAATCCTCTCCGCCAGGTAATTGCGGCGTTTGGTAAATTCCCGACATAACTGAGTGGAAAAATCATCCGGGGCGCCCAGGGCGGCAACTGCCGCTTTCTGCGCGATGGAATTAGGGTTAGAGGTGGAATGATCCTGTAAATTTGAAATTGCCGCCGCGACATCGCTGGGGGCGCCGAGATAACCGATGCGCCATCCGGTCATGGAGTGGCTTTTAGAGAGGCCGTTAACGGTAATCGTCAGATCGTAAATATCTTTGTTAAAAGACGCAATCGACTCATGCTTTAATCCGTCATAAATTATTTTTTCGTAAATTTCATCGCTGATAACGAAAATATTCTTTTCGACACAAATCTTGGCGATCTCGTTTAATTCGTCGCGATGGTAAACCGAACCGGCCGGGTTGGAAGGGCTGTTAATAATAAGGATTTTTGTCTTGGGGGTGATATGTTTGGCCAGATCCTTGGCGTTGATCTTAAAGTTTTCGGAAGCGCTGGTCTTGATGAAACGGGGAACCGCTCCGCAAAGATTGACCATCTCCGGATAACTTACCCAATAAGGCAGAGGTATAAGGACTTCATCCAGGGGATCAAGCAGGACCGTTAAGGCGTTATAGATCGCATGCTTGGCTCCGCAGGAAACAATCACCTGGTCCGGAGCATATTCCAAAGCATTATCTTTTTTAAACTTCTGGCAGATAAGTTTTTTTAATTCCGCGATACCGGTAGTGGGGGTATACTTGGTAAATCCCGCGTTTATCGCCAGAATTGCCGCGTCTTTAATGAAACCGGGAGTATCAAAATCCGGTTCCCCGGCGGCAAAATTGACGATATCCTTACCGGAACTTTTTAATTTTTTTGCTTTAGAAGTGATCGCCAGCGTTGAAGACGGATTTATTTTTTTTAAACGCTCCGCGAGCCTGGTATCTATTTTCATAAAAGTTTT
>JAQTRM010000011.1:12134-15204 GCA_028711825.1 Candidatus Omnitrophota bacterium | reverse complement strand
TTATAAAGAATCACTTTTCTTTTTGAAAATCGTCCTTAATCCCCCCATGAATTTCTTTTGCGGTTTCTTCTCGTCAACCGGCCTATCTTTTACCGCCGTCCGGGTCTCTTTCTTTTCCTCCGAAGAGTCATTTTCCTCTTCCGCGGGCGTTTCTTTGGCAATCTCCGCGTGCGGCTTGGCATCTTTAGCGATCTTGGTTTTTTTAGGCTCCTTCTTTTTTAATTCGGTAAACTCAAAAATCGCCATTTCCGCGTTATCCCCGCGGCGTTTTCCCAGCCCGATAATCCTGGTGAAACCGCTGTTTCTTTTGGCAAAACGCGGCGCGATATCGTTAAAAAGGATATTCACCAGCTTATGCTCACCCAGAATTTCTTGGGCCTGCCGGCGGGCAAAAAGGGTGTTGCTTTTACCCAAACTCACCAGTTTTTCAATCAATTGCTTGCTGGCCTTAGCCCTGGAAACAGTGGTTTTCATGCTCTGGCAAATCACCATATTCCTGGCCATGCTTTTGATTGTCCCATCATGCCAGCTGGTAAAACGGCCTAATTGCAGTCTTTTTTTAGCGTGTCTCATTTTGTCTTAACCCTTCTTTATTTTCTTGGGATCAACCTGCATCCCCAGGGTAACCCCCATTCCCACCAGAAGTTCCTGGATTTCCGTAAGCGATTTCTTTCCAAAATTCTTAAAGTTCAACATCTCTTCTTCGGTTTTCTTGACAAGGTCGGCGATCGTCTTGATCCCGGCTTCCCTTAAACAGTTTGAGCTCCTCACCGAAAGTTCAAGTTCCGAGATCGGCAGTCTCAGCTTTTCATACAACACCACATCTTCCTTGGTCATCTCCGGCTCATCTTCCGCGATATCATCGGGAAGCTGGCCAAAATTAACGAAGATATCAAGATGCCTCTGCAGGATATTGGACGCATAAAGCAAGGCGTCCTTTGGAGTAATACTGCCGTTAGTGGTGATCTCCAGGATTAATTTATCGTAATCCGTGCGCTGTCCCACGCGGGTATTCTCCACAAAATAATTCACTTTTTTGATCGGAGTAAATATCGAATCGATCGCGATGAAACCGGCGGCCTTATCTTCCCTTTTATTAAGTTCGCTGGGAACATAACCGCGCCCACGGGATACCTCCATCTCAATCTCAAGCTTGGTATCTTTGGTAAGGGTAGCGATATGCAAATCCGGATTGACGATCTCAATTGTCTCATCCGCTTCGATATCCTTAGCTTTAACCACACCCTTTTTATCCGCTTTCAAATAGATGGTTTTCGGGATTTTAGAGTGGGAATTTAAAACCAGGCTTTTAATATTCAGGATAATTTCCGGAACATCCTCCAGAACGCCGGGAATGGTGGAAAATTCATGAGAAACACCGGAAATCTTGACCGTCGTCACCGCGCTGCCTTCAATCGAGGACAAAAGCACTCTCCTCAATGAATTCCCCAGAGTTACGCCGTAACCTCTCTCAAAAGGCGCGGCCTGGAATTTCGCGTAAGTATCGGTACAAGTAGATTCATCACATTCAAGTTTTTTAGGAAACTGAAAATCTCTCCATTTTATTCCCATCTTTCCCCCCTGATTATATTAAATAGAATCCCGGATAAACCGTTATTGTTATTTTGAATACAACTCTACGATCAGCTGTTCCTGGATCGGCTGCTGGATATCGGCCTTCTCCGGAAGCCTGAGCACCTTCCCTTTCATCTCATCGGCGTTAAACTCCAGCCAGGCAGGGACAGTCCTTTCCTTGGAAATCTCAAGATTCTCTTTGATCTTAGCCTTGGCCTTATCTTTGGTTTTTATTTCAAACAGGTCATCACTGCTTACCAGAAAAGAAGGGATATTGACTCGCCGGGAATTTACGGCAATCATATTATGCCTGATAATCTGGCGGGCTTGCGCGCGGGATATCCCCAATCCGGCACGAAAAACCACATTATCCAGCCTACGCTCCAGAAGCTGCAGAAGAACCTTTCCGGTTACCCCTTTAGTCTTGGAGGCAATTTTAAAATATTTACGGAACTGCCTTTCCATTACCCCGTAAATCCTTTTTACTTTTTGTTTTTCCTTCAGCTGTGTCCCGTAGTTGGAAAGCTTCTGCCTCCTGCCTTGACCATGTTGTCCCGGAGGATAAGCCCTCTTACTGGCGGCGCATTTTTCCGTCTGGCACTTAGTGCCCTTTAAAAAAAGTTTTTCTCCCTGCCTACGACACAACCTGCAAACAGCACCGGTATAACGAGCCATAAATTAAACTCTCCTTTTCTTCTTGGGACGGCAACCATTATGCGGAATCGGGGTTACATCCTTGATTAAAGTCACTACCAGCCCCGCCGCCTGAAGCGCGCGGATTGCCGATTCTCTTCCGAATCCCGGACCTTTAACATACACTTCCAACTCCTTCAGGCCGACCTCCTTGGCCTTGCGCGCCGCATCCGTAGCGGCAATCTGGGCGGCAAAAGGAGTAGACTTCTTGGAACCGCTGTAACCCACCGCGCCCGGGGCGCTCCACGCGATAACATTACCCTGTTTATCGGTTATCGAAATGATCGTATTATTAAAACTGGCCTGGATATGAGCGATCCCGCTGGTAATCCCGCGTGCGAGCTTCTTCTTCTTTGCCTTGTCTTTTGTCGCCATTATATTTTATCTCCTTATTATTTCGCCGGCGCCTTCCCTTTTGCCGGTTCGGTTTTCTTTATCGGAGGAAGATTTGTTCTCTTTTTCCCTTTCCGGGTGCGTGCGTTAGTCCGCGTGCGCTGCCCTCTTGCGGGAAGCCCTTTCTTATGGCGCATTCCCCTCCATGAACCGATATCCATAAGGCGTTTAATATTCTGAGATATATCACGCCGTAAGTCGCCCTCAATCCTTAAAGAACCCTTCTGCAGGATTTGGGTAATCTTTAAAACTTCTTCTTCGCTTAAATCCTTTGACCGTTTATCCGGATTAATACCGGCTTCTTTCAAGATATCTGCGGACACTTTTCTGCCTACGCCATACAAATAAGTAAGCGAGATCAAAATCTTTTTTTCTTTTGGTATATCGATACCGATAATCCTTGGCATAT
>JAQTRM010000011.1:5299-12034 GCA_028711825.1 Candidatus Omnitrophota bacterium | reverse complement strand
GTGCAAATTACCCGCACTACCCCTCTTCTTTTAATAATCTTACACTTATCGCAAATTTTTCTGATCGAAGCTTTTACTTTCACGCCCGCACCTTCCTTTTTTTTATGCTATCAGCCCCTAACCCTGAAAGTAATCCTGCCACGGCTCAGATCATAAGGGGAAAGTTCCAATTTTACTTTATCTCCGGGTATAATCCTGATGAAATTCATCCGCATTTTTCCGGACACGTGCGCCAGCACCAGATGCCCGTTCTCAAGCTCCACCTTAAACATAGCGTTAGGCAGCGCCTCGACAATCTTTCCTTCTGTTTCAATCAACTCTTCTTTGCCCATACCGCAAATCCTTTTTTTATATACTCGTCAGGATCAAGGGACCATTTTCCGTAACCGCTACCGTATGCTCGAAATGCGCCGACGGTAAACCGTCCCGGGTAACCGCCGTCCAGCCGTTTTGCTGAACCCGGCATTCCCAACTGCCGGCATTAATCATCGGCTCAATCGCCAGGACCATTCCGCTCTTAAGAAGCGGCCCCAGGCCTGCGCTTCCGAAATTAGGAACCTCCGGCTCTTCATGCAGGGCTTTTCCGATCCCATGCCCCACAAATTGGCGGACAACTGAAAAACCCTCTTTCTCCGCGAATCTTTGGATATTATGGGAAATGTCAGTAAGATAGTTCCCCGACCTGGCATAGCTTATCCCGAGATCCAAAGATTCCCGGGTGATCCTGATCAGCCTTAGTTTTTCCGGGTCCGTCTTCCCCACGGGCAGCGTTACCGCCATATCCGAGAAATAACCCTGGAAATTTACCCCTAAATCTATACTAACGATATCGCCTTCCGAAATAACCTTCGCGCCGGGAATTCCGTGCACCACCTCTTCGTTAACCGAGATACAGGCGCTGCAAGGAAAACCGTGATAATCCTTAAAGGCCGGTAAGGCCTTTTCCTTAAGGATCAATTCCTCGCTTATGCGGTCGATATCGGCGGTAGTCATACCCGGCAGGATCGCATCCTCCAGCTTCCGCATCACCGAAGCCAGGATCGACCCCGAACGCTTAAGCATCTTTAAATCATTTTCAGATTTAAGAGGAATCATTTAAACCTTGGCGCTCAATTCAATAATCTGTTCCAGAACGATCTGCGCCCCTAAATCCGCATTCAGGGTATGAAGTTTACCCGAATTTTTATAATGCTCTATCAAAGAAGAAACCTGCTGTTTATAAACCTCCAGGCGCTTACGTACCGTAGTTTCATTATCATCGGAACGCTGATACAAAGAACCCTGACAGCTGTCGCATACGCCTTGAACCTTAGGGGGCATATTGGTAACGTGATAATTGGCCCCGCATTTTGAACAGACCAGCCTGCCGGTAAGACGCTTGATAATCACTTCATCGCTGCTATCCAGGTAAATCACCAGATCCAGGTTCAATCCTTTATCTTTCAAAATCCGGTCCAGGCAATCGGCCTGGGGCAGCGTCCTGGGGTAGCCGTCAAGAATAAAACCTTTTTTAATATCCGGATTGCTGAAACGTTCATCAAGCATCTTAGCCATCAAATCATCCGGAACAAGCAGCCCTTTCTCCATAATACCTTTGGCCTGCTTCCCTAATTCCGTGCCAAGTTTAACATTATTTCTCAGGATATCCCCCGTAGAGATATGCGGAAGGTCAAGCTTTTCCGCCAGCCTCTTTGCCTGAGTGCCTTTACCCGCCCCTGGGGGGCCTAAAAGAACCAGATGCATTATGCTACGCTCCTTATCTTCTTCCTTTGATTTGACCGCTTTTAATAAAACCTTCGTAATGGTGCGTCAGTAAATGGGACTCAATTTGCTTTAAGGTATCCAGCATAACTCCCACGATGATCAGGATCCCGGTTCCGCCGAAGAACGAAGCCACCAGGTAAGGGACTTTAAGCCAGGCCATGATAAAATCCGGAAAAATCGCGATTACCGCGATAAAACTCGCTCCTGCCAGCGTAATACGGGTCATTACAAAATCCAGGAATTCCGCGGTCGGCGCCCCGGGACGTATGCCGGGGATAAACCCGCCGTATTTTTTCATGTTCTCCGATAGGTCGTTCGGGTTAAAAACAATAGCGGTATAAAAATAGCAAAAGAAAATTATCAGTAAAGCGTAAACTACCGAATAAAGCACTTGCCCCCGGATCAGGCTTTGGGCAAACCGCTGAAAACCGGGATTCGGGATAAAAGAAGCCAGAGTAGCCGGGAACAGGATTATCGACTGAGCGAAGATAATCGCGATAACACCGGAAGTATCAACCTTCAGCGGAATATATGTGCTCTGTCCGCCGTAAATCTTCCTTCCTACAATTCTCCGGGCATATTGCACCGGGATTTTCCTTACGCCTTGGGTAATTAAAATTACCGAAAAAACCACACCCGCCAGCAAAACCGCCATGATCAACAGGGTAATCGGCTGGATCTGCCTGCGGCTTGGGGCAAAAGGTGAAATCAGGACAAACAGCTGGTTAAAGGCAGTAGGGATCCGGGAAATAATACCGGCGGTAATCACCAGGGATATCCCGTTGCCGATCCCTCTCTCCTGGATCTGTTCGCCAAGCCACATGATAAATATCGTCCCGGTAGTAAGAGTCAGCACCGTGAGAATTCTGAATCCCCACCCCGGATTCATTACAATCTGCAACCCCTCAAAACGCGCCGGGTTCTCAAGCCAAAGAGCAATAAAATAAGACTGCACCACCGAAAGCAAAACCGTGCCGTACCGGGTATACTGGTTTATTTTTTCATAACCGGCTTTCCCTTCCTTAGCCATCTTCTCGAAAGCCGGGATTACCGCGGTGAGAAGCTGCATAATAATCGAAGACGAAATATACGGCATGATCCCCAGGGCAAAGATCGTCAAACGTTCCATTGCGCCTCCGGAGAACATATTAATGATGCCAAAGAGCGTGCCGCCCTGAGTCTGGGAAATACGGTTAAAAAAATCCGCTAAAGCGGCCCCGTCGATTCCGGGAGTAGGAATATAACAACCCACCCGGTAAACCGCGATCAACGCCCCGGTGATAATTAATCTTCTTTTTAAATCCGGGATTTTAAAAGCGTTGATTAGGGCGTTAAACATTTATAATTTCTGCTTTTCCGCCTGCGTTTACGATACCTTCAGAAGCGCTTTTGGAAAAAGCGTGAGCCTGAACGGTCGCGGCTTTCTTAATCGAACCGTTACCCAAAATCTTTACCGGAGCGGAATCGTCGCGGATAAGACCGCTCTTTTTCAAAATAAGCGGCGTAATCGTAGCTTCATTGATCCGCTCCAGATCCCCGAGATTAACGATCTGATAAACTTTCCTGAAATTACTCACGAAACCACGTTTAGGCATCTTGCGGATCAAAGGAGACTGCCCTCCTTCAAACCCCAGGTAAAAATGCCTGCCCGCGCGGGAAGTCTGCCCCTTGCTGCCCCGGGTAGAAGTCTTGCCGTGTCCGGAACCCGAACCCCTTCCAAGAAGTTTTCTTTTTTTTCTGCTGCCGTAAGGGCTCTTTAAATTAAACAAAGAAACCTTTGCGGGCTGCGCTGTAACACTCTCTTTAACTTTAGGAGTTTTAACAGCCTGCGTTTCTTTATTAGCTTTTACCTTTACTGTCGTCTTTTTTACCGCAGTTTTTTTCTCTTTCACCTTAAGTCCTCTTCTTTATTTAACCGCTCAAAACTTTCAAACGCTATGCCCGGGATAAGAATCTCAAGTTTTCAGGTCTTTTAACCCCTGGACCGTAGCCTTAATGACGTTAATCGGGTTATTGGATTTTAAACACTTGGTCAGGATATCTTTGATTCCGGCGGCTTCGCAGACCGCACGCACCGCTCCGGCGGCAATAACTCCGGTACCTTCAGAAGCAGGCTTCAGCATCACCGAAGCCGCTCCGAACCTGCCGATCACTTCATGCGGGATGGTAGAACCCTCTAAAGGCACTTTAAAAAGACTTTTTTTGGCCTTGGTAAGGGACTTCTTGATCGCTTCGGCGACTTCATTCGCCTTATCCAAAGCATAACCTACCCTGCCCTTAGTATCCCCAACCACTACCAGGGCGCTAAAGTGCAGCTTTTTGCCTCCCTTGGTAACTTTGGTAACGCGGTTAATACTGATAACTTTCTCGATCAAATCCGATTGCTGGCCAATATTCATTTCACGCATTCTGCTACGCTCCTAATCTAGGGTTTCGGTAAAGCTTCGCAGAAATAGTTCCTCCGAAGCCACATCATCGTTTAAATATTTAACGGCGAAGGAGAACATAATTTAAAACTCCATTCCGCCTTTTCTTAAAGACTCGGCAAAAGATTTAACCCTGCCGTGATAAAGATACCCTGCCCGGTCAAAAATTACCTTGCTTATTCCTTTTTCCTTGGCAACCTGGGAAAACATTTCACCGAATAATTCCGAAGACTTGATATTTCCCGCGCTGCCGAACTTCTGCTTCAACAACTTATCCTTGGTGGAAAGGGAAAACAAAACCTTCCCCGCGGAATCATCAACCACCTGTGCTGAAATATTTTTCAGTGAACGATGCACCACCAGGCGGGGTTTTTCCGCCGTGCCGAACATCTTCAGTTTAAGCCTCTTATGCCTTTTAAGTCTTAATTCTTCTTTTTTTCTCATTTTATTTACCGGTAGCCTGTGCCTTTCCCACCTTTTTCTTTACCTGCTCTCCTACAAAACGTATCCCTTTTCCCTTGTATGGTTCAGGAGGATAAAATGCGCGGATCTCGGTGGCAACCTCGCCGATCAGCTCCTTATCGATGCCGGTAATCACCAGCTGCGTAGGCTTGGGTGTTTCAACCTTGATTCCCGCGGGAATCACATAATCGATAGGATGCGAAAAACCTAAAGACATATTCAGTTTATTGCCCGCTACAGACGCCTTAAAACCCACCCCCTGTATCTCAAGCTCTTTTACATATCCCTGCGTAACACCGTGAATCATATTCACCATCAACGCGCGGAACAACCCGTGCAGGGACTTATCAATCTTGGTATCCGTAAAACGCTTTACCAGAAGCTGCCCTTCCTTGATTTCCAGGCTGATGCGGTCCGACAACTTCCGTTCCAGTTTACCTTTCGGCCCTTCTACGCGGACTATCCCGTCATTAACGTTAACCTTAACTTCTTTCGGTATGATTACCAGTTTTTTTCCTATCCTAGACATTTGCTTTTTCCTTTACGTAGAAACGTACACCGGCCGTTTCCTTTTAGGCCGGGTGAACCCAGAGGTATATTACCAAACGTAACCGATAACTTCTCCGCCCACTCCTAATTCCCGCGCTTCTTTATCGGTAATCACGCCTTTAGAGGTGGAAACAATCGCCAAACCCCTGCCCCGCAGGACAACCGGGACTTTCTTTCCTTTGACATATACCCTTAATCCGGGACGAGAAACCTTTTTTATATTGCGGATCGCAGACTTCCCGGCGGTATATTTCAAATAAACCCTTATCAAACCCTGTTTTTTATCTTCCACCAGTTTATAATTATCGATATATTCGTTTTTCTTAAGAATATCCATGATCGACTTGATGTTGCCGGACGCCGGAAGATCCACCGTATCCTTTTTAATCAAGATCGCGTTACGGATAATCGTAAATACATCTGCTATTAAATCTGTCCTAGACATTTAACCCCCGAATTTTTTATCTTTTATTAATTTACCTGCCGCCTCCCGGATTCATCCGTCCCCGGATGGCGGCAAAAAACCTACCAGCTGGCTTTTTTAACCCCCGGAATCAAACCCTTCCACACCAGCTCCCTGAAACAAATACGGCAAAGCTGAAATCTTCTTAAATACCCTCCGCTTCTGCCGCATATCGAGCAGCGGTTATGCTTACGGGTTGAAAATTTAGCCGGCCGTTTCCATCTAGCAATCTGCGAATTCTTTGCCATGTTTTATTTTTCTTCCTTCTCTTTAAAGGGCATTCCGAAATATCTCAACAAAGCCCTGGCTTGTTCAACGCTTTTGGCGTTCTTGATCACAAAAGTGATATCCATGCCCTGGGTGCGGGTAATTCTATCGTATTCAATCTCGGGAAAAATGATCTGTTCGGTAAGGCCCAAGGTATAATTGTTCCCCTTATCGAAAGCGTCGTAAGAAACACCCCGGAAATCGCGGATACGCGGCAGTGAAATATTCAACAGGCGGTCCATAAACTCATACATCATCGCTTTTCTTAAAGTAACCTTTGCCCCTACCGACTGCCCCTGGCGGACCTTGAAATTGGCAATCGCTTTCTTGGCCTTGCGGATAAGCGGTTTCTGGCCTGTAATACCCCCTAATTCATCCACCGCTTTTTCAAGCACCTTAATATCCTGCGTCGCTTCCCCCACCCCCATATTAACCACGATCTTTTCAATTTTGGGAACAGCCATCTTATTCTTCAGCTTAAAATCTTCCATCAGCTTCGGAACAATCTCATTGCGGTATTTTTCTAATAATCTGGGTACCATTTTTTTCCTTAATTTCCTGTTTTAATAATAATTTGCTTTTATCCTGCCCTTAACGCCCCTGAATTTATATCGCTTCCTTACACACCCTGCAAGTCCTGGTTTTAGCGCCGTCTTTAAGAACCGCTGAACCCGTCCGGACGGGCTTGGCGCAATGCTTGCAAAATAACATCATGTTGGATACGGAAACCGGCATCTCGATAGAGATTATCCCGCCCTTCTGATCCTGGCGGTTCTGACGCTTATTCTTCTTGTATAAATTCAA
>JAQTRM010000011.1:0-5199 GCA_028711825.1 Candidatus Omnitrophota bacterium | reverse complement strand
TCCGCCGCCAACTCCGCCTGCTTCGGCGTCATTCTTAACGGAATTTAAGATTGTCTTTATCCTGGCGATATCTTTCTTGACCAGCGCGAAACTATGCGGCTTCTCCACGTTGCCCGCGTAACGCTGCGCATTCAGCTTTGCCAGTTCGGCATACAGCCCTTTTTCCTTTTCCAGCAATTCACTCTTCGATAAATTTTTCAATTCTTCTTTTTTCATATTATTTATGCAACCTGGTTACGAATTTCGTGCGTAAAGGTATCTTATAAGCGGCCAGACGGAAACAGGCTTTAGCGTATTCATAAGGAATACCACCTAATTCAAAAAGCACTTTACCCCTCTTAACCACACACACCCAATGATCCAGATCGCCTTTCCCTTTACCCATGCGGACTTCAGCGGGTTTCTTGGTAATCGACTTATCCGGAAAAATCCTGATCCAAAGCTTTCCGCCTTTATGCAGCTGGCGGGCCAGGATTACACGCACCGCCTCGATCTGATTATTCCTGATCCATCCGTTCTCCAGGACCTTCAGCCCGAATTCACCGAAAGAAACCGTCGCGCCGCTGGTGGCTATCCCGCGCCGCTGGCCCTTCTGTAATTTACGATATTTAACCCTCTTGGGCATTAAAGCCATGATCCTGCTCCTTGATGATTACCGGGCGCCGGCCTTGGACGCGTCTTTCGCTCCTGGCTGCTGCACGGGTTTAAAATCTTCCTGAATGAATTTTTTCCCCAGAATATCGCCTTTATAAATCCACACTTTTACCCCGATCAGCCCGTAAGTAGTCAATGCCTCGGCAAAACCGTAATCAATGTCAGCGCGTAAAGTCTGCAACGGGACTTTCCCCATTTTATAAGTCTCGCGTCTGCCCATCTCCGCGCCGTTAAGCCGTCCGGCACAACTCACCCTGATCCCTTTTACCCCCGCCTGCACCGACTGCTCCATCGCTCTTTTAACCGCGCGGCGGAAAGCAATCCTTTTTTCCTGCTGTAAAGCGATATTCTCCGCTACCAGCTGAGCATCCCATGCGGGATTATTAACCTCCTGAATATCTATCGAAAGTTCATTCTTGACCAGGCTGTTAAGGTCTGAACGCAGGCGCTCGATATCCGAACCATGCCTGCCGATAATAATACCGGGACGGGCCGAAAAAATACGGATCTTGATTTTTTCCGCCAGCCGCTCAATCACGATCTTTGAGATCGCCGCCTGTTTAAACTTATCCTTAATAAACTTCCGGATCTTCGAATCCTGACGGATAAAAAGCGGAAAATCTTTGGATTTAGCGAACCACCTTGAATTCCACTGCCTGATAAAACCGATCCTTAATAACAAAGGACTTACTTTATGACCCATAAATTACGCTCCTTACTTAACGCTCTGAATTTAAATCCAGCTCTATTTTAATATGCGCGGTACGTTTTAAAATCGAAGACGCGCGCCCGAAAGCGGCGGCCTTAAACCTTTTCCACATCGGCCCGGGATTACAAATTGCTTTGGAAATATAAAGCTTATCCGCCGATACCCCTTTTACTTTAGCGTTAGCAATCGCCGATTTCAGTATCTTACTCAAAAATTCTTTCGGCCTTTTATTCAAATGCAGCAGTATGCTCTGCGCTTCCAAAACATCCTTGCCGCGAATAAGATCCAGCACGATACGCACTTTACTCGGTGAAACCCTTAAAAATTTTCCTTCAGCTTTAGCTATCATTTTCCTAGTTTTCCCTATATTCTACCTACTACATTCTATATTCTGATTTTTACGTTTTTTCCGCCGCTTTTTTGGCTTTAATACCGCCGTGTTTCTTGAAAATACGTGAAGGCGCGAATTCTCCCAGTTTATGCCCCACCATATTCTCAGTGATAAAAACCGGGATATGCCTCCTGCCGTCGTGTACCGCGAATGTCAACCCTACAAAATCCGGAATGATCGTCGAGCGCCTGCTCCAGGTCTTGATCGCCTGGCGTAACCCGGCTTTCGTCTGTTTCTCTACCTTCCTCAATAAACTTTCCTCTACGTACGGACCCTTCTTCAATGAACGCGGCATAATTATGGCTTCCTTCTCTTAACGATAAATTTGTTCGAATATTTCTTGCGGTTTCTCGTGCGATACCCTTTAGTAGGCTTACCCCATGGCGTAACCGGATGCGGATTACCCTGCCCGCTCTTTCCCTCGCCTCCGCCGTGAGGATGGTCAAAAGGATTCATTACCACGCCTCTTACCGAGGGTTTAATGCCCAGCCAGCGGCTCTTTCCTGCCTTGCCCAGTATAATCGCGTCATGATCCACATTTCCGATCTGGCCGATCGTCGCATGGCAGTCCAGGCTGATCAATCTTACTTCTCCGGAAGGCAGGCGGATATGCGCCATATTGTTTTCTTTGGCCATAATCTGCGCGCTGGTTCCCGCGCTGCGCACGATCTGTCCGCCTTTTCCCACCGATAATTCGATATTATGAATCAAAGTTCCGGAAGGGATATTGCGGATAATAAGACAATTACCCTGCCGAATCTCTACTTCCTTCTGATTGCTCGAAATCACGATATCGCCGACATTAAGCCCTAAAGGAGCGATAATATAACACTTTTTCTTATCCGGATACTCCACCAGCGCGATACGCGCGGAACGGTTAGGGTCGTATTCAATCGCCAGTACCTTTGCCGGCTGATCGTAAATATCGCGCTTAAAATCTATAATCCGCAGCATACGCTTATGTCCGCCGCCGATATGCCTGGTGGTAATCCTCCCGTAGGAGTTCCTTCCTCCCGTGCGCTTTAACGGCACCAGGAGAGACTTCTCCGGCTTATCCTTGGTAATCTCGGCAAAATCCGGGCCGCTCATATGTCTTCTGGAAGGAGTTGTCGGTTTAAATTTTTTTATACCCATTTTATTTTCCTATTTCTTCCTGGTTTTTAAATTACTTAATCTCTATCTTCTGCCCTTCCGCCAAGGTTACAACTGCCTTCTTGGTGTCGGAGGTACGCCCCAGCTGGCGCCTTACTCTTTTTAATTTTCCCGCCGAGATAAAAGTATTCACCTCTTTGACTTTTACTTTATAGGCCTGCTCCACCGCCTGCTTAATCTGAATTTTATTGGCGGAATTCTGCACCAGAAAAAGATATTTTCCCTCAGGAAGGTAAGCGCTGGATTTTTCAGTTTGTAATAAAGCCTTAATCGTCAATGCGCTATGGCTCATGATTTTAACCTTTCTGTCAATTCCATCAGGCCGGCCTTGGTAATAAGCAGTTTCTGGCTGTTCATCACTCCATATGCATGGCATCCCGCAGCCAAATCCACCGTCAGGAAGCTGATATTCTTCAACGCGTCCTTAAGCCTGAGATCCAATTTATGCGTCAGGAACAAAATCTTTTGCGGTTTCTTATCCTTGGCGGAAAAAAGCTTAAGATTGGAAAGAACCCCGACCGCCTGCTTGGTTTTAGGCGCCTCGATCTTAAAATCATCCAGGATTGTGAGATTATTTTCTTTCAACTTAAGGTTCAAACTTGTTTTTAAAGCAGACTTCTTTATTTTTTGGGGTATCTCGTAGGAAAAATCCCTGGGGTGCGGACCGAAAACCACGCCTCCGTGCCTCCAAAGAGGAGACCTGTTTGAACCTACACGCGCCCTACCCGTTCCTTTCTGTTTCCAGGGTTTCCTGCCGCCTCCCGAAACCTCTCCCCGGGTCTTAGTAGAAGCCAGACCCTTTCTCTGGTTAGCCAGAAAACCCAACACCGCCTGGTGCAGGCAGTTTAAATTCTGGCTGCCGTCAAAAATAGCGGCATCCAGCTTTATAGTATCGACCTCTTTGCCTTCAGTGTTATATATAGGTAAAATAAACACTTTAGGAGCGTCCTGGACCTTAACGATCTTTGCCGGTGTGGCATTGTTCAATTCTTCTTTATTTTCCATTTTATAGGTTTCTTTCGTTATTTTCTAACGGATATCCGTATTATTTCTTGGCCGCTGCCTTTTTAGGCCTTTTTTTAAAAGACTTGGTAACCACCAAATAAGCATTCTTGTGCCCCGGTACCCCGCCTTCGACCAAAAGGAGATTATTTTCCAAATCCACCTTGATAACCTTAAGATTCTGAATGGTTGCCCTCTGCGCTCCCAGGTGGCCGGGCATATGATGCCCCTTAAAAACCCTGCCCGGAGTTGTACTGGAACCGGCCGAGCCTATCCGGCGGTGTGAAGTCGAACCATGCGTACGCGGCCCGCCCTTCCAATGCCAGCGTTTCATGCCGCCGGCAAATCCTTTGCCGATGGAAACTCCGCTTACATCCACAAATTCACCTTCGGTAAACAAATCGACCTTTAACTCATCACCCACCTTATATTCCGCCTCCGGCTCGCGGGAAACATCCCGCATCACCTTGCGCGGAGTAACATTCAGTTTTTTATAAAGCCCTAACTGCGCCTTCTTCAGGCTTTTTTCATTCGCCGCGTCAAACCCCAGCTGGATATTTTTTTCTTTTACCGCCAGGATCGGACAAGGACCTGCCTGGATCGCGGTAACTCCGACCAAGCTGTTATCCGCAGCAAAAATTTGGGTCATTCCGATTTTTTTTCCAATTAATCCAATCATTTATCTTATCCGTTCTTGACACATCCGGCTCGCCCAGCAGCTTTAGAACAAAAAAGTTCCCTGATGAGGCGGCTCGAATGGGTTGATTTTCTACTTGATCTCTACATCCACTCCTGCGGGCAGGTTTAATTTCCTTAATGAATCGATGGTCTTTGCTGTGGGTTCATAGATGTCAATAAGGCGTTTATGGGTAGATAAATCAAATTGTTCCCGCGATTTCTTGTCCACGTGCGGGGAACGCAGGACCGTATAAATTTCCCTTTTAGTGGGAAGCGGCACGGGGCCGGAAATCTTGGCCCCGGTGCGCTTCACCGTATCCACAATTTCGACAACCGCCTGATCCAGGAGGCGATGATCGTATGCTTTTAATTTGATGCGTATCTTTTGCGTGTCCATATCTTAGGCGATTACCTCGGTAACTACTCCGGCGCCTACGGTATGACCGCCTTCGCGGATCGCGAAGCGAGATTCCTTCTCGATAGCGATCGGAGTGATTAATTCTACTTCCAGGCTCACATTATCACCCGGCATAACCATCTCCACACCTTCCGGAAGATTCGCCGCCCCGGTAACGTCGGTAGTCCTGAAATAGAACTGCGGACGGTAACCTTT